>NZ_CP167894.1:1944575-2268671 GCF_041504345.1 Vibrio sp. BS-M-Sm-2
CGGAGGTAACAGTCTCATCAAAGCTGGAGCATGTTTAGTGCAAAATGCTCAAGATGTTCTGATTGAAATAAAGAGTCTGTTAAACTGGTCTATAGATCAGCAGCCGAGCTTATTCGAACCTACGCAGAATAAGGGTGAAAATGAACAATTGCCATTTCCACAGCTGTTAGCTAACGTAGGATTAGAGGCGACACCCGTTGATATTTTGGCACAGAGAACCCATATACCTGTGCATGAAGTCATGATGCAGCTTTTAGAGCTTGAGCTCTCAGGGCATGTTGTTGCAGTTTCCGGTGGCTATATTCGAAAGGGGAGAGGCTAAGCTATGATGATGGACATACTGATGTACTTGTTTGAAACCTACATCCATAGCGATTCTGAATTGCAGGTGGATCAAGACGAGCTGGAAGATGAGCTTCTTCGAGCAGGGTTTCACCAAGACGATATTTATAAGGCCCTCCATTGGTTAGAAGATCTTGCGGCACTGCAAGATACCGACAACCAAGCGGCGATTACTATGTGCTCCAATACCTCGATGCGTGTTTATACCAGTCGAGAGATTTCACGTATTAATATGGAGTGTCGAGGTTTCCTACTATTCCTAGAGCAGATCAACGTGCTCACGACAGAGATTCGTGAAATGGTGATTGATCGTGTAATGGGGCTTGAGACCAACGAATTTGAATTGGATGATCTGAAATGGATTATCTTAATGGTGCTATTCAATGTACCGGGTAATGAAAGTGCTTACACGCAAATGGAAGAGCTGTTGTACACCAAAGAGCAAGGTATCTTGCATTAATACAGGCTTGTCATGAGTAGTAAGATTGATAATCAGCTTTTTTCAGCACATGAACATGCGTTAGAGCATGAACCTTGTCCACAGTGTGGTGGGGAGCTTCAGCTTCGCCATGGTAAGCACGGCCCATTTTTAGGCTGTAAGCAGTATCCGAGCTGTGATTACATCAAGCCTCTTCATCAAAATGATGGTCATGTGGTGAAAGAGCTGGGCGTACCGTGCCCTAAATGCCAAAACGAGTTGGTATTAAGGCAAGGTCGCTTTGGGATGTTCATTGGTTGTAGTAGCTACCCAACGTGTAATCACATCGAATCTTTAGATCAACCGAAAGAACAACCTGAAGAGCAGCCACTTGTTGCCTGTCCTGAGTGTGGCCGAGGTCATCTGGTTGAGCGTAAATCTCGCTATGGCAAAATCTTTTATGCTTGTGATAACTACCCTAAGTGTAAGTTCGCCGTTAATCAGCCACCAGTTATAGGTCGTTGTGAAGAGTGCCAGTTCCCGTTGTTACTTGAGAAGAAAACAGCTCACGGGATGAAAAAGCAATGTGCGGACCGCAAGTGTCATCACATTCAATCTCAGTAGTGATGCTAATTGCAGTAAGTGAATGACCAGAAATAAAAAAACGGCGCTCAATGAGCGCCGTTTCTATATCCAATAAACGTTCTATATTCATCAAGCAATGTAGACTGACTTCATCTGCTCAGCAAATTCATGCACAGCAGGGTAGGCTTGCTTATCGAGAATGTCTGCCAGTGAGCATAACGCTCTTTGCAGCTCTGCGTTGTAGTCAGCGCTCACGTTAATGTGGCCCATCTTACGACCTGCACGCTTCTCTTTACCATACCAATGAACATGGCAACCACTTTGAGCAAGAATTGCTTCAGGTAGGGTATCTTCACCAAGGATGTTGATCATTGCAGTCGGGCGAATCAGTTTGGTGTTGCCTAGTGGCATACCACACACGGCACGTAGATGGTTCTCAAACTGACAAGTCTCTGCGCCTTGCTGTGTCCAGTGGCCAGAGTTATGAACACGTGGTGCAATCTCGTTAACCAGCAGTGAACCTTTAACATCAAAGAACTCAAGTGCTAGCACGCCAACGTAATCTAAACGCTCAGCAATGGCAGTGAACATGGCTTTAGCTTGCTCTTGCAGTTCAATGTCATCAATCGCTGTCGATAAGCTCAACACGCCATCGGTGTGAACATTTTCAGCCAGTGGGTACACTTGAATCTCACCATTGGCGCCACGAGCACCCACCAGTGATACTTCGCGATCAAACGGAACGAACTCTTCAGCCACAATTGCTTGGTTGTCTGTTGCGGCGATGCACTCAGCCATTTCTGCCCAAGTCGCGTCAACATTGTCTAATGTCTTTAAGCGCCATTGACCTTTGCCATCGTAGCCGCCAAGTGTGCTCTTCAATACCATTGGTAAGCCAACGTGAGCGATCGCAGCGTCAAAGTCTTCGCGAGAGTTAATCTCGTAGTACTTAGCGTTTTTCACGTTTGCTTCGTCTAACAGGGCTTTTTCAAGACGACGGTCACCGCCAGCTTTGATTGCTTCTGTTGTCGGTAAGAACTTACCGCTGCGCTCACATACCTCAAGTACATCGTGAGGGATGTGTTCGAACTCTGCAGTAATGACGTCCGCACGCTCAATCGCATTTTCTAAGCCGTTGCCTAGAATCGCTTGCGTTAATGGGTGAACAATATTTTTGCTGCCAACATCAAAAGCAGAAATTTCAATATTCAGCGGTGCCCCAGCTAGGGACATCATGCGAGCAAGTTGGCCCGCGCCTAACACAAGAACATGCATGGGAATTAGTCCTCTGCAGGGTTTGGATTAGCCAGAACAGTTTCTGTTTGCTCAGAGCGGAACGCTTCTACTTTCGCCATCACTTCTTCATTGTGTGTACCAATGATTTGAGCGGCTAGGATGCCAGCGTTAGCAGCACCAGCTTCACCGATAGCCAGAGTACCTACCGCGATACCTTTTGGCATCTGTACGATAGAAAGTAGCGAGTCCATGCCTTTCAGTGCTTTAGACTGAACAGGAACACCAAGTACAGGGACGCTTGTGAAAGCAGCCGCCATGCCTGGTAGGTGTGCAGCGCCGCCAGCACCCGCAATAATCACTTTAATACCGCGCTCTTTCGCACTGGTTGCGTAGTCTGCAAGCAACTGAGGTGTGCGGTGAGCAGAAACCACTTTTGTTTCGTACGCCACGCCAAACTGATCCAACATTTCTGCAGCTAGCTTCATTGTTGGCCAATCAGATTTAGAACCCATGATAATACCGACAGTCATCTCAAACTCCTTCAGGTACGATTTAATTAGTGATTAGATATTTTGCGCGCATTATACGGGTAAAATTGCTTAAGGAAAACGTTTGCGTCAGTCTAAGTTGTTAATTGATACATTTTATAAACAAATAGCTTTAGTCACAGTGAATGATAATTTGTACACTTAGCGAGTTTGATAACTGAATTAACGAGGTAACCCGTGGATAACTTTCAACATACATTGCAGGCATTACAGCAAGGTGAAGTCATTGCTTACCCTACCGAAGGCGTTTTTGGGGTCGGTTGTGATCCCGATAATCCACAAGCCATCAAGAAGTTGCTCGATTTAAAACAGCGACCGATGGAGAAAGGGTTGATCCTAATTGCTGCTAGTTATGAGCAGTTGTTGCCTTATATTGATGAAAGCCAGTTGACGGAAGCGCAGTTAGCGACCGTAAAAGCAACGTGGCCTGGCCCTGTTACTTGGATCATGCCAACCAGCAGCAAAGTGACTGACTGGGTCAGCGGCCAATTTGATTCCATTGCAGTACGAGTGACGGATCACCCTTTAGTTCAAAGAATGTGTAATGAATTCGGTAAGCCGTTAACCTCGACCAGTGCTAACCTGACAGGTGAACCGCCTTGTATGACGACTGAAGAAGTTCAACAGCAACTGGGTCAACATTTGGTGGCTATTTTAGAAGGTCAAACGGGTGGTCGTGACAAGCCAAGCGAAATTAGAGATGCAAAAACGTCGAAAATATTAAGACAGGGTTAAACCCTGCAGAGGAAGAAAGATGTCAGCAATTGATAAAGAAGCAGTAAAACAGTTTTTACTGAGCCTACAAGATTCGATTTGCCAACAGCTTGAACAAGCTGATGGTAGCGCACTATTTAAAGAAGATGCATGGGAACGCGAACCTGGCGATCGCCTTGGTGGCGGTGGTCGAACTCGTGTTATGACCAACGGTACGGTATTTGAGCAAGGTGGGGTTAACTTCTCTCACGTAGCGGGTAATGCAATGCCTGCCTCAGCTACTGCTCATCGCCCTGAATTAGCCGGGCGTAAGTTTGAGGCAATGGGCGTATCGTTAGTTATCCACCCTAAAAACCCTTATATCCCAACCTCTCATGCTAACGTTCGATTCTTTATTGCCGAAAAAGAAGGCGAAGACCCTATCTGGTGGTTCGGTGGTGGTTTCGATTTAACGCCATTCTATCCTTTCGATGAAGATTGCCAGTCTTGGCATCAAACTGCTAAAGATCTGTGTGCGCCATTTGGTGATAACGTGTATCAAGAGCACAAAGAGTGGTGCGATAAGTACTTCTATCTACCTCACCGCGATGAAACGCGTGGTGTTGGTGGCTTGTTCTTTGATGACTTAAACGAGTGGGGCTTTGAAAAGAGCTTTGCTTATATGCAGGCGGTCGGTGAAGGCTTTGCAGTCGCATATCTACCGATTGTAGAACGACGCAAAGAGACGTCTTACGGTGAGCGCGAGCGTGACTTCCAACTTTATCGTCGTGGTCGCTATGTTGAATTTAACTTAGTGTATGACCGTGGCACCCTATTTGGCCTGCAAAGTGGCGGGCGTACAGAATCAATATTGATGTCTATGCCACCGTTGGCTCGTTGGGAATATCGCTATGAACCACAAGCGGGCTCACCAGAAGCTCTGCTTTATAGCGACTACCTAAAACCTCGAGTTTGGTAGTTCTTTCTTCCTTATAGGGATAGTGATAGGGTCATCTATATAGATGACCCTTTTTTATTTCTGTTAGGTAAGGATATGACACAGCAAGTAGATCGTTATGCCGTTTTCGGTAACCCTATTGGGCAAAGCAAATCGCCATTCATTCACACATTATTTGCTCGCCAAACCAGCCAACAACTTACCTATACAGCATTACAGCCAGAGCATGGTGAATTTATCACTGCTGCCAAAGCCTTTTTCAGTGAAGGTGGTCGAGGATGTAATGTCACAGCGCCTTTTAAAGAAGATGCCTATCAGTTTGCCAATCGCCTAACTGAGAGGGCTGAACTAGCTGGTGCCGTAAATACCCTTAAGAAGTTAGATGACGGAGAGATTATTGGTGATAACACCGATGGTGAGGGTTTAGTTCAAGACCTGCTTCAACATCAAGTCACACTAAAAGGAGCACGTGTTCTTCTTCTTGGCGCTGGTGGTGCTGCAAGAGGAGTGATTCAACCTCTTCTCGACCAAAAGCCACTACAACTGGTGGTAGCTAATCGAACTAGCTCCAAGGCTGAACTTCTGGCTGAGATGTTTTCGTCGCATGGCAACATCAAGGGGATGGGGCTAAGTGATGTTAATGAAGGCTTTGATGTCATTATTAACTCTACCTCATCTGGTCTAAGCGGGCAGCTTCCTGAAGTGTCTGAGGTTATTTTCAACTCTAATAGCGCCGTTTATGACATGGTTTACGGATCGGGAACCACGGGATTCAATCAATGGGCATTAGATAGTGGTGTTCATGCTGTTTATGATGGTTTGGGGATGCTAGTGGGACAGGCAGCAGAGAGCTTTATGCTTTGGCGTGGCCTTCGTCCGGGAACAAAACAGATTTTAAGAGAATTACGTAAAAACCTAGAGATGTAATGGGGTATTTATAAAAATGAATCAATCAATTCTATTTCCTGATATCCAAGATTGGGATGAAGAGAGCCGAACAATCACCTTCCCAGCACAACAGTCGGGTGCATTGATCGAATGTGTCATGTCTATTGAAGAATTATCACGATTGGCAGGTAGATATATAAAAGAAGGCGATCAAGCTTTAGTTATCTTTTCAGGGTTACGTTTCGATATTGAAGAGTTAGCGGAAGAGTTAATAGAAGAAGAGGAGTATGACTCCTCTAATCGGATTCAGATCAAAGTGTTTTAGACTGGCAACACAGAGTCTAGATAGTCGTTTTTATTCTGAACATAGTTGTCAGCTGACTTCTGTAAAAAGGCACGCTCTTTATCATTTAATGGGCGTGCTTGTTTTACTGGGCTTCCTACATAGAGATAACCGCTTTCCAGTACCTTATTAGGCGGCACCAAGCTACCAGCACCAATCATCACTTCTTCTTTAATAATTACACCATCAAGCACGATAGCTCCCATACCAACAAGTACACGATCTTCAATGGTGCAACCATGCAGCATTACTTTATGTCCGATAGTGACATCATTACCTATTAGTAGAGGATAACCCTCAGGGTTTTCTGCATTCTTATGGGTGACGTGCAAAACGCTTCCGTCTTGAATATTCGTTCTCTTTCCAATATGGATGTGGTTTACATCTCCTCGAGCAGCAACCAAAGGCCACACGCTAGAGTCGTTACCGATTTTGATATCACCAACCAGTACCGAACTTGTATCTATATAGACACCTTGTCCAATCTGAGGGGATACTCCTTTATAACTGCGTATTGAACTCATAAGTCCTCCTTTATATAGGCACCTTAAGCCCTTAATTAAGGGGAATACTAGTGAAAATGGGGCGTTTTGAACAAAAAACGCTCGAACAATCAAAAAAGTAAGAAAAACTTCAAAAAGGGCTTGCCAGTGTGATCGAAATCTCTATAATGCCACCTCGCTGACACGGGATGGCTTCTTAGGAAACCAAAACGAATCAGCAGGTCAAATTAGCCAAGCTAAGCGCTTGAAAAAAGTTTTGAAAATAGTGGTTGACACTAAAACTTAAATCGCTAAAATGGCCGTCCGATTTGAGCGAAGCTCAAAAAGGAAAAGCTCTTTAACAATTTAAACCTATCAATCTGTGTGGGCACTCGTTGATGAATATCAAAACGTTTTATCGTTAGATAAAACAGATTCTTCGGAATCAAAATTGATTTCAATGAACTGAGTGACCAATACGAATAACTTCGGTTATTTGGCACAGTCAATTCATTATCATTCTGTTGGAATGATAATAGCTTTAGAATTACATGTTCATTTTCGAATGAATATTAGTTTTGAAGTCAGTATTCGTTGAGTCACAAAATCTTAAATTGAAGAGTTTGATCATGGCTCAGATTGAACGCTGGCGGCAGGCCTAACACATGCAAGTCGAGCGGAAACGACACTAACAATCCTTCGGGTGCGTTAATGGGCGTCGAGCGGCGGACGGGTGAGTAATGCCTAGGAAATTGCCTTGATGTGGGGGATAACCATTGGAAACGATGGCTAATACCGCATAATGCCTACGGGCCAAAGAGGGGGACCTTCGGGCCTCTCGCGTCAAGATATGCCTAGGTGGGATTAGCTAGTTGGTGAGGTAATGGCTCACCAAGGCGACGATCCCTAGCTGGTCTGAGAGGATGATCAGCCACACTGGAACTGAGACACGGTCCAGACTCCTACGGGAGGCAGCAGTGGGGAATATTGCACAATGGGCGAAAGCCTGATGCAGCCATGCCGCGTGTATGAAGAAGGCCTTCGGGTTGTAAAGTACTTTCAGTTGTGAGGAAGGGGGTAGCGTTAATAGCGCTATCTCTTGACGTTAGCAACAGAAGAAGCACCGGCTAACTCCGTGCCAGCAGCCGCGGTAATACGGAGGGTGCGAGCGTTAATCGGAATTACTGGGCGTAAAGCGCATGCAGGTGGTTCATTAAGTCAGATGTGAAAGCCCGGGGCTCAACCTCGGAACTGCATTTGAAACTGGTGAACTAGAGTACTGTAGAGGGGGGTAGAATTTCAGGTGTAGCGGTGAAATGCGTAGAGATCTGAAGGAATACCAGTGGCGAAGGCGGCCCCCTGGACAGATACTGACACTCAGATGCGAAAGCGTGGGGAGCAAACAGGATTAGATACCCTGGTAGTCCACGCCGTAAACGATGTCTACTTGGAGGTTGTGGCCTTGAGCCGTGGCTTTCGGAGCTAACGCGTTAAGTAGACCGCCTGGGGAGTACGGTCGCAAGATTAAAACTCAAATGAATTGACGGGGGCCCGCACAAGCGGTGGAGCATGTGGTTTAATTCGATGCAACGCGAAGAACCTTACCTACTCTTGACATCCAGAGAAGCCAGCGGAGACGCAGGTGTGCCTTCGGGAGCTCTGAGACAGGTGCTGCATGGCTGTCGTCAGCTCGTGTTGTGAAATGTTGGGTTAAGTCCCGCAACGAGCGCAACCCTTATCCTTGTTTGCCAGCGAGTAATGTCGGGAACTCCAGGGAGACTGCCGGTGATAAACCGGAGGAAGGTGGGGACGACGTCAAGTCATCATGGCCCTTACGAGTAGGGCTACACACGTGCTACAATGGCGCATACAGAGGGCAGCAAGCTAGCGATAGTGAGCGAATCCCAAAAAGTGCGTCGTAGTCCGGATTGGAGTCTGCAACTCGACTCCATGAAGTCGGAATCGCTAGTAATCGTAGATCAGAATGCTACGGTGAATACGTTCCCGGGCCTTGTACACACCGCCCGTCACACCATGGGAGTGGGCTGCAAAAGAAGTGGGTAGTTTAACCTTTCGGGGAGGACGCTCACCACTTTGTGGTTCATGACTGGGGTGAAGTCGTAACAAGGTAGCCCTAGGGGAACCTGGGGCTGGATCACCTCCTTATACGAAGATATTCACGATAAGTGTCCACACAGATTGATTAGGTTTAGAAAAGCAAAGAGATGAAGAACTCCCAAGTTCTTCAAAGTTTGTTTCTACTTTTTAAAGTGGAGATAAATTAGCAGTGTCCCGTTCGTCTAGAGGCCTAGGACACCGCCCTTTCACGGCGGTAACAGGGGTTCGACTCCCCTACGGGATACCATTGGGTCGTTAGCTCAGTTGGTAGAGCAGTTGACTTTTAATCAATTGGTCGCAGGTTCGAATCCTGCACGACCCACCATTTCCTCCCAAGGAAATAAAAATATGGGGCTATAGCTCAGCTGGGAGAGCGCCTGCCTTGCACGCAGGAGGTCTGCGGTTCGATCCCGCATAGCTCCACCATTCCTTCCATAAGAATGGCTTTTATTTTCACTTTTTAAAAAGTGAAGACAAAAAGAAACTTTTATGGGCGATTAGCTCAGTTGGGAGAGCACCTGCCTTACAAGCAGGGGGTCACTGGTTCGAGCCCGGTATCGCCCACCATCTTTAAGCATTCTTACGAGTGTGTTTAAAAATGGGTTAAAAGTTTAATACTTTGAAACTCTTGCTCTTTAACAATTTGGAAAGCTGACTGATTGATTACTTACGAGTAATTCAATCAAATTTAAAAGTTCTCAATGTTTATCTTTATGGTAAACACAACAAACACATTCAAGTGTCTTGTATTCGATTCAAACTTATTTGAATCACATTGAGTCCGGCAAACAGTCATCAAGAATTAACCCTTCTTGATGACAACCAAAAACCTTGGTTAGTTGCCATACATAAGACCCTTTCGGGTTGTATGGTTAAGTGACTAAGCGTACACGGTGGATGCCTTGGCAGTCAGAGGCGATGAAAGGCGTAATAACTTGCGATAAGCCCAGATTAGGTAGTAATAACCTTTTGAGTCTGGGATTCCTGAATGGGGAAACCCACTTACATAAGTAAGTATCCTGTTGTGAATACATAGCAACAGGAGGCAAACCGGGGGAACTGAAACATCTAAGTACCCCGAGGAAGAGAAATCAACCGAGATTCCGAAAGTAGCGGCGAGCGAAATTGGATTAGCCCTTAAGCTTTTAATGAGACAGATGAAGGCTCTGGAAAGTGCCGCAGTAAAGGGTGATAGCCCCGTAATCGACATCTCATCATCAGTGAAAACGAGTAGGGCGGGACACGTGATATCCTGTCTGAATATGGGGGGACCATCCTCCAAGGCTAAATACTACTGACTGACCGATAGTGAACCAGTACCGTGAGGGAAAGGCGAAAAGAACCCCTGTGAGGGGAGTGAAATAGAACCTGAAACCGTGTACGTACAAGCAGTAGGAGCACCTTCGTGGTGTGACTGCGTACCTTTTGTATAATGGGTCAGCGACTTAATTTTAGTAGCAAGGTTAACCGTTTAGGGGAGCCGTAGGGAAACCGAGTCTTAACTGGGCGTACAGTTGCTAGGATTAGACCCGAAACCAGGTGATCTAGCCATGGGCAGGTTGAAGGTTGAGTAACATCAACTGGAGGACCGAACCGACTAATGTTGAAAAATTAGCGGATGACTTGTGGCTAGGGGTGAAAGGCCAATCAAACCTGGAGATAGCTGGTTCTCCCCGAAAGCTATTTAGGTAGCGCCTCGGACGAATACTACTGGGGGTAGAGCACTGTTAAGGCTAGGGGGTCATCCCGACTTACCAACCCTTTGCAAACTCCGAATACCAGTAAGTACTATCCGGGAGACACACGGCGGGTGCTAACGTCCGTCGTGGAGAGGGAAACAACCCAGACCGCCAGCTAAGGTCCCAAAGTATAGCTAAGTGGGAAACGATGTGGGAAGGCTCAGACAGCCAGGATGTTGGCTTAGAAGCAGCCATCATTTAAAGAAAGCGTAATAGCTCACTGGTCGAGTCGGCCTGCGCGGAAGATGTAACGGGGCTAAGCTATACACCGAAGCTGCGGCTACGTACCTTAGGGTGCGTGGGGTAGGGGAGCGTTCTGTAAGCCGTTGAAGGTGGTCTGTAAGGGCTGCTGGAGGTATCAGAAGTGCGAATGCTGACATGAGTAACGATAAAGGGAGTGAAAAACTCCCTCGCCGGAAGACCAAGGGTTCCTGTCCAACGTTAATCGGGGCAGGGTAAGTCGACTCCTAAGGCGAGGCCGAAAGGCGTAGTCGATGGGAAACGGGTTAATATTCCCGTACTTCTTACAATTGCGATGGGGGGACGGAGAAGGCTAGGTGGGCCTGGCGACGGTTGTCCAGGTTCAAGTACGTAGGCGGGTGGTTTAGGTAAATCCGGACCGCTACTAACGCTGAGATACGATGTCGAGCTACTACGGTAGTGAAGTCATTGATGCCATGCTTCCAGGAAAAGCCTCTAAGCTTCAGATTGTAAGGAATCGTACCCCAAACCGACACAGGTGGTCGGGTAGAGAATACCAAGGCGCTTGAGAGAACTCGGGTGAAGGAACTAGGCAAAATGGTACCGTAACTTCGGGAGAAGGTACGCTCTTATCAGTGAAGTCCCTTGCGGATGGAGCAGACGAGAGTCGCAGATACCAGGTGGCTGCAACTGTTTATTAAAAACACAGCACTGTGCAAAATCGTAAGATGACGTATACGGTGTGACGCCTGCCCGGTGCCGGAAGGTTAATTGATGGGGTTAGACTTCGGTCGAAGCTCTTGATCGAAGCCCCGGTAAACGGCGGCCGTAACTATAACGGTCCTAAGGTAGCGAAATTCCTTGTCGGGTAAGTTCCGACCTGCACGAATGGCGTAATGATGGCCACGCTGTCTCCACCCGAGACTCAGTGAAATTGAAATCGCTGTGAAGATGCAGTGTACCCGCGGCTAGACGGAAAGACCCCGTGAACCTTTACTACAGCTTGGCACTGAACATTGAACCTACATGTGTAGGATAGGTGGGAGACTTTGAAACCGCGTCGCTAGATGTGGTGGAGTCGTCCTTGAAATACCACCCTTGTAGTTTTGATGTTCTAACGTTGGTCCCTGAATCGGGATTACGGACAGTGCCTGGTGGGTAGTTTGACTGGGGCGGTCTCCTCCCAAAGAGTAACGGAGGAGCACGAAGGTGGGCTAAACACGGTTGGACATCGTGTGGTTAGTGCAATGGCATAAGCCCGCTTGACTGCGAGAATGACAATTCGAGCAGGTGCGAAAGCAGGTCATAGTGATCCGGTGGTTCTGAATGGAAGGGCCATCGCTCAACGGATAAAAGGTACTCCGGGGATAACAGGCTGATACCGCCCAAGAGTTCATATCGACGGCGGTGTTTGGCACCTCGATGTCGGCTCATCACATCCTGGGGCTGAAGTCGGTCCCAAGGGTATGGCTGTTCGCCATTTAAAGTGGTACGCGAGCTGGGTTTAGAACGTCGTGAGACAGTTCGGTCCCTATCTGCCGTGGGCGTTGGAAAATTGAAAGGGGCTGCTCCTAGTACGAGAGGACCGGAGTGGACGAACCTCTGGTGTTCGGGTTGTCATGCCAATGGCATTGCCCGGTAGCTAAGTTCGGAATCGATAACCGCTGAAAGCATCTAAGCGGGAAGCGAGCCTTGAGATGAGTTTTCCCTGGCGCTATAAGTGTCCTAAAGGGTTGTCGTAGACTACGACGTTGATAGGCAGGGTGTGTAAGTGCTGCGAGGCATTGAGCTAACCTGTACTAATTGCCCGTGAGGCTTAACCATACAACACCCAAGGGGTTTTGTGGACTCAAAGAAATACCAAACGCTTGAATGAGTTTGAAGAGAAATAACTTTTATAGCTCTATTAAATAGAGAAGCAGCTTTCCGAATTTTAAAATTTGCTTGGCGACCATAGCATTGTGGACCCACCTGATTCCATGCCGAACTCAGAAGTGAAACACAATAGCGCCGATGGTAGTGTGGGGCTTCCCCATGTGAGAGTAGGACATCGCCAGGCTTTAAATTTGAACACTTGTCAGCGACGACAAGTCTTCCACTGCGGAGTGGTAGTTCAGTTGGTTAGAATACCGGCCTGTCACGCCGGGGGTCGCGGGTTCGAGTCCCGTCCACTCCGCCACTTATTCGATAACCTCGCCTAGTGCGAGGTTTTTTCGAATCTGAAGTAATGAAAGTTTTAGGGGTGTAGCTCCAATTGGCAGAGCAGCGGATTCCAAATCCGCGTGTTGGGAGTTCGAATCTCTCCACCCCTGCCATATTTAAGGCTCTAGCAGAAATGCTAGAGCCTTTTTATTTTCTGAATCAAATATACGCTATTAGCGGAGCAGCGGATTCCCCGACTTACCAAAATAGCGCGTGTTGGGAGTCTAAACTTCCATCCTTGCCATATACTAAAGCCTCAGCAGAAATGCTGGGGCTTTTTTACGTCTGTTGCTTCTGAAAAGTAATGTTGGGATAGCTAGGCGCCCCTGGCATATTTAAGGCTCCAGACTACGCGTCCCCGCAGAAAACTTGGAATCTTCTTGCTTTCTATTTATTCGATAATTCGTATCTTTAACAGAACTTAGCCTTAAAAGTGTAAGTGCTTACTTATCTCAGCTTCTTTTATAAACAATCGATAGCACAAACCACACTTCTTTATGAGAATTATTCTCAATATTTTGTTACATTTTGGTCGTTATTACTAAAAGGCAACAAATATGGATATTTCCCGTCGTAAGTTTATTCAATCATCTCTCGCTATATCTGCACTAACCGTCCTGCCGGCTTGTTCAATGAAGCAGTCTGTTGATGAGCAAGGAAAGTTCGTTTATGACTTAACTGCTGAGCCCTCAACTGCTGAGTTGGTAAAGGGGTTTAATACTAATGTTTTATCCTTTAATGGACAGATTCCAGCGCCGATTATTCGCTGTCGACAAGGCGAAAAGGTAACGATCCGATTTACCAACAAGCTTTCAGAACCGACGACAATTCATTGGCATGGACTGAGAATTCCAATCGAAATGGACGGGGTTCCTTTCTTAAGTCAGCCTCCTATTATGCCCGGTGAAACGTTTGTCTATGAGTTTACCCCACCAGATGCGGGTACTTTTTGGTATCACCCACACATGAACAGCGTTAAACAACTGGGTATGGGCTTAGTCGGCCTTATTATTGTTGAAGAGAGCGCGCCAGTTCAGTTCGATGAAGAGCATGCTCTGATGCTTAAACATTGGCATATCGACAAACAAGGTCAGTGGAAAGACTTAATGATTCCCCGCCTCAGCGCTCGTATGGGCACGCCAGGAGAGTGGAGTAGCGTTAATGGAGTACATGAACCTATCTATCAATTGAAGCAGCATGCAACGACTAGGCTCCGTATCGCTAATGTTGATAACACGATTACCTATCCGATTGCTATTGAAGGGGCAGAAGCATGGGTCATTGCCATTGATGGTAACCCTGTAAAGACACCTTATAAGCTGACTCAACATAAAATTGGCCCAGGTATGCGTGTCGACCTTGGGCTGATTGCTCCTAAGGTGGGCGAGCAAGTGAGTGTCCTTCAAATGAAGGGGCGTTTTCCGTTCTCCTTGTGTGAGTTTGAGGTTGTAGATTCAACGTTAATAGAAGGCCAAACACTTCCTTCATTGCCTCTGAATCCCGTGCCTAACTTAGATCTCGCCAACGCAGAAGAAATCGAATTTGTGTTTGAGTGGGAAGGGGCGGTATCACCAGTATCTAAAGATGGTAAGTCCATGCCTAAGTTTTGGCTTACTAATAAGCGAGCATGGGAGGGAATGAGCAAAGACAATATTCCAGAGCCGTTGGCGACTTTAGAGTTAGGTAAGACTTACATATTCGATCTTAAGAACGTCACTCAATATCATCACCCGATTCATATTCATGGTCATACATTTACTGTATTGGAACTTGATGGTAAAAAAATTGAAGAACCTTTCCATACCGACACTGTGTTACTTGGGAAAAATGGTCGAGCGAAAGCTGCGTTTGTTGCAGACAACTCTGGACGTTGGATGTACCACTGTCATGTCATTGAGCACATGAAAACGGGACTAATGGGATATATTGAAGTTAAGTGACACCTGTAACGTTTAATTTTTGCGCATGCATTCTTAGTTTCTACCCTCGCTTTTATCGGCGGTAAAGCTAGAATATAGGGATTGTTATTTGGGAGGATTCATGGGTCAGCTATCTATTTTAGGTTTTATTGCCATTGGTGGCGCATTTGGTGCTTGTTCGCGCTATTTGATTTCAGAGTTATGTGTAGTGATGTTAGGGCGTGGCTTTCCTTACGGTACGTTGACCGTTAACGTGATCGGCTCTTTGATTATGGGCTTGCTCATCGCCGCATTCGAAAATGAGATGATTGCGACTGAACCATGGAGACAGATCATTGGCCTCGGTTTCCTTGGAGCACTGACTACGTTCTCTACATTTTCGATGGATAACGTGCTTCTTATGCAGCAGGGCGCTTTCTTTAAGATGGGGCTTAATGTGTTGCTCAACGTGGTTCTCAGTATTTCAGCAGCATGGATCGGCTTCCAACTTTTGATAAAGTCTTAAAACTTTCTTACGTTTTGTTAACAACTCGGCTTGGTTTATCCAAGCCGTTTTTATATACTCGATCGAACTTGTCGGAGTGCCATATGGCTGAGACCGTTAACTCGGGATCCGTTGAACCTGATCAGGCTAATACCTGCGAAGGGAACAAGAGTAGATATCTAACTAGAATCCTTCTAGAGATCTATCTCCAGATCACAACTGTATTTCTTACCGTGATCCCTCTTGTAGCATCTAATCCGTCAAGCATTTTTATCCCAATAAATAATGGCTAAAAGCCAAGGAAAAATGCTATGTCGAGTCGTAAACAAGCAAGACTGGAAGCGAAGAATTTCATTGATTCTTTATCCGTACAACCCTATCCAAATTCAAAAAAAGCTTACATCCAAGGATCTCGAGAAGATATCCAAGTCCCTGTGCGAGAAATATCACTCGCAGATAGCCTTGTCGGTGGCACCAAAAAAGAGCCTGTATTCGAATCTAATGAGCCTATTCATGTCTACGATACCTCCGGTGTTTATACCGATCCTACGCATGAAATAGACCTTTATAGCGGCCTTCCTAAGTTGCGAGAGCAATGGATTGAAGAGCGTGGCGATACGGAATTGCTCGATGATGTAAGCTCTGTTTACACCAAAGAACGTTTAGAAGATGAAACCCTAGACGACCTTCGTTACGGAAACCTGCCTAGAATTCGTCGTGCTACTGGCGACCAATGTGTAACTCAACTGCATTATGCTCGTCAGGGTATTATCACTCCTGAGATGGAGTATATTGCGATACGCGAGAACATGGGACGTCAGAAGTTTGCTGACGAACAACTTAATCACCAACACCCTGGCCATAACTTTGGCGCCAACCTACCTAAAGAAATTACCCCTGAGTTCGTGCGTAAAGAGGTCGCTGAAGGCCGAGCTATCATCCCTTCGAACATCAACCACCCAGAATCAGAACCTATGATTATTGGCCGCAACTTCTTAGTGAAAGTGAACGCCAATATCGGTAACTCTTCAGTTAGCTCTTCGATTGAAGAAGAAGTTGAGAAGCTAGTATGGTCGACTCGCTGGGGCGGCGATACCGTAATGGACCTTTCCACTGGCCGTAATATCCACGAGACTCGTGAATGGATCCTACGTAATAGCCCGGTGCCGATTGGTACGGTTCCTATGTATCAGGCGCTTGAGAAAGTGAATGGCGTAGCCGAAGACCTTAACTGGGAAGTGATGCGCGATACCTTGATTGAACAAGCGGAGCAGGGCGTTGATTACTTCACTATTCATGCCGGTTTGCTTCTTCGTTACGTTCCTATGACGGCTAAACGTGTGACTGGCATTGTCTCTCGTGGTGGATCTATCATCGCGAAATGGTGTCTTGCACATCACCAAGAAAGCTTCTTATACACACACTTCCGCGAGATCTGCGAGATCTGTGCGAAGTACGATGTTGCTCTTTCACTAGGTGATGGCTTGCGTCCTGGCTCTATTGCAGATGCCAACGATGAGGCTCAATTCTCGGAGTTACGTACTCTAGGTGAGTTAACTAAAGTGGCTTGGGAATACGACGTTCAGGTGATCATTGAAGGTCCTGGACATGTACCTATGCACCTTATTAAAGAGAACATGGACGAGCAGTTAGAGCACTGCCATGAAGCGCCTTTTTATACATTAGGTCCACTGACTACAGATATCGCACCGGGTTATGACCACATTACCTCTGGTATTGGCGCGGCCATGATTGGTTGGTACGGCTGTGCGATGCTTTGTTATGTAACACCTAAAGAGCATTTGGGCTTACCAAATAAAGAAGATGTGAAGACTGGCTTGATTACTTACAAGCTGGCAGCACATGCAGCAGACTTGGCCAAAGGACACCCAGGTGCACAAATCCGAGATAATGCATTATCAAAAGCTCGTTTTGAATTCCGTTGGGAAGACCAATTTAATCTAGCTTTAGATCCAGAAACAGCACGTTCTTTCCACGATGAAACTCTGCCACAAGAGTCGGGCAAGGTTGCTCACTTCTGCTCTATGTGTGGACCTAAGTTCTGCTCGATGAAGATTTCTCAAGAAGTTCGAGAGTATGCGAAAGACACAGAACAAGTAGCTGCAGATCAGGCTATAGAGATTAAGATGCTAGATAACCCGTTGGAGGGAATGCGTCAAAAATCGCAAGAGTTCCGTGATACTGGCTCTGAACTTTATCACCTTGCTGTAGGCGCAAAAGAAGCTCAATTAGAGGAATAATGACAGTGAAGATTCTCATCCCATCTCAATACATCGAGTTAACGGGGGAGGTTCAAAACTGTCTATTGGTTGCTAAGCAACAAGGTTTAGCAACTGATGCAGTTGAGTTGGGTGTAAGCCCAACTCAATACTTCTCTATCGTTTATGCTCAACAAGCATTATCTATTGGCTTTGCTCGTGATGTTGATTCATTGGCGGAGTGTCAGTTAGCGCAACTGAGCCATGTTGTTGATTACAGTAATTCAGTTGCGTTGACCGATGTGTGTTCTGCTTTGACCCAAGCTTCGAACACCGTCTATATCGGAGTCTCCGATGATTCAGCTGTGTTAGATATCTGGTCACACTTAAATGCTAATCGCGTTATCAAGAGTGACACTACAGCTCATCAAGAATTAGATAATCGTGGTCACTTCGCTTGGTTACTTACTTTATTGGCGTTGGAATTTCCATTGGAAGACGTGCTGGTTTTAGCTCGCGCTGCATCAAATGTTTCACGTGGAACATGGCCAGCACACTATCAAAATTTTCCTATCCCAGTTCTAGAAGATGAACGACTGGATATAAGTGTCGGTTGGGCCAACCAAGGGACATCACTTTCCTTCCCTGAGTTGAGCAAAAATAGCCTCGGCTTATATCCGGTTGTTGATGATATTGAGTGGATCGAAAGGCTGCTCAAGCTTGGAATCAACACTGTCCAACTGCGTATTAAGAACCCTCAACAAGCCGACTTGGAGCAACAAGTTGCGCGATCTATCGAACTTGGTCGAGAACATAACGCTCAGGTTTTTATTAACGATTACTGGCAGCTTGCGCTCAAGCATGGTGCTTTTGGTGTACACCTTGGGCAAGAGGATATTGAAGAATCAAACCTTTCCCAACTGAGCCAAGCGGGTATTAAGATCGGTCTATCGACTCATGGTTATTACGAGTTGCTACGTATTGTGCAAATCAACCCAAGCTATATTGCGCTGGGGCACATCTTCCCAACAACAACTAAACAGATGCCATCGAAGCCTCAGGGTTTAGTTCGTTTATCTCTGTACCAACAGCTAATTGATACCATCCCATACACAGAAAAGCTTGTTGGTTATCCGACGGTTGCTATTGGCGGTATTGACCAATCGACAGCTGCGCAAGTTTGGAATTGTGGTGTATCGAGCTTAGCGGTTGTTCGTGCGATTACATTGGCGGAAGACCCACAAAAAGTGATCGAATTTTTCGAAAAACTGATGACGCCTAAACCTCCGACTACCAAAGAAGAGGTTATGCAGGAGCCTAGCTATGCTGAGTGACTTTGAGTTCATTCGTTACCAACGACAAATTGCATTACCTGAGGTTGGTGAGCAAGGGCAACGAAACCTGTTAAACAGCCATGTGTTGGTGATTGGTTGCGGCGGTTTGGGTAATGCCGCTGCTCTTTATCTCGCAGCTTCTGGTGTGGGAAGAATTGTGTTGGTCGATGATGATTGTGTTGATTCGTCCAACCTGCAGAGACAGGTAGCGTTTAAGGAGAGCCAATTAGGTTCACCTAAGGTCGAAGCACTTAAACAACAACTGAATGAGCTCAATGGGCGAAGCCAAATAAGAACCATCAATCAACGAATGAGTGAAAGCCAACTTGAATTAGAAGTAATGTTGGCTGATCTCGTGTTGGATTGTACTGACAACTTCGAGTCACGCCAGCAGGTTAACCAGGCATGTTTCAGCGCGAAGACCCCTTTGATTTCTGGTTCTGCAATCGGTTGGAAAGGCCAGTTTATTGTATTTGACTATCAGAATCAGAAAGGGTGCTACCACTGTTTGTTCCCGTTCAGTCATCATCCACAAACGACTCGTTGCAGCGATAGCGGCATCATAGGCCCGGTTGTTGGCACCATAGGTAACCTTCAAGCTTTAGCTGCTATTCAACGTTTAACTCGTGGTGAGTTTCAGGTCGCAACACATCAACTCAAACTGTTCGATGGCCAGACGATGAATTGGCAAAACCTTATGGTTACTCAAGATAGTGAATGTCCCGTGTGCAGTGCGTCTGCAGTTAAGCATTTAGAAGAAGAAACCCAATGAGCCATATAACGATTTCGATAAACGAGCAACCAGAACAGGTAGCGCACTCGTCGTCTCTAACGGACATTATCCACGCTTTATCACTACCTGACTTGGGTTGTGTATTTGCAATCAATAATGCGGTTGTCCCACGCAGCCAGTGGCAACAAACGGTCGTCAATGAAGGCGACGCTATATCTCTTTTCCAAGCTATTGCAGGGGGCTAACCATGTTAACCATCGCAGATAAAACGTTTCAATCACGTCTGTTCACTGGAACCGGCAAGTTCGCAAACAAGCATTTGATGGCGAGTGCTATCGAAGCTTCCGGTTCTCAACTGGCAACCATGGCACTAAAGAGAGTCGATATTCGTTCTGAGCAAGATGATATTTTACAGCCAATTATTGATGCTGGCGTTAATCTACTTCCGAATACCTCTGGTGCGAAGAATGCAAAAGACGCCATCTTTGCTGGGCATTTGGCTCGTGAAGCGTTGGGCACAAACTGGCTCAAACTGGAAATTCACCCAGATCCAAAGTACTTGATGCCAGACCCTATTGAAACGCTTAAAGCCGCTGAGCAACTGGTCAAAGATGGCTTTGTTGTGTTGCCTTATTGCCACGCCGACCCTGTATTGTGTAAGCGCTTAGAAGAGGTTGGTTGTGCTGCTGTGATGCCACTCGGTGCACCGATTGGTTCCAATAAGGGTATTGCGTCTGCAGACTTCTTAGAGATCATTATCGACCAAGCGAATGTCCCTGTGATTGTTGATGCGGGCATTGGTGCTCCGTCACATGCAGCACGTGCAATGGAAATGGGCGCAGACGCAGTGTTAGTGAATACCGCGATTGCTGCTTCTCAACAGCCTGTTGAAATGGCGATTGCTTTTAAGTTGGCAGTTGACGCGGGGCGTATGGCTTACCTCGCTGGACTTGCAGGAAAAGTGTCTCATGCGGTTGCTTCAAGCCCGTTAACTTCATTCCTAGACGAGTAGTATTGCTATGACGTTTGTTGATCGATTTAAACAGCTCAACTGGGATGACATTGGTATGTCCATCTTTAGTAAAACGGCGGCGGATGTTGAACGTGCTCTGAGTAAACCCAAACGTGACTTAGAAGATTTTAAGGCTTTAATTTCTCCGGCAGCAGAACCTTACTTAGAGCAGATGGCACAACAATCGTTGGCGCTAACACGTAAGCGGTTCGGTAATACTATGTCGCTTTATATTCCTTTATACCTTTCTAACCTGTGCGCTAACGCGTGCACGTATTGTGGTTTTTCAATGGAAAACCGTATCAAGCGCCGCACGCTTACTTTGGATGAAATTGATGCTGAAAGTGCGGCTATCAAAAAGATGAAGTTCGATAGTGTTTTGTTGGTCACCGGTGAACATGAAACCAAGGTTGGGATGAATTACTTTCGACAGGTGTTGCCGAATATCAAAAAGCAATTTAACTACCTTGCGATGGAAGTGCAGCCACTTGGTCAACAAGATTACGCTGAACTTAAAACTCTCGGTTTAGATGCGGTGATGGTTTATCAAGAGACCTATCAACCAAGGACCTACGCTGAGCATCATCTACGTGGCAATAAAATGGATTTTGAATATCGTCTTGAAACCCCTGATCGCTTGGCAAAGGCGGGTATTGATAAGATAGGTATTGGTGCTTTGATTGGTTTGGAAGATTGGCGAACCGACTGCTTCTTTGTTGCTGCTCATTTAGATTACCTGGAGCGTACTTATTGGCAGACACGTTACTCGATTTCATTCCCACGTCTTCGCCCGTGTGAAGGTGGGGAGTCTAGTGGAGGCTTACAGCCTAAGTCGGTCATGAACGATAAACAGTTGGTTCAGCTTATCTGCGCATATCGACTCTTGAATCCTGAGGTCGAGTTATCTCTATCTACTCGTGAGTCGGCAACCTTCCGCGATAACGTGTTGCCGCTAGGTATCACTAGCATGTCTGCTGCGTCAAAAACTCAACCGGGCGGTTATGCTTCGGGTGAGGAAGAGCTTGAACAGTTTGAGATAAGTGATGAGCGAAGTGCGGCTGATGTTGAGGCTATGATTCGTCAACGCGGGTTTGATCCAGTGTGGCGCGATTGGCATAGCGCTTACTCAGGCTAATTAACATCTTGGCTGATGTTCCACGTGAAACATCAATGATGTGAAATCGACAAACAGAAACGGCTACCTAAGGGTAGCCGTTTTAATATCTAACTGAGCCAACTAGTTTTGGCTCAGTTACCTGCCTAGCACGGCATTAAGCGTGAGCAAGTGGTGTTGTTGATTGGCGTAACCATTCCAACGTATCACCTTCAACTAATGGACTGACATCGTTCCATACTTTCTGGTGGTAATCGTTCAGCCACGCAAGTTCAGGTCGTGTCAGTAAATCGACGTTGATGTTGCGCTTATCGATAGGGCAACGTGTTAGCGATTCAAACGTTAATACGGAGAAGTCACCTTGAGTTGGTAGCTCAACAACCAATTCTAGGTTCTCGATACGAATACCAAACTCATCAGCACGGTAGTAGCCCGGCTCGTTTGATAACACCATGCCTTCAACAAGAGGTACGTCGATAAGCTTCTTAGAGATGCTTTGCGGACCTTCATGAACACTTAGGAAGTGACCAACACCATGGCCAGTACCGTGGTCGTAATCGAAGCCTTCTGCCCAAAGGTGCTGGCGCGCTAGGATATCCAGTTGGAAACCACGAGTGCCTTGTGGGAAACGAGCTCGTGCGATACCGATATGACCTTTCAGTGCGAGAGTGAACTGCTGAATCATTTCGTCGCTTGGTTGGCCAATCGCGATAGTACGAGTGATGTCGGTCGTACCATCTAGATACTGGCCGCCTGAATCGACTAGGTACAAAGTATTCAGTTCTAACTGACCTGGTTCAGGTTGGTTCTCGTGGTTGTAGTGACACATAGCTGCATTTCCGCCTGCTGCAGAAATCGTATCAAAACTTAGGTCCATCAGCGTCGGGTCTTGCTCACGGAATGATTGTACTTTGTCAGCCAATACCGCTTCGTTGTGCAGGTTACCTTGCGCGACTTCGGCATCAATCCAAGATAGGAATTTCGCCATAGCAACGCCATCACGAATATGACACGCTTTCATGCCCGCGATTTCAGTTGCGTTCTTAGCGGCTTTTGGCATTAGACATGGGTCTGCTGCTTCAATGATATGAGCGCCAGCGTTTTGTAGAACCAGTGTGTACCAAGCATTGCTCGTGCCTGAATCGACAGACACATTATTTCCTTCTAGAGACTGAAGACGTGCTTCAAGTTCTGATGGGTGAGAAACGCGAATACCATTACCAACGTGAGCTTCAAAGCCTGCCGGGATGCGTGCTGGGTCTAGGAAGAAGTCGACGCTTTCATCGGCGTGGATGATCGCGTTGGATAACACAACAGGTAGGCGAGATACGTCCAAGCCACGAATGTTAAGCAACCAACATATTGAGTCAAGCTCGGTCAGGATAGCGGCGTCCGCACCTTTTGCTTTTAGTAAGCCAGCGATCTCAGAGCGCTTACTCTCACTTGATTGACCAACGGCATTTGTTGCCATTAAGCGCACATCAGACACGACAGGCTCAGGGCGATCAGACCAAAGCTCATCAATTGGATTCGAAGAGAGTGTCGTTAGCTCAACTTTCTCTGCTAGTTTTGCTTGTGCGCCCTTCAACCAAGCTGCGGTGTGCATGCGTGGGTCGAATGCAACCTTACTGCCTTGTGGCAATGAATTGATGATCCAATCTAAAGCCGGCTCTTCAATAAGGTGGCGATACTCAAATAACTCCGCTGGTACTTGCTTACGAACCTGAACGGTGTAGCGACCATCAACAAAAATAGCAGCAGTTTCACGAGTAATAACAGCGGCACCTGCAGAGCCAGTGAAACCTGTTAACCAGTGAAGTCGCTCGTTATGAGTGGGAACGTATTCACCTAGATATTCGTCTTCGTGTGGAATGACAACGGCATCTAGGTTGTTTGTTTTAAGCCAAGCTCTAACCGCAGCAACGCGTTCAGCAGTGATATTGTGCATCTGTCTTTATCCTTATTGTTAGGGTCCTTGTTAACACTCACAGTCGATATACCTATGAGGGGACTTATTAGGTCAATAAGCTAGCGCTTTTGTTCGTTTGCTGCAAACGCTGTACGCCATTTTTATCTAAGGTGCAGAGTTTTTCTTTGATGATATCTCGCAGCCAAGTTAAGGCTGGGTCATTTTCTCTGTCACGGTGCCAAAACAGAGTGTATGCCATTGGCGGGAATTCCATTGGTAAAGGAACAACCACCAAGTCGAGTTGCTTGGCAACGAGGTAAGTAAAGTGGCTTGGTGCCGTAAACACAAAGTCGGTGTAGGTGCACAGGCTTGCAGCGCTATTGAAATCTGGAACAGAAATAGCGATATCACGTTGATGGCCAAGATCAGCCAGTTTGTAGTCTAGTAACCAACGATCATTACCATCACATCTTACTTGTACATGACGTTGTGCAAGGTAGGTTTCCAGATCCCATTTACCGCTCAGAGCAGGGTGGTTGCGTCTTAATACACACATCTGTGCATCACGGTAGATCTCCTGTTCGCAAATATCATCTGGCGGCAGCATGGTTAAACGCGCGTCGTTGATGTCGATGTCTCTACCTGTGAGTCCGATATCGAGCTCACCTAGCTGTAATTTCTTAAAGGTTTGCTCAGTCCAAGCGTGGGTGTTGATATTCACTTTAGGGGCTTGTCGAAATATAGCCGGTAAGAAGTGGGGAAGAATCAGCGGGTACACACTTTCAACAGCCGCAATGTGAAAACTGTGGTCACTGTTGTTGGGAATGAAGGTCTCAGGTTGAGTGATCAGATCAAGTTGGTTGATCAACGTTTCTAACCGAGGCTTAAGGAAAACAGCTTTCGGTGTTGGTCGTAGGCCATGAGCACTTCGTGTAAAAAGGGGGTCATTAAATTGTTCACGAAGCTTGGCTAGCGACTTACTCACCGCTGACTGGCTCAAGCATAATCGATGTGCGGTGCGAGTGACACTCAGCTCTTCCATCAGTACCTGCAAGCAAACCAATAGATTGAGGTCGAGGCGTGATAGTTTCTCGATATTCATGTGAGTTTCCTATTTGGAATAATGCTAATGAGTATATGCCATTTTTGTTCATATCTTTAGTTGGTTATTATGCACCTAAATTAACTCATTCGGAGAATCTTGTGCCTTCTAACGCGCTTCCAACCCCTAGTAAACTGCAGGTTGCTTTATTGGCAATGCTGGTTCTATTTAGCCCTTTGGCTATAGATATTTATCTTCCAGCTCTGCCACAAATTTCAACAGCGTTTCACGTGGAACACGCATTAGCACAAGATACGATTACTTGGTTTTTATTCGCCATGGGTGTCGGGCAATTATTTGCAGGTCCTTTGGCTGATAAGTTAGGACGTCGAACCGTTGCATTGGGAGGTGTTAGTATCTATGCATTGAGTGCTTGCTTGGCGTGGGCAGCTCAATCGATTGATATGATGCTAATAGCTCGGCTGCTACAAGGCTTAGGAGCTTGTGCGACTTCTGTAGCAGCCTTTGCGACGGTTCGCGATCTATTTGGCCCGGAGAAAAGTGGCCGTATGATCAGTTACCTTAACGGTGCAATTTGCTTTATTCCTGCGCTGGCACCGATTCTGGGTGCTTGGTTAACTCATCAATTTGGTTGGCGTTCGAACTTTAGTTTTATGGCAGGCTTCGCAGTCGTTGTTGGCACTATCCTATTCTTCCAAATGAAAGAGTCCAACCCTGCGACAGAAAAGGTTGCGGTGTTCAAGCTTGAGCGATACTGGTCAGTATTGAAAACACCATCATTCCTTTTCCACGCAACCTTGTGTCTGATGGCGATGGCGGTCATCCTAGCTTATGTAACCTCGGCACCGGTTGTGTTGATGGAGAATCTAGGCTTGACCATGAAAGAGTTTACTTTCTGGTTTGGTGTTAATGCAGCCATCAACATCGTAGCTGCGTTTACAGCACCTAAATTTATGGACCGTTTTGGTACCTATAAAGCACTGGTCGTTGGTATCTCAACGCTAGGTTTAGCGGGCGTGATTATGTTAGTGCTTGCAGAACACGCTAGCCCAATCGCATTCATGCTGCCAATCTTCTTATCTTCAGTGGGCTTTGCTTGGATTCTCGGTGCCGCAGCTGGTAAGGCGCTTGAACCTTTTGGTGATCGTGCGGGTACCGCAGCTGCGTTGCTTGGCTTGTTCCAGATGAGCGGTTCAGGATTACTTGTTGGTACCATGCAGCGTCTTGATTTAACGTCGCAAGTGATGATTGCGCTGCAAATGTTCCTTATTGTTCCGGCATTATTAGTGCTTGCGAGCAAAGCAGGTAAGTCGTGGCACACGACGTTTGCCAAGGCGTAAGTCTCAAGGGTGACAAAATATACAAATGGCGGTTTGCGAAACGTTAAAACATGGTATATTTGTCACTCATTGAAACGTTAGTCCCCAACGGAAAATACTGTAATGTCATTAACAACCTACGAAATGGCGCGCGTCTTAGAACAAATGGAAGATGCACCTGAAAAGGTCATGTTTGGTAAACTGCTTAAAGAGCTAGGCAACCAAAGTGAAGAGCGTATTCGCAGTGCGGCAAAACAAGTTCCAATCGATACTTTACGAGACATCATTTACCAATTTCAGCGTGTGGTAGAGTCTCGTAAGGGTGAGCAGGTTCAGCTACTAGCAAAAGAGCTAGCCGAGCAAGGTATCTCTGCTGAAGAGCTACAAGCTTTTCTGAATAAGTAAGCTTATCCCAGTTAAAAAGAAACCACTCAATTGAGTGGTTTTTTGCGTTTTGGGCCAGTGATGAGGACTAGTTGCTAAATTGCTTTTTTAAGATTCTATCCAATGAAAATGGTCCTGGTCCCCACACGACAACGATAAGAATCATTAATCCCCAAAGCTGATGATCGTAGAAGCCTTGCGCCCACAATACAGGGTATGACACAACGGCAATGATATTGAAAACGAACAACACCGCAGCCATAGGTCGTGTTAATAAACCGAGCGCTAAGAACACCGGCAGAATTAACTCAGCGGCGGTACCCATGTAAGCCGCTAATTCCCAAGGTAGCAGTGGCACTTGGTATTCCAACTCAAACAAGTAAAGCGTGCTATCCCAGGTTGCTATCTTGGTGAGCCCAGAGTTAAAGAAGACCCACGCCACCCATAGGCGGCAAAACAGAAGTAGGACAGGAACAAAAAGTGCCTGTGATTTCTCAATCAAATTGTCGTATTGAGCCATCATGTTCGTGACTGTGTTGTTATCCATATTATGTCTCCAATTCGGCATCGATTGAAAAACCTGAGATGACGTTAAGCGCCATGACAGTATTCAGATGTTGTAGTAGTGAAGGGTCAATCTCAGCGAGCGCTTGATCCGATTGCAATTCAGTTAATAGTTGGTGGCATTCTTCTGTCAAACAATGACTCTCAACCTGTGAATTCTCAGCTCGGATTAACACCCCAAATTCAGGTTGGTTGATGTCTAACCCGTCGAGCTGTTGCTGATAAATCGCCTGCTCAAGCGCGATAATCGTGTAACTAGAATGAATCAGTGTTATTGAATCTTTGAGATGAAAGACCAAAGCGCCTTGTCGTTCTTGTGGTACATCTGCTAGACAAGAAAGAGGTCTCTGGTCGACATGTGCTTGTGACGTACACCTTATCAAACTGTCTTTCTGCCATTCATACAAAGCCACTTCACCGAGATAAGGTGCAGCCTCAATAACGGCAGGAAAGGCTTTGATAGTCTGTTCAAAATGTTCACCGTAACCACTCACATCACCAGAAGTAGATGGATAACTTAAGACATGTTGACGAGCCATCTGTTGGAAGCACTCTTCACCAACCAACATTTCAGTGAGTGGGTAGGTTGCTGCCAGAACTTCGCTCAAGCTGATCACAAAGTTATTACGGTAAATCTGGATTCGCTGTTCATCGGTAAAATGGTCGCTCACTATGTTGCAGTGCTCACCATTGTTTTGGTAGCGCAGGGCGTTAGCAAATTCCAATTGAACATCTGCTAGGGAGTGGCTCATGATGCGCGACTCCTTTGGTTGAACTTGTCGTGTTGATACAAGATGTCACTGGCTTTGGTTGCTTCAGCCAATAAAACTTGTGGCTCTGGGATATCGAGATCCCACTCAATCAAGGTATGGCGCAAACCATGTTGTGCTACCCAGTCAGTGTAGAGTTTCCACACTTCGTCACAGACAGGTTTACTGTGTGTGTCTATCCAGATCTCACCTTGTTCAAGCTTCTTTTTGGTAAAACCTGCCAAGTGAATCTCTTCCACTTTGTCTGCAGGTATTCCGCTTAAGTACTCTTCACAACTAAAGCCATGATTAAAAGATGAGACGAAAATATTATTGAAATCGAGCAGTAGGCGACACTCAGTACGCTTTTGTACCTCAGCCAAAAACTCCCACTCAGGGATGGTTGAATGCTTGAAGGCTAGATAACTCGATGGATTTTCAATCAGCATCGGGCGTTGCAGGCTGTCTTGAACCTCGATGACATTACGGCAAAAGACTTCTAACGCCTCTTCGGTATAAGGCAGCGGCAGCAAGTCATTGAAGTAATGACCGCCGGTCTGACTCCAGCTGAGATGATCAGAAACCAAGAAGGGGTCGATATCATCAATCAGATCTTTTAACTGCAGTAAGTGATTTGGGTTGATGCGCTCAACAGAACCGAGAGACAACCCAACACCGTGGCAACTTATGCTGTGTGCGTTACGAATTTCTCTGAGTTGTTGGCGTTGCGGTGATTGAGCTAAAAAGTAGTTCTCGCTGTGAACCTCTAACCAACTCACTAGAGATGGATTTTGGCTAAAGAAATCTAAGTGCGGTGTTCTAAGGCCAACCCCTGCATTGGGGTGAAGAGTTTGAGTCACAACGGTTCTCCTAATTGGAAGTGGAGGTGAGCTGAATGTCAGCCCACCATACTAAGCAGCTCAATTATGATGATTGGGTGCTACCACCTGATAACTTGCCACATAGTCCTTTAGGAACGACTACGAATGCATCTGATTGGTTGTCTTCTTTTGCTGTACCTGCACATGAGCTTGTTTTGGTTGCACAATCATTTTGGCCAGCTTTTGCCACGCCGTAGCATTTTTCTTTCGCTGCTGCTTCCGCAGGTGCTGATGTAAGAACTGCACCGCCGAACGCTAGTACACTTGTGATTGCAGCTGTAACAGCAAGATTAGAATTTTTCATAGTCATTCCCTCTAGGACTTAATAGTATTTTTATATCGCAGGTTAATAAGTTGTTAACTTGCTTACTAAAAAGGATAGGAAGAACTCGGAAATAATTTCACTGCATTATAAAAAATATCAATATTAATGATGTGTTAGCTATTAAGTTGCTGATTATATGATGTTATTTTTTGATTGTTTTTTCTTCTTATTATCCTAAACGCAGCCTAGTGTTTAGGTTATAATCAGCTTTTATGTATAAATACCCAGTAGTGAGCATATCCAATGATAGATCCTTCGCTTTTACTCGATGGCCTAAACGATAAACAACGTGAGGCGGTCGCAGCACCTTTAGAAAACCTACTTATTCTGGCAGGTGCTGGCAGTGGTAAAACGCGAGTGTTGGTGCATCGCATCGCTTGGCTGCAAAGCGTAGAGCAAGCATCGCCGTTCTCTATCATGTCGGTTACCTTCACCAACAAAGCGGCAGCAGAGATGCGTGGTCGTATTGAAGAGTTGATGATGGGCAGCTCGTCAGGTATGTGGAACGGCACCTTCCACGGTATCTGTCATCGTATTCTTCGTGCTCACTACCTCGATGCAAAACTGCCAGAAGACTTCCAGATCATTGACTCAGATGATCAGATTCGCTTACTACGTCGCTTAATCAAGGCGCAAAACCTTGATGAAAAGCAGTGGCCAGCCAAGCAAGCTTCTTGGTGGATCAATGGCAAGAAAGACGAAGGGCTGCGCCCAAGTCACATTGACGCCTACCATGATCCAATAACTCAAACGTGGTTAAAGATTTACTCTGCTTACCAAGAGGCATGTGATCGTGCTGGCTTGGTCGACTTTGCTGAGATCTTGTTGAGATCGCATGAACTATTGCGCGATAAGAAACACATCCGCGAGCATTACCAAGCTCGTTTCAAGCACATTCTTGTCGACGAATTTCAAGATACCAACAACATCCAATACGCTTGGTTACGTATGATGGCAGGCCCGGATTGCCGTGTGATGATCGTGGGTGATGATGACCAATCTATCTATGGCTGGCGTGGTGCGAAGATCGAAAATATTCAGAAGTTCTTGGATGAATTCCCAGGAGCTTCGACGGTTCGACTCGAACAAAACTACCGTTCAACCAAAACCATTCTACAGGCGTCGAACGAGCTTATCTCGAACAACACTGAACGTATGGGTAAAGAGCTGTGGACCGATGGTAACGATGGCGAGCCAATCTCTGTGTACTCAGCATACAACGAGCTCGATGAAGCGCGTTTCACGGTCAGCAAAATCAAAGAGTGGCAGGAGAAAGGCGGCGCGCTAGAAGATACGGCAATGCTTTATCGTAATAACGCCCAATCGCGTGTTCTTGAAGAAGCGTTGATTCAAGGTGGTCTGCCTTACCGAATCTACGGCGGCATGCGATTCTTCGAGCGTCAAGAAATCAGAGATGCTTTGAGCTACATGCGCCTAATGAGTAATCGCAGTAATGATGCTGCGTTTGAGCGTGTCGTCAATACGCCAACGCGTGGCTTGGGTGATAAAACGTTAGAAACGATTCGTCTTGCAGCTCGTGATCGTGGTGCAACCATGTGGGAAGCAAGTGTTGCTTTGATAGAAGAACAAGTGCTCCCCGGTCGTGCTGCGGGTGCATTGAGTCGCTTTATCGAGCTTATTAATGCGCTTGAAGATGATACGCTAGAACTTAGCCTGCATGAACAAACCGACCATGTGATTAAGTCGTCGGGTCTATTTGCGATGTACGAGCAAGAGAAAGGCGAGAAATCGAAAGCGCGTATTGAGAACTTGGAAGAATTGGTAACTGCAACTCGTCAGTTCGAGAAGCCAGAAGAAGCAGATGAAATGAGCATGCTAACGGCATTCTTGACTCATGCAGCTTTGGAAGCGGGTGAAGGTCAGGCTGATGAGTTTGATGATGCGGTTCAGTTAATGACCCTGCACAGTGCCAAAGGCCTAGAGTTCCCAATAGTATTCATGGTTGGCGTTGAAGAAGGCATGTTCCCAAGCCAGATGTCTGCAGAAGAAGCGGGGCGTTTAGAAGAAGAACGTCGCTTGTGCTATGTAGGCATGACCCGTGCGATGGAGAAGCTTTATATCACTTACGCTGAGATGCGTCGCTTGTACGGTCAGGACAAGTACCACAAACCATCACGCTTTATTCGTGAGCTGCCAGAAACCTGTTTGGATGAAGTTCGTATGAAAGCGCAAGTGAGCCGTCCAGCAAGCAGTGGCCGCTTTAGCCAAACCGCCGTGAAAGAGAACTTTAACGAAACAGGGTTTAGTTTGGGTTCTCGCGTTAAGCACCCTAAGTTTGGTGAAGGCACTATCATCAACTTCGAGGGAAGTGGCCCGCAGAGCCGAGTTCAAGTCGCGTTTAACGGTGAAGGCATCAAGTGGTTAGTAACGGCTTATGCTCGTTTAGAACAGTTGTAATTTGCTACTTCAGCATGTAGAAAATAGTTCGATATCTGAAACTATTCAGCATTGAAAAGTAATCCGTATAAAAAACAGAAAGAGCAGCCAATGGCTGCTCTTTTTTATTGCTTGGTACTATGCTGAATCGGCTGAATCGGCTGAATCGGCTGAATCGGCTGAATCGGCTGAATCGAGCTTAAGGTATTTCTGCATAAAGTAGGACTTACAGTGCTGCAAGTGCCGCTTCGTAGTTTGGTTCTTCAGTGATCTCTGCAACCAACTCGCTGTGTGTTACCACACCTTTTTCATCAACAACGACAACTGCGCGTGTTGTTAGGCCTGATAGTGGGCCTTCAGCGATCGCTACGCCGTAGTCTGATGCGAATGCAGGAGAACGGAAAGTTGAGGCGTGTTGAACGCCTTCAATGCCTTCTAGTTCGCAGAAGCGACCCGCAGCAAACGGTAGGTCAGCAGAAATACAAACAACAACCGTGTTCTCAAGCTCTGCCGCTTTTGCGTTGAACGTGCGTACGCTCGTTGCACAAGTGGCTGTGTCGATGCTTGGGAAGATGTTTAGAACCACTTTCTTGCCTTCAAGGGAAGCAAGAGTCAGTTCAGAAAGATCGCCTGCAGTCAGTGCAAAACTTGGTGCCTGTTCGCCAGTTTGTGGGAATTTGCCAGTTAGCGGTACAGCAGCGCCTTTGAAGGTAACGTGTGACATGAATTTGTCCTTAGTTTAATTATGGTTATGAAACTAGTTGAGCCTAGTTCGACTTACGTTACTCGGAAGTGGTTAAGAAGTGAATGCTTTAAATGTCAGAATTGCAATCAAAGGTCTTTGATTTATTTGTTTGAGAGAGGAATAAATGAAACGACAGATAAAGAAAAACCCCGAGAGCTTGCGCTCATCGGGGTCTATAGTCTTACTCGCAGCAATCCGGCTACTAAGTGTGCTCCATGCATCAAATCCATGATAGTGTGCTGTTATCCTTCAGCGTATTCCTTTCGTCGCCTTCCTAGCGGTGTCCTTGATCTTATCCTGATCTGCCAACAATCCTCGTTAGCGCGCGTCACTTGTTCCTTGAGCGGTGTCCTTTACATCATCCTGATGTTCAGTCCTTTCCTCGTCCAGAGGTGTCCATTGTCTTTCCTTAGTAGCAACCATCCTAGTTACTATTGCGTCCATTCAATGTCCATTTCGCTATCCATGCCGATTATTCATCCTGAGTAATCGAATCTTCATCCTGAAGATAACCAAATCCTTGGCGTTTCCTGTTCCGTGTCAGCATCCTTCCGACACCACTCATATTACCGATTCCTTATTTATCAGCAATGGTGCATAAGCGAATTTCTATATAATTATTTGAATGATAAATGTACGTATTGTTTAATTTCAATTGGTTACAGTGTATGGGTACTTAATTTCGCAGTTAAATATCGATATTTACTCACTGCCTTGTGAGAGATCTCGCACAAGGCAGCGAGTAAAAAGGGAGAATTATTCCCTACTGACCAATGGCTGCACCTTCACGACGAGGGTCTGCAGCGCCTTCTAGACCATCTTTTGTGAGACGAATAGCGTGTAAACCGGAGTTAAGATCGCGAACGTTGACCTCAAATCCCATCTTTTCTAGCTCAGGTTTGAAGTTTTCCGCTGATGTTCCTTTTTCCAAATCTAAGGTTCCGAAACGGTTTAGGAAGTGTGGTTGGTTGATCGCTTGCTGAATATCCATGTCCCACTGGGTATGGGCAATGATTGCTTGTGCCACGTAACCTATGATTCGACTGCCGCCCGGAGAACCAATCGCCATGTAAGGCTTATCGTCTTGCATGATTATGGTGGGTGCCATTGAAGAGCGTGGACGCTTGCCCGGTTCAAGTCGGTTGGCGATAGGCTTACCATCGTTGTGCGTCTTGAATGAGAAGTCCGTTAGCTCATTGTTGAGTAGGAAGCCTCTCACCATCAAGCGTGAGCCAAAGGCATTCTCAATGGTGGTAGTCATCGAAACGACATTGCCATCGCTATCAACAATATTGAAGTGGCTGGTGGACGGCAGTTCAATAGATACATCTTGGCTGCGCAGCATTGCGTGATCCCACGGCGGGGTGCCTGATGGCGCACTCTCTAGTGCCTTACCTGCGGTAATTAACTGGGCACGTTCCTGCAAATAGTCAGTATTCACTAACCCTTGAGTTGGCATTGGTACGTAATCTTGGTCTGCCATGTACATCCCGCGGTCTGCAAAGGCTAGGCGAGAAGCGTCCGCTAACACTTGCCAAGATCTCGCATCGTTAGGCCCCCAGGATTTGAGGTCAAACTGTTCGGTCATCGCTAAGATCTGTCCAACCGTTAATGCGCCTGAACTTGGTGGTCCCATTCCACAGATATCGTAACTCTCATAAGCGGAACAAACCGGTTCACGTTGCTTAATTGAATACGCATCGAAGTCTTTTTGTGCCAAGACGCCCGGGTTACCTTTAGCCGTTTGCACAGTGTTGATGATGTCAGTAGAAATCTCGCCTTGATAGAAAGCCTTAGCACCATCCTTTGAGATAGCGTTTAACGTTGCAGCGTATTCTGGGTTCTTAAGTAGAGTACCTGCGGTTTTCGGGCTGCCATCGGCATTGAAGAAGTAGGCTTTAGTTGTCGCAAAGCGGCTTAGTCGCTCTTGGTCATGTTCAATCAAGGTCGCTAAACGTGGACTAATAGTAAAACCTTCTTCAGCCAGCTGAGCAATAGGCTTAATCAGTGATGCCCATTCGAGCTTGCCGTACTTCTGGTGAGTGTCCCACAGCAATTGGACTGTTCCCGGTGTAGCAACAGAGCGACCACCAACCACAGCTTCGTAAAACTTAAGCGGTTGTCCGTTTTCGTCTTGGAATAGACGTGGTGTGGCATCAAGTGGTGCAGTTTCACGGCCATCGTAGGTTTTGAGTTGCTTGTCCTTGCCATCAAAATAAACAAGGAACGCGCCACCACCAATACCTGACGATTGCGGCTCAACTAAGCCGAGCATCAGTTGTACGGCAACCATGGCATCAATCGCGTTACCATCACGAGCAAGTACATCGGCACCTGCTTGGGTCGCAAGAGGGTTGGCCGCGGTGACCATCCAGTCGTTAGCTTTAACGAGCTGTTTGGTTTCTAAACCACTACTTTGTTCGGGAGCGACGGAATCGGCAGCTTGATTTGCCCAACTGACGTGAGAGGCAAAAAGTAGGGTAGAAGTGGCGAGGGTTGTTAGTTTTGTTTTCCACTGCATGATCTTCTCCTTTTCATATGCAGAGCTAGATTGGCAGTGGAAAGATAAGATAGCCAGTGCGTTGTTAACGAATTGTAATCTTGATTCGAATTTAAGCGATTAGACCAGACAGCGACTGCCAAAGAATACTGACGCCAATTAGGCTGAACACCACGCCACATAAGCCATCAATGTAGACCGTCGCTTCACTCAGTTTCTTTTGTAGTGCCTTCGTAGAAAGCATCCACGCTAATAGAGAGAACCAGAACAGTGATAGGCCGAACAGGATCAGCAGTGCAAACCCTTTGCCTGAAAGTGACATGTCGGCAGGCACTAAGCTCGACATCAAGCTGATAAAAAACACCAAAGCCTTTGGGTTGAGAATATTGGTCGCAAACCCTTTCGAAAATGCCTGACGCTTATTCGTGAGAATCAGATCTTTGGAATTGACGGTATCGGCGTCATCGTCGTGGTTCTGAATGAGTTGCCAGGTTGCTTTTAGTGCACCGTAGCCTAAATACAGCAAGTAGCTACCGCCAGCTAACTGTATGGTGGCGAAAAGAGTTGGGTGCTGGTGGACTAGATAACTGATTCCCGTCAGGCTCAGCAATGAATGCAGTAAAATCCCACAAGATAGGCCAAGCGCGATGTACAAGCCTGTTTGTCTGCCGTGACGCGTCGCATTTTGCACGACTAACGCAAAGTCAGGGCCGGGGCTCATCAAAGCGATGAAGTGGATTGAGGCGAGGGTGATCAGTATGGTGACTTCATTCATGTTAGTTCTCAATAACGCTGCCGCTATTTTTAAATAAGTAATCGTATTGAGCGTAGCTTACCGTGATTTGAAATCGAGCAATTGTAAATTATCAACACTTAGTTGATTTGTGAGGGCGGGACGCCGAATGTAGTTTTGAATGCTTTGGAGAAGTGTGCTTGATCATAGAAGCCCACTTGGTACGCGACCTTGGTACCACATATCCCAGATTTAATCAGGCGCATGCTCTGCTCCATACGTAAGCGGCTCAGCCATGCGTATGGCGTGATGCCCATTCTGTTTTTAAAGTGGCGTTGGAATTGAGTTGTGGTTAAGCCGCACAGCTCAGACAGTTGTTCTAATCGCACTGGCTGATCCAAATTTGCCATCAAATAGTCTTTTAGCGTATCAATCGATTGATTACCCAATTTGATGTCGCTCTTGGATCCAAATTTCGCATAACGATCGACAATCGTCGAGAATCCCTCGAATGGTAAGCAATCTTGAGCGAGTTGGCTGATGTTTTGATTGATTAACAGACCGTGTAGGTTGCGTAATTGTGAAAATGCAGCTTGATCGGAGAGGATCAACTCAGAAAAGCCTAATGTGTGACCATTTTGCTTGGGATCGGCAAGATCTTGAAACCACTGGGGAGAAACTGCGAACACGCTGACTTGATAACCCGAATCGAGTTTGGAATGCCCATCATGCAGTTCATCGGGTGGCATGATGACAACTTGGCCTGCGCCAACATGATGGCTAGTCCCTTTATAGGCGAATTTTTGCTGCCCTTGGGTAATTAAACCAATGTGAAAGTCCAAATGATAGTGGCGCTGAAAGGCAAACTCTTGGTATTGAGCTTGGATCAGGCTGATATCATCTGTTGGGGTGGAGTAATAGTGGACTTTATCCATGGTACAAAAAAGCTTGGTTAAATAGTCATCAATTCAACCAAGCTTATCTTCGTATTTCGAAATTGTCTTGTAAAAAACGATCAGTGCTAGTGGTTTCTGACTGAGTTTTTATAGGGTCGATCCTTTAAAGGGAAAGAGAATAAAAGCTTTGTCTGATTATTGAAGTGTCGTGATACTAATAACCGACCACTTTGAGTTCTTGGAAGTTATTCCATAGAACTAAGCTTGAAACATCGCCATTATTACCGTTACAAGTGAGGCGAATAAACTTAACCGATGCTCTATTCACGGCTTGTTCCACCAAACTGGTTGTGGTTCCAGGCGTCAAGACGTTGGTTACCAGATCGAAGTTAATGCCATCGCTACTCACTTCGAGATCAAATAGGTATTGTCGAACATCTCCTTTAGCTTGGGAGTAGAGGAGCTTAGTGACGTTCGCAGCGCTGCTAAGTTCAATTAGATATTGAATACCTTGCCCTTTCGCCGTCCACTTGGTTGTACTGTCTCCGTCTACGGCCATTTGCGGTGTATGGTCGGCGCGAGTTTCCGTAGCACTGACGTTAGCAATGGATAGTTCGGTTTCCTGCGCTTCCTGATGATAGTCTCCCAGAACGCCAAGATATCGACTAGCAAATGGGTTGCTGTTGGCTGGCGAAAGCGATGGGAAAATGACATCCACACCTTGTTCACTTAACCCCATCCAACGGCATAAGGTCGCAGCAAGCTGTTCTGAGGATTGGCCCGGGATAAATTTATTGCCCCAAGCATCTTGACCATCTTTGATAAATTCGGGGTATCGCCCATAGCTGTTACCTCCATTGACGGCATTACCGACCACTAGCTGATTACTTCCCCAACCATGGTCAGTGCCTGATTTACTGTTGTTTTCTATGGTTCGTCCAAAATCTGACATGGTCGATGTCACAACACTGTCTTCCAAGCCAAGTTCAGCAAGAGAGGCATGGAAAGCGCTAACGGCTTGGTCAATGGTTGAAAGCAAACCATCGTGACGTCCTCTCTGACTGCTGTGGTTATCAAACCCACCAATATTGACGAAAAACACCTGACGGCTATGACCGAGATCCGATGATGCTTGTATCATGCGTCTGACCATTCTAAGCTGTGATCCTAGTGAGCTACTTGGAATGGAGCTGTCTCCTGGGTATGAATCGAGCACGAGTTGGATCTCCTGCTGAAAATCTAATATGCCTTTCAGCCGTTTTGTGTACTCTTGTTTGAACGGTGAACCGTAAGGTGCATTAACCAATTTGATGAAGTTATTGTTTATTGCACTTGAATGCCCAAGAGCATCCATAGCTCTCACACCACCAGAAGACATTGAGATATCTTTGGAGTTTGCGCCAGTTAATAGTTCATTTCCAGCAAATGAAATGGAGTCGGAAATGATTGCTGTTTCACTGCGAAGCACATCCATCATCATCCCGGCCCAACCATAGCTATGGTAACCATTTTCGCCCCAACTCGACTGCCAAGCGGCTTGTTGCTTGTTGTGAGCCCCAAGGTTAGACGGCTTTCGCACATCGTAGAGATTAGACTTATTGGTGGGCTCAACCAATGGTCCCACGTTTACTACGGTGGCTGCTTGTCCCAAATTCATCATATTAGCTAAATTAGACATACGAGAATTGATACCAAGAGCTTGACCCGATTCAGTACTTGGAATCGCTAAGATTTCAGAGTCAGCAAGTTGAATATTTGGTCTTGCGGCTCGGTAGTTATTTTTGTTTTTAGCGTCGGTAGGCACGATCATATTGAACGAGTCATTTCCTCCATGTAAGAAAAGGCAGACCAACGCTTTATATCCACCTTGCTCATTCGCAAAGGCACTGCTGACTGGAATAGATAAAGAGAGTGGTACCATCCCTGATACGGCTGTACCTGATGCACCTTTGAGAAAGCTTCTGCGTGTAATTGACATAATCTACTCCTGAACCATGAAATCGGGTGAAATGAACGCCATGAACAGCATCTTGGGTACTGCGTAATATTTATTGCCGTGTCCGTTATAGACAGCGGTTAGAAGAGCGGTGACTTCTTGGGATGCTTGACCATTTAAAATTCTCAGGTTGATTGCTTGTAGTAGCTCGTCTTTGCTTTCTGCTCTCGCCATACCCTCTAAGTCAGTTGGGGCAATATACAGCTCTTTACCGTTACTGCTGTTGCCTCGATTTTGACCGAAATCCAGTAAGGTTCGATAGAAGATGTTGTTCATGTCGATCAGTTGATTCCAGTCAATAATCTCTAGCTCGGGTGCGGTTAGGCCTGCATCTGCAAGCGCGCCTTGTGGGCTGTGACTCGGCTGATAAAAATTAAATACCGAATTAGACCCAAGTGGGTACTGATTAAAGCTTTCTTTATAGTTCATTGGGTCATAAACAATATCTCCGCTGCCACCTACGTACGCTTCCATTGCTCTATAGAGATAAGTCATCGCTAGGATAGGCTCTCTGACTTTGGTGACATTGATATCACTGGTTTTGAGTAACTCTGAATCGGTTAAAATTGCTTTGATCACTGAGCCTAAATTTCCACCTGAATTAATAAATTCAGCGGATACGCGAGAAACGTACGCTTGAGTTGGGTTGGAGGTCGTTAACTGTTTAATCAGCATTATTGAAATAAAAGGCGCGACATTGGCATGGGTGGTTATTTGGGCAATAAATTGGTCAAGATCTTCTTCAGCAGTTTGGCCGGGAGGGTAATACTGACCAAGTACCCATTTTTCATCCATGTCATGCAGTGAGTTGTCTGCTGTCATGGGCTCAAGCGTGTTGTTATTGGTGATATCCCAACCGGTAAAGACTCTTGCAGCTCCTTCAACATCGACATCATCATACGTCTCGATAACGCTACCATCCGGGTAAGTGGCTTGAGTTCCATCTTGGTTTAACTCATAAAGCCCAATGGTAAAAAGTTGCATGACTTCTCTGGCGTAGTTCTGATCGGGTGCTTGTCCGGTCACGCTTTCCGGTTTATTACCATTCATGGTGAGATACTGTCCCATAGCAGGAGAGAGAGTGATGCGCTTAAGTAGCGTAGCAAATGATTCAAAGGCATTGTCGGCAAGCAAGTCATAGTAGTTTGCTAACGCTTCTGGATCGGTGGCGAGATTGGGGTCTTTTTCACTGACTACAAATATTTGGCTTAGTGCAAAGGCCACGCGTTGACGAAGCTGCGCCTCGTCCCATAATGCAATATCAAACCATGCGCCGACACGGCAATCTTGATTTGGGTTACTGAGATTTCTACGATTTGCTTGGTGATAAGTACGATCAAGGTGGCGCATATGTGGTGTGCCGATTTGTTGATCTATCCAATAAGAGCGATTGTCTTGTTCTTTAAACGCATTTAGCTCGGATTGACGAACACCCATGGTTGCCAAGTCTAAGAATCGAGAAGCCTGTTGGTGAGTTAAGTTATCCATATGATTTCCTCTAGCCAAATAGTGGTCCCCAGAAAATGAATAGCTGGTTTCCATTTATATTTCGGGTGTATTAAGAGTTAGTTGCTAAAAGGAGATGAATCTAGTTAGAAGTTGAGGGCTTCCCGAGAGTGTGAACCTGTGTGAAAACTCCGATGAAATGCTCGGTGTTGCATATTGAAATGTTGAAGTGGAATGCCATCTAAATGTATGAATTTATTGGATAGATCAGTTCTGTGAATGTCACTTGGAGTTACTTTGAGTCATCTGTGGTGAATGGGTTGTAGCAGGGTTTATAGCTAAAGGGGGAGAGCTTGGCGTGATCCCCAAGCTCTGAGTTGATGTTTAGGTTGATTATACACTTGAGGTTAGAGCTGCCTTTTACTCTTTTTATTCGCTCGATACGCATCAAAGGTAAAGACAAGCAGCGCGCCCCAGATAAAGGCGAAGGTGACTACTTTATCTTGGGTGAATGCTTCTCCATAAATCAGCACGGCCAGCAGTAGCATCAAACTTGGGCCGATGTACTGGAAGAAACCGAGTGTCGATAGCTTCAAGCGAGTTGCAGCGCCAGTAAAACACAGTAGTGGAATGGTTGTAATAACACCTGCTGCAACCAGTAATAGGTTGAGTTGCATCGGGTTCATCGATAAGTCTGAAGTTGGGCTATCAGCAATAAACAGTAAGTAGGTAGCTGCGAGAGGTAGCATCACCAGAGTTTCAATGAACAACCCCGTTTGCGCTTCTAAGCTGACTTTCTTACGTAGCAAACCATAAAAACCAAAGCTGAAGGCTAGGGCAATGGCGACGATCGGCACTGAGCCAAATGCAATCAGTTGGACTAATACACCAATGGCAGCCAGACCAACCGCAAACCATTGTAGTTTACGCAAGCGTTCGCCTAGGAAGAGCATACCGAGCAACACGTTAATTAGCGGGTTGATGTAATACCCCAAACTGGCATCAAGCATGTGATTGGAGTTGACCGCCCAGATAAAGATCAGCCAGTTGGCACCCACTAAAGTAGAGGTCGCTACCAAATAGAGCATTTTTGGTTTTGATGTCAAGGTGTCGCGCACTTTACGCCAGCTGCGGCCAATGTGTAGTAAAAAAGCGAGTAGGAAAAAAGACCATACTACACGGTGGCTAAGGATCTCTAACGGGGAAACGTCACTTAAAGATTTGAAATATATAGGGGCGATACCCCACATGGTGTAAGCACCGATAGCAAGCAAAATACCTTGGCGCGTACGTTGTTGTTCTTCTGGAGTCATGCATCTTTCTCTAGCACAGAGTGCTTATTAATAAGATTTATAAGAGAGTTGGTCAGTATAGGAGCGATAACCCTTTTCACCTAACAATTTGCGGTTTAATTCGCCAGCGTTCCCCTCTACAATGTGCGACTTGCTTGCCGAAGATGCTTGCTGATTTCATACCTCGATTAGGAACCACAATGACCGCCACTCTGATTGCTGAGCAAATACCAACTCCCGCGAATGATGCGCAAACCATCTTACAAGATGTGTTTGGTTATCAAAGCTTTCGCGATGGTCAGCAAGAGGTCATTGACCTGGCCGTTGAAGGCCGAGACAGCTTGGTGATTATGCCAACCGGTGGTGGTAAATCACTGTGTTACCAGATTCCTGCTTTGGTTCGTGAAGGGCTCACTCTGGTTATCTCACCGTTGATCTCTCTTATGAAAGACCAGGTCGATCAATTGAAGGCGAACGGTGTTGCGGCTGAGTGCATTAACTCTTCAATGCCACGAGACCAACTGATGAGTGTGTTCAATCGCATGAATTCGGGCCAATTGAAGATGGTTTATGTGTCGCCAGAGCGTGTGTTGATGCGCGACTTTATCGAACGTCTTCAAGGTTTACCGCTTTCGATGATTGCGGTGGATGAGGCGCACTGTATCTCTCAATGGGGTCACGACTTTCGCCCTGAGTACGCATCATTAGGTCAACTTAAACAGTATTTCCCGCATGTGCCATATATGGCGCTGACGGCAACCGCTGACGATGCAACACGTAAAGATATTATCTCGCGCCTGCAGCTGGTGGATCCACATACCTACTTGGGTAGTTTTGACCGTCCTAACATTCGCTATAACCTAGTTGAGAAGCATAAGCCCGTGTCACAGGTGGTTCGCTACTTAGAAACACAAAAGGGCAATTGCGGCATCATCTACTGTGGTAGTCGTAAGAAAGTAGAAATGGTGACCGAGAAGCTGTGTAACAACGGTATTCGTGCTGCGGGTTATCACGCAGGCATGGACACCGATGAGCGCGCTTACGTTCAAGAAGCCTTCCAACGTGATGATATCCAGATCGTTGTTGCAACCGTGGCGTTTGGTATGGGTATCAACAAACCCAACGTTCGCTTTGTGGTGCACTTTGATATTCCACGCAACATTGAGTCTTACTATCAAGAGACTGGCCGTGCTGGTCGTGATGGCTTGCCTGCTGAAGCCATGATGCTGTTTGACCCTGCTGATATGGGTTGGCTGCGTCGTATGTTGGATGAGAAAGAAGAAGGCCCGCAAAAACAAGTTGAGATGCACAAGCTGAACGCGATGAGTGCCTTTGCTGAAGCACAAACCTGTCGTCGTCAGGTTCTGCTTAACTACTTTGGTGAATATCGTGAGAAGCAATGTGGCAACTGCGATATCTGTCTCGACCCACCTAAGCATTTTGATGCGACCCAAGAGGCGCAGAAGGCATTGTCTTGTGTGTACCGTGTGAATCAGTCGTTTGGTATGGGCTATGTGGTTGAAGTGATGCGCGGTATGCAGAACATCCGTGTCCGCGATAATGGTCATGACAAGCTGTCTACTTACGGCATTGGCCGCGATCACAGCCACGACTACTGGATCAGTATCTTCCGTCAGTTAATTCACAAGGGCTTGTTGTTCCAGAATATCACCCGTAACTCGACGTTACAGTTAACAGAAGAAGCCCGTCCGCTACTGCGTGGTGAGATGTCTTTGGAGCTGGCAGTGCCTCGTTTAGACACGGCAGTGCGCAATGCTAAGTCCGATAAACTGAGTAGCAAGAATTACGATAAGAAGCTGTTTGCCAAACTGCGTAAGCTGCGTAAGTCGATTGCTGATGAAGATGGTTTGCCACCTTATGTGGTATTCAGTGACGCGACTCTGATTGATATGGCCGAAGTACTGCCAACCTCATACGGTGAGATGTTGGCGGTTAACGGTGTTGGTCAGCGTAAACTCGATAAGTACGCAGATCCATTCTTAGATTTGATTCAAGAACACATCACTACACACGGTTAGTTTGCAGAATCATTTAACTTCTAAAAACGACTAGGTCATAGAAAAAGAATAAGGTTGATAGGGACATGACAACACAAACAGAATTTGGCTTAAGAGAGTATTTAGCTGAGGAAGGGCGTTTATTGATTACGTCTCCAAGTTTTGATTTTGATTCTTATGAAGTGTTAGGTGAAAAGTTGGTGGCGTTACTGTCCGCTTCTGTGGTTGAAAAACAATGGGACGCTGACATGCACTCTTGGTTGATTGATTTTGAAGATTGTCGGATGTTTTTAAAGTCTGAACATTACAGTGAATCAATCTGGTTTGAGTCGCTAAACGCTGAAGAAAGCCGAGAAGAGTTTGATTATCTCGCGACGCTTTTCAAACGCGGTTTTTAACTTCGCTCACCAATAAAAGTGAGAATAAACGTTTGCGTCTGTTCTCACCGTTGCAGCCAATATTGATTAATGTATAATCGCCCGCCGCTCAGTAGAGCAATTTTTTGATACATTTTTTAATTCACATTATTGGTAAGAGCTTTCTTAGATTATTCGAAGAAATGACTCGATTTGGGTTCCCTCACCCCCAAACCAAACTAAAAAGGTACAGCATGAGTAACTTTACCCCTGCGCAACAGCGCAAAGCCCTAGCATTATTAGTTTTGTTCCATTTAGTCATTATTGCATCAAGCAACTATCTGGTTCAGCTACCTTTTACCGTTTTCGGTATGCACACCACTTGGGGTGCTTTCACTTTCCCGTTTATCTTCCTAGCGACCGATCTGACCGTACGCATTTTTGGCGCGCAGCTTGCTCGTAAAATCATTTTCTTAGTGATGCTACCTGCACTGGCCGTTTCTTATTTCTTGTCAGTGGTATTCTTTGAAGGTTCATTCCAAGGGTTTAGCCAACTAGGCGAGTTCAACCTGTTTGTTGCACGTATCGCCGCGGCGAGCTTCATGGCTTACTTGCTTGGTCAGATCTTGGATGTGCATGTTTTTAACCGCCTACGTCAGCTTAAACAATGGTGGGTTGCCCCAACATGCTCAACGTTATTCGGTAATGCTATTGATACCATCGCGTTCTTTGCGATTGCTTTCTACCAAAGCCCAGATCCATTCATGGCCGAGCATTGGACTGAGATTGCCTTAGTCGATTACGGATTCAAACTTATCATCAGCTTAGGTTTATTCGTGCCTATGTACGGCGTGCTTCTGAACTACATTGTTAGAAAGCTAACGGCTGTGAACCCTGACTTTAAAGCGACAGGCGTGAACGTTTAAGGATCAGATTAGAAACGCATTAATGCAAAGATAAGAAAAAGCCCAAGTTAGTCTACTAACTGAAGTGACCCCGTAAAGTTGGACATTTCTGTTAAGCGGCTTTCAAGGCCTGAGTTCGATATTCTATCGGAGTCAGGCCTTTTAGTTTCACTTTTATACGTTTGGTATTGTAGTACTCGATGTATTCTTTAATTTGCTCTATCAGAGCATCTGCATCTTCAAAGCTTTGGTTGTGATACATCTCTGTTTTGAGTAAAGCAAAAAAGTTTTCAGCAACCGCATTATCCAAGCAGTTACCTTTTCTCGACATGCTTTGTGTTAACCCACTCTCCGCTACCTTTTTTTGATACTGTCGATGGCGATATTGCCAACCTTGATCGCTATGTATAATTGGCTTTGAGTTGGGTTTAAGCTTTGATATGGCTTCCGTCAGCATATCCGTGACTAGCGGCAAGCAGGCACTTTTGGCCACTCTATAAGCAACCACTTCCTGAGTAAACAAGTCGACAACGGGAGACAAGTATACTTTCTGCTCTTTGACTTTGAACTCCGTGACATCAGTTACCCACTTTTCGTCGGGTTGAGTCGCACTAAAATCTCTTTCAAGCACGTTGGGAGCAGCTGTTCCAGACTCTCCTCGGTATGAACGATACTTTTTAATCCTGACCGTCGATTTAAGGTTGAGCTGAGCCATAAGCCTTTGAACCGTTTTGTGGTTAAGCACGAACCCCTGATTTTTTAATTCCAAGTGAATACGGCGGTAGCCGTATCGGCCCTTATGCTCATGATAAATTGACTTTATCAACCGCAGCTCACGTTCGTAGCTATTTGGGCGCTTGCTCGTTTGAGCCTGATAATAAAAGACACTTTTTGCCAGCTGTAGAGTGTGCAGTAAGTGCTTCAACGGGTACTTGCCTTTAAGAGTTAGAGCTATGACCGCTTTTTCTTTGTTCGACGGTTTTTTTCCTGCTCCAACTCTTCCAACTTTTTTAGAACGGCATTCTCGGTTCGTAAGTAAACCAACTCCTCTTTTAGCTCCTCAAGCGTCATTTCATTATCAGGCTTAGTGGTACGTTGAGGTTGCTGTTTCATTGAGGGTCTTCCTTTCTGGCGCATTTTGAGCCCTTTGATACCGAGCTCATTAAATCGTTTGAGCCAGACTGAGAGTATCCCAGGGGATGAGAGGTTTAATACTGCGCTAGTGTGCGTGAGAGACCATTCATTCGTCCACATTAAATTCAATGCTTTTCGTTTTGTCTGAGCAGTAGCCGCATGGTTAGTTGGTAAAAATGAATCAGTACCATGGATGGCAAAGACTTGAGCCCAATACCGTATCTGTCTTGAAGAAATTGAATATTGTTTTGCTAAGTAGAGAGATGACGTGCCATCTAAGTATTGCTTAGCAATGATACATTTTAGCTCTCGGCTATATTTGGACATAAAAAGACCCCCAATAATTGGTGTCCAACTATTGGGGGTCAGTTCAAACTTGGGCTTTTTTAATTCCTAGCGTCAGGTACTAATATCAGAGGCATTCAATATTCAATGGCCAGCCAATATCGGTTTGTCTATTCGACTCGATCTCTAGCTCAGCAGCGGTCAGCGGGTTGTCTGCTAGCCATTGCTTAGAAAGCGTCAAGGTCAGATTGTTACCATCGGTTGCAAGCTTAAACTCAGGCTCTAGTGCTGGATTGCGACGGTGAGTCAACAAAATAGCTAAACGCAAAATACGTAAAATACGCTTGCTGCTGGTGCCTGAGATAGCGTGCTGCTCTGGTAATGAGGTTAACTGTTCACGGTAGCGACGAGTTAACTCACCCAAGTAGTGCTTTTGCGCTCGAGTAAAGCCTGGTAGGTCTAAGTTCTGCAGTAGGTATGCGCTGTGCTCACCGCCTTTTTTGAAATCGATGGTTAAACCAATCTCATGAAGTTTAGCTGCCGTTTGCAGTAGCACACCAGCTTGAGGTTCTGAAACCCACGCTTCGGCGCCTGCTTGCTCTAGCAGCGTTTGTGCGACTACAGCAACTTGTTCACCGTAGCTTACGTCCATTTGGTAGCGTGATTGAACACTCTTAATGGTACGTGCACGAATGTCTTCTTGGCGCAACTCATCAACCATCTCGTAGGCTAGGCCTTCACGGAGTGCACCGCCTGCGAGTGTCATTGAATCAATTTCAAGCAGCTCAAAAATAGCAATAAGAATTGAAAGTCCACTCGGGAACACCAATGCGCGTTCAAGAGTCAGTCCTTCAATTTCTAGCTCTTCCAAGCGCTCAGTAATCATCGCTTGTTTCTGTAGGCGCTTAAGTTTGGCATGAGTAATTACTTCATCCATGCCTTGAGCCAACATGATTTCTTGTAGTGCCTGAACGGTACCACTGGCGCCCACACACACATCCCATCCGATATCAGTGTAGCTATCGAGGATAGGAGCCAACGTCGACTTCGCCGCTTCAATAGCGTTGTTAAAGTTGGTTGCGGTTAATTGGCGATCTTTAAAGTGGCGTTCAAGCCAAGTAACACAGCCCATCTTTAGGCTGGTTAGTGCTTTCGCTGAGAAGCCTTCACCAATGATCATCTCGGTGCTTGCGCCACCAATATCAACAACCAGCCGGCGGCCACTGCCACCAGAAGTGTGTGCTACGCCTTTATAGATAGTCGCAGCCTCTTCTTCACCGGAGATAACATTGATGTCGTAACCAAGGATCTGGTTCGCTTTCTCAAGAAAGATATCCACATTGATAGCGGTACGTAGGGTCGCTGTACCGACAATGCGGATATTTTCTTTTGGAATATCTTGCAGTCGCTCTGCAAAGAGACTCAAACAGTCCCAACCGCGCTGCATGGCTTCTGTACTAAGCGCATTATTTTCATCTAAGCCTGCAGCTAAACGCACTTTGCGCTTAATTTTAGCCATGGTTTGTACGCTGCCATCGATATGACGCACAACGAGCATATGAAAACTGTTCGACCCGAGGTCGATTGCAGCGTAAAGCGGTGGTGACACTGTTTGACTCATAAGCGACTAAGCTTCCTTGTTATGACGCGGTTGGCGTGGGCGACGGTTCTGGTTTGGTTTACGGTTGCCGTTGCGTGGGCCATTGTTATTTGAGCGGCGTTGTTGCGGGTTACGTGTGCGTAAACGCAATGGTGCTGGTAGATCTTCTAGCAGTGCAGAAGCATCGTAGTCAGACACAGGGATAGCGTGCTCAATGTATTCTTCGATTGGTGGCAAGTTGATTGCGTAATCTTCACAAGCAAAGCTGATTGAGTGACCACTTGCACCAGCACGACCGGTACGGCCGATACGGTGAACGTAATCTTCACAGTCATCAGGTAGATCGAAGTTGAATACGTGTGTTACTTGAGGAATGTGTAGGCCACGTGCTGCAACGTCGGTTGCGACAAGCAGGTCAACATCACCTTTAGTGAATTGCTCAAGAATCTTTTCACGTTTCTTTTGAGGAACATCGCCAGTTAGCAGGCCAACACGGTGACCATCTGCAGCTAGGTGACCCCAAACAGACTCACACTTGTGCTTAGTGTTAGCGAAGATGATAGCGCGTTCAGGCCACTCTTCTTCAACTAGCGTCTGCAGAAGTGCCATTTTGTGTTCGTTTGACGGGTAGAACAGCTCTTCCTGAATACGGTGACCTGTTTTACGCTCTGGCTCAACAACAACATGCTCTGGGTTGTGCATGTGTTCGAACGCTAGCTCCTGTACGCGGTAAGACAATGTCGCAGAGAACAGCATGTTCAGACGATCTTTTGGCTCAGGCATACGGCGAAATAAGAAGCGGATGTCTTTGATGAAACCAAGATCGAACATGCGATCAGCTTCGTCAAGAACAACGGCTTGAATGTGGTTAAGGTTAAATACCTTTTGCTTGTAGAAATCGATGATGCGGCCAGTCGTACCAATTAAGATATCTGCGCCTTCTTCGATCTTACCTAGTTGCTTGTCGTAGCTTTCGCCACCGTAAGCAAGTGCTGCCTTGATACCTGTGCTTTCAACCAGAGAGTCAGCATCGTTGTAGATCTGAATCGCGAGTTCACGCGTTGGTGCCATAATAATCGCACGTGGCTGGTTAGGCTTACGCCCTTCATGCTCAGGTGTTTTTAGCAGGTGGTTAAAAGTAGCAGTAAGAAACGCAAGCGTTTTACCAGTACCCGTTTGGGCCTGGCCTGCAATGTCTTGGCCGGTGAGCAGTACCGGGAGCGCCAAGGCTTGAATAGGGGTACAATAATCGAACCCTTTTTTCTCCAATCCTTCAATGACTTGCGGAAGTAAATCCAAGTCGGCGAACTTTTGCTCTGTGATATGCGTCTTTTTCATTGCTATAGAATATCAGCTTAAGCTTGCAATACGAAAGTAAATACATTCCAATAGGGCATCTATTTACTGGTTATCATCCAACCAGTTCTAAAAAATACATTGGAGTGGAAGATGAGTGATAAGATTTTGCAGCTAACTGATGACGGTTTTGATAACGATGTAATCAACGCTGCAGGCCCTGTTCTTGTTGATTTTTGGGCAGAATGGTGTGGTCCATGTAAAATGATTGCGCCGATTCTTGATGAAATCGCAGACGAGTACGAAGGCAAGCTCACAATCGGTAAATTAAATATCGACCAAAATGCTGGTACTCCACCAAAATTTGGTATTCGCGGTATTCCAACGCTACTTCTTTTCAAAGATGGTGGCGTAGCAGCGACTAAAGTTGGTGCATTGTCTAAAACTCAACTTAAAGAGTTCTTAGACGCTAACCTTTAATCGGGTCAGCATTTGAAAAGAAACCGTGCAGTTAACAAATGCGCGGTTTTGTTTTTTCTAAGCTATGGACTAGTCTTAGTTTTAGTGCTAATTTATCGCACGTTAATTGAACGAATTTCTCTTCTTGGTCGATCCTGTGACCAAATCCTTCTTAACTTAAGAAAACAGATCCTATTTTGACTAAACAAACTTCCACCACTATGAATCTTACTGAACTGAAGAACAGACCTGTGTCTGAGCTTGTTAAACTTAGCGAAAGCTTAGGTCTTGAAAATCAAGCTCGCCTAAGAAAACAAGACATTATCTTCTCCATCCTTAAAGCGCATGCAAAAAGTGGTGAAGACATCTTTGGTGATGGTGTTCTAGAAATTCTTCAAGACGGTTTTGGTTTCCTACGTAGCGCCGACAGTTCATACCTGGCTGGCCCAGATGATATCTACGTATCTCCAAGCCAAATTCGTCGTTTTAACCTTCGCACTGGTGACTCTATTGGCGGTAAAATCCGTCCACCTAAAGATGGCGAACGTTACTTTGCACTGCTTAAAGTAAACACGGTTAACTACGACAAGCCAGACAACGCTCGTAACAAGATTCTTTTCGAAAACCTTACTCCTCTTCACGCCAACGAACGTATGGTGATGGAAGCGGGTAATGGTGCGACTGAAGATATTACGGCCCGTATTCTTGACCTTGCATCTCCTATTGGTAAAGGTCAGCGTGGTCTGATTGTTGCTCCGCCTAAAGCGGGTAAGACAATGCTTCTGCAAAACATTGCCCAAAGCATTGCTCGTAACCATCCTGAATGTGAACTAATGGTTCTACTTATCGATGAGCGTCCAGAAGAAGTAACTGAAATGCAGCGTCTAGTTAAAGGCGAAGTAGTTGCTTCAACATTCGATGAGCCAGCATCTCGCCACGTACAAGTTGCAGAAATGGTTATCGAGAAAGCGAAACGCCTTGTTGAACACAAGAAAGACGTGGTTATCCTGCTGGATTCTATTACTCGTCTAGCTCGTGCTTACAACACTGTGATTCCTTCATCAGGTAAAGTTCTTACTGGTGGTGTTGATGCGAATGCTCTACATCGTCCAAAGCGTTTCTTCGGTGCGGCACGTAACGTAGAAGAAGGCGGTAGCTTAACGATCATCGCAACAGCACTGGTTGATACTGGTTCTAAGATGGATGAAGTTATCTACGAAGAATTCAAAGGCACAGGTAACATGGAACTGCACCTTAACCGTAAGATTGCGGAAAAGCGCGTATTCCCAGCGATTGATTTCAACCGCTCTGGTACTCGTCGTGAAGAGCTTCTTACGAAGAACGATGAACTACAGAAGATGTGGATTCTGCGTAAGATTGTTCACCCAATGGGCGAAATCGACGCAATGGAATTCCTTATCGATAAGCTAGCAATGACCAAAACGAACGATGAGTTCTTTGACGCAATGCGTCGTCAGTAATCTTGATTAGCTGATCGTTATTTAATAAGCGCTGCCTTCGGGTGGCGCTTTTTATTTGCATTTTGTAGCGACAGCTTGCAGAATGATCAAAAGTGTTACAAGGAAGTTAAAATGCAACATGGACTGTTGTCATCATTACTCCTGTCTACTTCACTGTTATTTTCACCGGTTGGTATGAGCTATGCCACCGAGATGTCTCCATTTACAGTAGAGTCTTGGCTTGAGAATGATCAAGTAAAACTGAAAACTGCTGAACTACTCGAGCTTGTCGTACGTGACGAAGTCAATTCGCTACGTTTTGCACTTGAGCGCCTGACATTTCCCCAACAAGAGGTGGCTCGTTACCAACTCTTGAAGAAGCTCGAACAGCAAAAAACCGTACTCACACCTAAGATGTCCATCTTCGTCGAGCAGCAACTCGCTATCACGCCCACTTATCAAGTATTAGAGCGTGGAGATGGCTACGAGTTTACGGTACCTGCCTTTAATTATCCTTCAATAGCTAATCGTCTCATCAAACAGTGGCGTCAAGATCAGAAGACACTGGTGTTTGTACTAGATGCAGAGAAGCAGGAACTCGACCTAAAAGAGTGGTTATCTGGATCTGAACATCAAGTTCAAACGCGAGAAGCGCTGCTCATCAGAGAGTTAGGCAGTTTGTCTCCTGAAGCGGTTGATTACCTAACTAAGCAGCTCACTGCATCTTCTATTGTTAGTTGGTTACCTTCTACTGAGGTGGTGGTTCGATTAGCGCAAGTGAGCGAAGACCCAGAGGTCTACAAAATTCTATGGAGAATGAAGGCCGATTATCATAGCCAAGCTGAGCTAGTGCGCCTTGCTGGAACCAAACAAACGTTCGCACTTGAACAGGTGATGGCAGCGACCAAAAACCCGCGTTTGAAAGATGAAGCGATTACTTTGCTTACCAAGGTTAACCCGTTATCAGAAGAGGTGAAGCAGTTTCTTGTCTCTAGGATGGCGATTGCCGATGAAGCGCCTTTAGTCGCGCGTGAACTTGCCAAACAAGGTCATACGCGATGGTTGCAAGATCTCGTCAATGATAACCCTCAGGTGAAGAGCTCTTTGATCGAGCAAGCATTACCGTAAAGTGGATTTTGCCTCTCAATAACCACACTAAAAAGGGGGATCTCAGCGTCACCCTTTTTGATATACTGAGTGCAGAATAATCAGCATGTAGAAGTCCTATGAGTTTTAAAGATTTACGTGATTTTATCGACCATCTTGAAAGTATTGGTCAGTTGAAACGCATTTCTCATCCAGTCGATCCAGACTACGAAATGACCGAGATTAGCGACCGTACTCTACGTGCTGGTGGCCCGGCTCTTTTGTTTGAAAATCCAGTAGGCTATAACATGCCTGTTTTGACCAACCTATTTGGTACACCTAACCGTGTTGCTATTGGTATGGGTCGTCAGGAAGTCAAAGAACTACGTGAAGTGGGCAAGTTGCTTGCTTACCTAAAAGAACCTGAGCCACCGAAAGGCTTTAAAGACGCTCTTGATAAATTACCTGTATTTAAGCAAGTCTTAAATATGCCGGCTAAACGCCTTCGCAAAGCGGCTTGCCAACAAGTGGTATGGCAAGGCGATGACGTCGACTTAGATAAAATCCCGGTGATGAGCTGTTGGGCTGACGATGTCGCACCATTACTAACATGGGGTTTAACGGTTACTCGTGGTCCAAACAAGAAGCGCCAAAACTTAGGCATCTATCGCCAGCAAAAAATCGGTAAGAATAAAATCATCATGCGTTGGTTAGCCCACCGTGGTGGAGCGCTGGATTTACGCGATTGGATGGAAACCAACCCTGGTAAACCATTTCCGGTATCGGTAGCGTTTGGTGCTGACCCAGCTACCATTCTTGGTGCGGTTACGCCAGTGCCGGATACTTTATCTGAGTACGCGTTTGCAGGCTTACTACGTGGTAGTAAAACTGAGGTCGTTAAATCAATCAGCAACGACTTAGAGGTTCCTGCAAGTGCGGAAATCGTGATGGAAGGTTACATCGACCCGAATGAATTTGCGGATGAAGGGCCTTACGGAGACCATACTGGTTACTACAACGAGAAAGAAAAGCACCATGTGTTTACTATTACTCATGTAACCATGCGCGAGAACCCGATCTATCACAGCACCTATACTGGCCGTCCACCGGATGAGCCTGCGGTATTGGGGGTTGCGCTAAATGAAGTGTTTGTTCCTATTCTTCAAAAGCAGTTCCCAGAGATTGAAGATTTCTATCTACCGCCTGAAGGTTGTTCGTACCGAATGGCAGTAGTGACCATGAAGAAGCAATACCCAGGTCACGCTAAGCGAGTGATGATGGGTGTATGGTCTTTCTTACGCCAATTCATGTACACCAAATTTGTATTGGTGTGCGATGAAGATGTGAATGCACGCGATTGGTCTCAAGTAACCGCAGCGATGTGCGAACATATGGATCCGTCACGCGATAGCCTGATGATAGAGAACACGCCGATCGATTCATTGGATTTTGCCTCACCCGTGGTTGGGTTAGGTTCTAAGATGGGCCTAGATATCACTAAGAAGTGGGACGCAGAGTTAGCGCTATCGCCAGATGTCCAAGCAGCACCTGTAAATAGTGAATATATAGAGGGTAGCTTGGCTGAGCTAACCAAGGCTCACCCTGAAATTATTGATATTCACCTGCAAAACGACAATGCCAGCATGATTGTGGTGTGTATTGATAAGCAAGCAGCCGGTAATGGCAAGAAAATCATGGAAGCGGTTTGGTCTCAATTTGATGAGAACAAGTTTGTTATCGTGTGTGACGGCGATGTCAATGTGAGTGGTTGGAATGACATCATTTGGGCGGTAACGACAAGAATGGATCCGGCCAGAGATACGTTATTCCTACAGAATGAAACTGGACACTCAAAAATGGGCCTCGATGCGACCAATAAGTGGGAAGGTGAATGCTTGCGTGAGTGGGGTGTACCAATCACAAAAGATCCTGATGTTGTGAAAAAGATTGATAGCATCTGGGAACAGCTAGGAATTTCATGAGCTACCAAGTAGTCTTATACCCAGAAAACATCAGTTTCACAGTAGAAAAAGGGCAAACGGTCTTGGATGCTGCGCTCAACAGCGATATCTATTTCCCAAACCGTTGCCAAGTTGGCGCATGCGCAATGTGTATGTGCAAAAAATTAGAAGGGCAAGTGAGTTACCACCTTGAACCCATGCTCACAGAGAAAGAGCAGCAACAAGGCTGGATTTTTGCTTGCCAAGCATTTGCAGAAAGTAATTTAGTTCTAACCTTTGCCGATTAAGGGTTAGTAAGAGGAAGAACATGACTATTAAATGTAAAGTGAAGTCTATCGAGCCTTTGGCTTGTAATACTTACCAAATCCTACTTCACCCAGAAACACCGGTCGCTTTTAAAGCGGGCCAGTACCTGATGGTTGAAATGGGCGAGAAAGATAAGCGCCCATTCTCTATCGCAAGTAGCCCTTGCCGGCACGAAGGTGAGCTTGAGCTACATATTGGTGCTGCCGAGCATAATGCTTACGCACTAGAAGTAGTTGAAGCGATGAAGAAGGCACAAGCTGAAGATGGCGATATTGCTATTGATGCTCCACACGGAGATGCTTGGATCAAAGAAGAAAGCGATCGCCCTTTATTACTTATTGCTGGTGGCACGGGTTTCAGCTACGTGCGCTCTATTCTTGATCACTGCATCGCGCAAAATAGCTCGAAAGAGATCTACCTATACTGGGGCGCAAAAGATGAGTGCCAGTTATATGCGAAAGAAGAGCTGGTTGGCATTGCAGAAAAGCATAGCAATGTGCACTTTGTACCGGTAGTAGAAGAAGCACCGGAAGTTTGGCACGGTCAAACTGGTAATGTGCTTGAGGCTATTACGGAAAGTTTCGAATCATTAGCTGATTTCGATATCTATATTGCAGGTCGTTTTGAAATGGCGGGCGCTGCAAGAGACCTATTTACTCAGAATAAAGAAGCAAAGCGTGACCATATGTACGCAGATGCTTACGCATTTATCTAACAATACCCTTAGGTTTTGAGCAAAAAGAGAGCAGAAATGCTCTCTTTTTTACGTTTAGGTGAACTATTAGGCAGTTAACCCTTATTTATTCATTTTTTATGAAAAAGTAGTTGCTAAGCTGAGAGGGTTCCCTATAATGCGACACCACTGAGACGGCAGACGCCACAAGGCTTCAGCAAGAATCAGTAAGACGGAAAGCGACAAAAAATTAATTTTCAAAAAGTGTTTGACACTGAATGTTAATTCGCTAGAATGACCGTCCACTTCGAGAGGTCCCTTACTTAAAAGGAACGCTCAAGAAGTTAAGCTCTTTAACAATTTAAACCTATCAATCTGTGTGGGCACTCGTTGATGAATATCAAAACGTTTTATCATTAGATAAAACAGATTCTTCGGAATCAAAATTGATTTCAATGAACTGAGTGACCAATACAAATAATTACTTTCTTTATAGAGAGGGGTTATTTGGCACAGTCAATTCATTATCATTCTGTTGGAATGATAATAGCTTTAGAATTACATGTTTCTGTTCTTTTTCGAAAGAGCGGTAAATATTAGTTTTGAAGTCAGTATTCGTTGAGTCACAAAATCTTAAATTGAAGAGTTTGATCATGGCTCAGATTGAACGCTGGCGGCAGGCCTAACACATGCAAGTCGAGCGGAAACGACACTAACAACCCTTCGGGTGCGTTAATGGGCGTCGAGCGGCGGACGGGTGAGTAATGCCTAGGAAATTGCCTTGATGTGGGGGATAACCATTGGAAACGATGGCTAATACCGCATAATGCCTACGGGCCAAAGAGGGGGACCTTCGGGCCTCTCGCGTCAAGATATGCCTAGGTGGGATTAGCTAGTTGGTGAGGTAATGGCTCACCAAGGCGACGATCCCTAGCTGGTCTGAGAGGATGATCAGCCACACTGGAACTGAGACACGGTCCAGACTCCTACGGGAGGCAGCAGTGGGGAATATTGCACAATGGGCGAAAGCCTGATGCAGCCATGCCGCGTGTATGAAGAAGGCCTTCGGGTTGTAAAGTACTTTCAGTTGTGAGGAAGGGGGTAGCGTTAATAGCGCTATCTCTTGACGTTAGCAACAGAAGAAGCACCGGCTAACTCCGTGCCAGCAGCCGCGGTAATACGGAGGGTGCGAGCGTTAATCGGAATTACTGGGCGTAAAGCGCATGCAGGTGGTTCATTAAGTCAGATGTGAAAGCCCGGGGCTCAACCTCGGAACTGCATTTGAAACTGGTGAACTAGAGTACTGTAGAGGGGGGTAGAATTTCAGGTGTAGCGGTGAAATGCGTAGAGATCTGAAGGAATACCAGTGGCGAAGGCGGCCCCCTGGACAGATACTGACACTCAGATGCGAAAGCGTGGGGAGCAAACAGGATTAGATACCCTGGTAGTCCACGCCGTAAACGATGTCTACTTGGAGGTTGTGGCCTTGAGCCGTGGCTTTCGGAGCTAACGCGTTAAGTAGACCGCCTGGGGAGTACGGTCGCAAGATTAAAACTCAAATGAATTGACGGGGGCCCGCACAAGCGGTGGAGCATGTGGTTTAATTCGATGCAACGCGAAGAACCTTACCTACTCTTGACATCCAGAGAAGCCAGCGGAGACGCAGGTGTGCCTTCGGGAGCTCTGAGACAGGTGCTGCATGGCTGTCGTCAGCTCGTGTTGTGAAATGTTGGGTTAAGTCCCGCAACGAGCGCAACCCTTATCCTTGTTTGCCAGCGAGTAATGTCGGGAACTCCAGGGAGACTGCCGGTGATAAACCGGAGGAAGGTGGGGACGACGTCAAGTCATCATGGCCCTTACGAGTAGGGCTACACACGTGCTACAATGGCGCATACAGAGGGCAGCAAGCTAGCGATAGTGAGCGAATCCCAAAAAGTGCGTCGTAGTCCGGATTGGAGTCTGCAACTCGACTCCATGAAGTCGGAATCGCTAGTAATCGTAGATCAGAATGCTACGGTGAATACGTTCCCGGGCCTTGTACACACCGCCCGTCACACCATGGGAGTGGGCTGCAAAAGAAGTGGGTAGTTTAACCTTTCGGGGAGGACGCTCACCACTTTGTGGTTCATGACTGGGGTGAAGTCGTAACAAGGTAGCCCTAGGGGAACCTGGGGCTGGATCACCTCCTTATACGAAGATATTCACGATAAGTGTCCACACAGATTGATGGTTTAGATTTAGTTAAAGCCAGAGCTTTAATTAATAACGTAAGTTATTGATTAAAGCTTTTTGCTTTATGCTCTTTAACAATTTGGAAAGCTGACTGATTGATTACTTACGAGTAATTCAATCAAATTTAAAAGTTCTCAATGTTTACCTTTATGGTAAACACAACAAACACATTCAAGTGTCTTGTATTCGATTCAAACTTGTTTGAATCACATTGAGTCCGGCAAACAGTTATCAAGAATTAACCCTTCTTGATGACAACCAAAAACCTTGGTTAGTTGCCATACACAAGACCCTTTCGGGTTGTATGGTTAAGTGACTAAGCGTACACGGTGGATGCCTTGGCAGTCAGAGGCGATGAAAGGCGTAATAACTTGCGATAAGCCCAGATTAGGTAGTAATAACCTTTTGAGTCTGGGATTCCTGAATGGGGAAACCCACTTACATAAGTAAGTATCCTGTTGTGAATACATAGCAATAGGAGGCAAACCGGGGGAACTGAAACATCTAAGTACCCCGAGGAAGAGAAATCAACCGAGATTCCGAAAGTAGCGGCGAGCGAAATTGGATTAGCCCTTAAGCTTTTAATGAGACAGATGAAGGCTCTGGAAAGTGCCGCAGTAAAGGGTGATAGCCCCGTAATCGACATCTCATCATCAGTGAAAACGAGTAGGGCGGGACACGTGATATCCTGTCTGAATATGGGGGGACCATCCTCCAAGGCTAAATACTACTGACTGACCGATAGTGAACCAGTACCGTGAGGGAAAGGCGAAAAGAACCCCTGTGAGGGGAGTGAAATAGAACCTGAAACCGTGTACGTACAAGCAGTAGGAGCACCTTCGTGGTGTGACTGCGTACCTTTTGTATAATGGGTCAGCGACTTAATTTTAGTAGCAAGGTTAACCGTTTAGGGGAGCCGTAGGGAAACCGAGTCTTAACTGGGCGTACAGTTGCTAGGATTAGACCCGAAACCAGGTGATCTAGCCATGGGCAGGTTGAAGGTTGAGTAACATCAACTGGAGGACCGAACCGACTAATGTTGAAAAATTAGCGGATGACTTGTGGCTAGGGGTGAAAGGCCAATCAAACCTGGAGATAGCTGGTTCTCCCCGAAAGCTATTTAGGTAGCGCCTCGGACGAATACTACTGGGGGTAGAGCACTGTTAAGGCTAGGGGGTCATCCCGACTTACCAACCCTTTGCAAACTCCGAATACCAGTAAGTACTATCCGGGAGACACACGGCGGGTGCTAACGTCCGTCGTGGAGAGGGAAACAACCCAGACCGCCAGCTAAGGTCCCAAAGTATAGCTAAGTGGGAAACGATGTGGGAAGGCTCAGACAGCCAGGATGTTGGCTTAGAAGCAGCCATCATTTAAAGAAAGCGTAATAGCTCACTGGTCGAGTCGGCCTGCGCGGAAGATGTAACGGGGCTAAGCTATACACCGAAGCTGCGGCTACGTACCTTAGGGTGCGTGGGGTAGGGGAGCGTTCTGTAAGCCGTTGAAGGTGGTCTGTAAGGGCTGCTGGAGGTATCAGAAGTGCGAATGCTGACATGAGTAACGATAAAGGGAGTGAAAAACTCCCTCGCCGGAAGACCAAGGGTTCCTGTCCAACGTTAATCGGGGCAGGGTAAGTCGACTCCTAAGGCGAGGCCGAAAGGCGTAGTCGATGGGAAACGGGTTAATATTCCCGTACTTCTTACAATTGCGATGGGGGGACGGAGAAGGCTAGGTGGGCCTGGCGACGGTTGTCCAGGTTCAAGTACGTAGGCGGGTGGTTTAGGTAAATCCGGACCGCTACTAACGCTGAGATACGATGTCGAGCTACTACGGTAGTGAAGTCATTGATGCCATGCTTCCAGGAAAAGCCTCTAAGCTTCAGATTGTAAGGAATCGTACCCCAAACCGACACAGGTGGTCGGGTAGAGAATACCAAGGCGCTTGAGAGAACTCGGGTGAAGGAACTAGGCAAAATGGTACCGTAACTTCGGGAGAAGGTACGCTCTTATCAGTGAAGTCCCTTGCGGATGGAGCAGACGAGAGTCGCAGATACCAGGTGGCTGCAACTGTTTATTAAAAACACAGCACTGTGCAAAATCGTAAGATGACGTATACGGTGTGACGCCTGCCCGGTGCCGGAAGGTTAATTGATGGGGTTAGACTTCGGTCGAAGCTCTTGATCGAAGCCCCGGTAAACGGCGGCCGTAACTATAACGGTCCTAAGGTAGCGAAATTCCTTGTCGGGTAAGTTCCGACCTGCACGAATGGCGTAATGATGGCCACGCTGTCTCCACCCGAGACTCAGTGAAATTGAAATCGCTGTGAAGATGCAGTGTACCCGCGGCTAGACGGAAAGACCCCGTGAACCTTTACTACAGCTTGGCACTGAACATTGAACCTACATGTGTAGGATAGGTGGGAGACTATGAAACCGCGTCGCTAGATGTGGTGGAGTCGTCCTTGAAATACCACCCTTGTAGTTTTGATGTTCTAACGTTGGTCCCTGAATCGGGATTACGGACAGTGCCTGGTGGGTAGTTTGACTGGGGCGGTCTCCTCCCAAAGAGTAACGGAGGAGCACGAAGGTGGGCTAAACACGGTTGGACATCGTGTGGTTAGTGCAATGGCATAAGCCCGCTTGACTGCGAGAATGACAATTCGAGCAGGTGCGAAAGCAGGTCATAGTGATCCGGTGGTTCTGAATGGAAGGGCCATCGCTCAACGGATAAAAGGTACTCCGGGGATAACAGGCTGATACCGCCCAAGAGTTCATATCGACGGCGGTGTTTGGCACCTCGATGTCGGCTCATCACATCCTGGGGCTGAAGTCGGTCCCAAGGGTATGGCTGTTCGCCATTTAAAGTGGTACGCGAGCTGGGTTTAGAACGTCGTGAGACAGTTCGGTCCCTATCTGCCGTGGGCGTTGGAAAATTGAAAGGGGCTGCTCCTAGTACGAGAGGACCGGAGTGGACGAACCTCTGGTGTTCGGGTTGTCATGCCAATGGCATTGCCCGGTAGCTAAGTTCGGAATCGATAACCGCTGAAAGCATCTAAGCGGGAAGCGAGCCTTGAGATGAGTTTTCCCTGGCACTATAAGTGTCCTAAAGGGTTGTCGTAGACTACGACGTTGATAGGCAGGGTGTGTAAGTGCTGCGAGGCATTGAGCTAACCTGTACTAATTGCCCGTGAGGCTTAACCATACAACACCCAAGGGGTTTTGTGGACTCAAAGACAGACCTTGAATGAGTTTGAAGAGAATAACTTTTAGATAAGCTTTCCAGATTATTTTGCCTTCAGTTTTTAAAAAGCTGAAAGTAAAAGCAAAATTTGCTTGGCGACCATAGCATTGTGGACCCACCTGATTCCATGCCGAACTCAGAAGTGAAACACAATAGCGCCGATGGTAGTGTGGGGCTTCCCCATGTGAGAGTAGGACATCGCCAGGCTTTAATTTCGACTTTGTCTACAAAGTAGACAAGTCACCATAGAGTTCTAAGTTTTCTTAGTATTTTATGTTGACTTTCAAAGTAGAAAGCGTATTATACGCGTCCTGCTTAAGTGCTAAGGCACTGAAAGCAAAGCTCTTTAACAATTTAAACCTATCAATCTGTGTGGGCACTCGTTGATGAATATCAAAACGTTTTATCGTTAGATAAAACAGATTCTTCGGAATCAAAATTGATTTCAATGAACTGAGTGAACAATACAAATAACTTCGGTTATTTGGCACAGTCAATTCATTATCATTCTGTTGGAATGGTAATAGCTTTAGAATTACATGTTCATTTTCGAATGAATATTAGTTTTGAAGTCAGTATTCGTTGAGTCACAAAATCTTAAATTGAAGAGTTTGATCATGGCTCAGATTGAACGCTGGCGGCAGGCCTAACACATGCAAGTCGAGCGGAAACGACACTAACAATCCTTCGGGTGCGTTAATGGGCGTCGAGCGGCGGACGGGTGAGTAATGCCTAGGAAATTGCCTTGATGTGGGGGATAACCATTGGAAACGATGGCTAATACCGCATAATGCCTACGGGCCAAAGAGGGGGACCTTCGGGCCTCTCGCGTCAAGATATGCCTAGGTGGGATTAGCTAGTTGGTGAGGTAATGGCTCACCAAGGCGACGATCCCTAGCTGGTCTGAGAGGATGATCAGCCACACTGGAACTGAGACACGGTCCAGACTCCTACGGGAGGCAGCAGTGGGGAATATTGCACAATGGGCGAAAGCCTGATGCAGCCATGCCGCGTGTATGAAGAAGGCCTTCGGGTTGTAAAGTACTTTCAGTTGTGAGGAAGGGGGTAGCGTTAATAGCGTTATCTCTTGACGTTAGCAACAGAAGAAGCACCGGCTAACTCCGTGCCAGCAGCCGCGGTAATACGGAGGGTGCGAGCGTTAATCGGAATTACTGGGCGTAAAGCGCATGCAGGTGGTTCATTAAGTCAGATGTGAAAGCCCGGGGCTCAACCTCGGAACTGCATTTGAAACTGGTGAACTAGAGTACTGTAGAGGGGGTAGAATTTCAGGTGTAGCGGTGAAATGCGTAGAGATCTGAAGGAATACCAGTGGCGAAGGCGGCCCCCTGGACAGATACTGACACTCAGATGCGAAAGCGTGGGGAGCAAACAGGATTAGATACCCTGGTAGTCCACGCCGTAAACGATGTCTACTTGGAGGTTGTGGCCTTGAGCCGTGGCTTTCGGAGCTAACGCGTTAAGTAGACCGCCTGGGGAGTACGGTCGCAAGATTAAAACTCAAATGAATTGACGGGGGCCCGCACAAGCGGTGGAGCATGTGGTTTAATTCGATGCAACGCGAAGAACCTTACCTACTCTTGACATCCAGAGAAGCCAGCGGAGACGCAGGTGTGCCTTCGGGAGCTCTGAGACAGGTGCTGCATGGCTGTCGTCAGCTCGTGTTGTGAAATGTTGGGTTAAGTCCCGCAACGAGCGCAACCCTTATCCTTGTTTGCCAGCGAGTAATGTCGGGAACTCCAGGGAGACTGCCGGTGATAAACCGGAGGAAGGTGGGGACGACGTCAAGTCATCATGGCCCTTACGAGTAGGGCTACACACGTGCTACAATGGCGCATACAGAGGGCAGCAAGCTAGCGATAGTGAGCGAATCCCAAAAAGTGCGTCGTAGTCCGGATTGGAGTCTGCAACTCGACTCCATGAAGTCGGAATCGCTAGTAATCGTAGATCAGAATGCTACGGTGAATACGTTCCCGGGCCTTGTACACACCGCCCGTCACACCATGGGAGTGGGCTGCAAAAGAAGTGGGTAGTTTAACCTTTCGGGGAGGACGCTCACCACTTTGTGGTTCATGACTGGGGTGAAGTCGTAACAAGGTAGCCCTAGGGGAACCTGGGGCTGGATCACCTCCTTATACGAAGATATTCACGATAAGTGTCCACACAGATTGATTAGGTTTAGAAAAGTTAAGAGACGATATTGGGTCTGTAGCTCAGCTGGTTAGAGCGCTCGCCTGATAAGCGGGAGGTCGGTGGTTCAAGTCCACTCAGACCCACCAATATCGACCTAGATGGGGCTATAGCTCAGCTGGGAGAGCGCCTGCCTTGCACGCAGGAGGTCTGCGGTTCGATCCCGCATAGCTCCACCATCTTTAAGTATTCTCTTAAGAGAGTCTTTAAAAATGGTTCAATTTATTGAATCAAGCTCTTTAACAATTTGGAAAGCTGACTGATTGATTACTTACGAGTAATTCAATCAAATTTAAAAGTTCTCAATGTTTACCTTTATGGTAAACACAACAAACACATTCAAGTGTCTTGTATTCGATTCAAACTTGTTTGAATCACATTGAGTCCGGCAAACAGTTATCAAGAATTAACCCTTCTTGATGACAACCAAAAACCTTGGTTAGTTGCCATACACAAGACCCTTTCGGGTTGTATGGTTAAGTGACTAAGCGTACACGGTGGATGCCTTGGCAGTCAGAGGCGATGAAAGGCGTAATAACTTGCGATAAGCCCAGATTAGGTAGTAATAACCTTTTGAGTCTGGGATTCCTGAATGGGGAAACCCACTTACATAAGTAAGTATCCTGTTGTGAATACATAGCAATAGGAGGCAAACCGGGGGAACTGAAACATCTAAGTACCCCGAGGAAGAGAAATCAACCGAGATTCCGAAAGTAGCGGCGAGCGAAATTGGATTAGCCCTTAAGCTTTTAATGAGACAGATGAAGGCTCTGGAAAGTGCCGCAGTAAAGGGTGATAGCCCCGTAATCGACATCTCATCATCAGTGAAAACGAGTAGGGCGGGACACGTGATATCCTGTCTGAATATGGGGGGACCATCCTCCAAGGCTAAATACTACTGACTGACCGATAGTGAACCAGTACCGTGAGGGAAAGGCGAAAAGAACCCCTGTGAGGGGAGTGAAATAGAACCTGAAACCGTGTACGTACAAGCAGTAGGAGCACCTTCGTGGTGTGACTGCGTACCTTTTGTATAATGGGTCAGCGACTTAATTTTAGTAGCAAGGTTAACCGTTTAGGGGAGCCGTAGGGAAACCGAGTCTTAACTGGGCGTACAGTTGCTAGGATTAGACCCGAAACCAGGTGATCTAGCCATGGGCAGGTTGAAGGTTGAGTAACATCAACTGGAGGACCGAACCGACTAATGTTGAAAAATTAGCGGATGACTTGTGGCTAGGGGTGAAAGGCCAATCAAACCTGGAGATAGCTGGTTCTCCCCGAAAGCTATTTAGGTAGCGCCTCGGACGAATACTACTGGGGGTAGAGCACTGTTAAGGCTAGGGGGTCATCCCGACTTACCAACCCTTTGCAAACTCCGAATACCAGTAAGTACTATCCGGGAGACACACGGCGGGTGCTAACGTCCGTCGTGGAGAGGGAAACAACCCAGACCGCCAGCTAAGGTCCCAAAGTATAGCTAAGTGGGAAACGATGTGGGAAGGCTCAGACAGCCAGGATGTTGGCTTAGAAGCAGCCATCATTTAAAGAAAGCGTAATAGCTCACTGGTCGAGTCGGCCTGCGCGGAAGATGTAACGGGGCTAAGCTATACACCGAAGCTGCGGCTACGTACCTTAGGGTGCGTGGGGTAGGGGAGCGTTCTGTAAGCCGTTGAAGGTGGTCTGTAAGGGCTGCTGGAGGTATCAGAAGTGCGAATGCTGACATGAGTAACGATAAAGGGAGTGAAAAACTCCCTCGCCGGAAGACCAAGGGTTCCTGTCCAACGTTAATCGGGGCAGGGTAAGTCGACTCCTAAGGCGAGGCCGAAAGGCGTAGTCGATGGGAAACGGGTTAATATTCCCGTACTTCTTACAATTGCGATGGGGGGACGGAGAAGGCTAGGTGGGCCTGGCGACGGTTGTCCAGGTTCAAGTACGTAGGCGGGTGGTTTAGGTAAATCCGGACCGCTACTAACGCTGAGATACGATGTCGAGCTACTACGGTAGTGAAGTCATTGATGCCATGCTTCCAGGAAAAGCCTCTAAGCTTCAGATTGTAAGGAATCGTACCCCAAACCGACACAGGTGGTCGGGTAGAGAATACCAAGGCGCTTGAGAGAACTCGGGTGAAGGAACTAGGCAAAATGGTACCGTAACTTCGGGAGAAGGTACGCTCTTATCAGTGAAGTCCCTTGCGGATGGAGCAGACGAGAGTCGCAGATACCAGGTGGCTGCAACTGTTTATTAAAAACACAGCACTGTGCAAAATCGTAAGATGACGTATACGGTGTGACGCCTGCCCGGTGCCGGAAGGTTAATTGATGGGGTTAGACTTCGGTCGAAGCTCTTGATCGAAGCCCCGGTAAACGGCGGCCGTAACTATAACGGTCCTAAGGTAGCGAAATTCCTTGTCGGGTAAGTTCCGACCTGCACGAATGGCGTAATGATGGCCACGCTGTCTCCACCCGAGACTCAGTGAAATTGAAATCGCTGTGAAGATGCAGTGTACCCGCGGCTAGACGGAAAGACCCCGTGAACCTTTACTACAGCTTGGCACTGAACATTGAACCTACATGTGTAGGATAGGTGGGAGACTATGAAACCGCGTCGCTAGATGTGGTGGAGTCGTCCTTGAAATACCACCCTTGTAGTTTTGATGTTCTAACGTTGGTCCCTGAATCGGGATTACGGACAGTGCCTGGTGGGTAGTTTGACTGGGGCGGTCTCCTCCCAAAGAGTAACGGAGGAGCACGAAGGTGGGCTAAACACGGTTGGACATCGTGTGGTTAGTGCAATGGCATAAGCCCGCTTGACTGCGAGAATGACAATTCGAGCAGGTGCGAAAGCAGGTCATAGTGATCCGGTGGTTCTGAATGGAAGGGCCATCGCTCAACGGATAAAAGGTACTCCGGGGATAACAGGCTGATACCGCCCAAGAGTTCATATCGACGGCGGTGTTTGGCACCTCGATGTCGGCTCATCACATCCTGGGGCTGAAGTCGGTCCCAAGGGTATGGCTGTTCGCCATTTAAAGTGGTACGCGAGCTGGGTTTAGAACGTCGTGAGACAGTTCGGTCCCTATCTGCCGTGGGCGTTGGAAAATTGAAAGGGGCTGCTCCTAGTACGAGAGGACCGGAGTGGACGAACCTCTGGTGTTCGGGTTGTCATGCCAATGGCATTGCCCGGTAGCTAAGTTCGGAATCGATAACCGCTGAAAGCATCTAAGCGGGAAGCGAGCCTTGAGATGAGTTTTCCCTGGCACTATAAGTGTCCTAAAGGGTTGTCGTAGACTACGACGTTGATAGGCAGGGTGTGTAAGTGCTGCGAGGCATTGAGCTAACCTGTACTAATTGCCCGTGAGGCTTAACCATACAACACCCAAGGGGTTTTGTGGACTCAAAGACAGACCTTGAATGAGTTTGAAGAGAAATAACTTTTATAGCTCTATTAAATAGAGAAGCAGTTTTCCGAATTTTAAAATTTGCTTGGCGACCATAGCATTGTGGACCCACCTGATTCCATGCCGAACTCAGAAGTGAAACACAATAGCGCCGATGGTAGTGTGGGGCTTCCCCATGTGAGAGTAGGACATCGCCAGGCTTTAAATTTGAACACTTGTCAGCGACGACAAGTCTTCCACTGCGGAGTGGTAGTTCAGTTGGTTAGAATACCGGCCTGTCACGCCGGGGGTCGCGGGTTCGAGTCCCGTCCACTCCGCCACTTATTAGAAAAGCCCTGCTAGCAATAGCAGGGCTTTTTTACATTTGAAGAAAAGTGTTTTTCTCTAGCAGAATCAGTCCCACAAAGGTTTAGTCCTCAATTGGCGACCCTGCGTTTAGCGTTCTCGCTACTCCCTTCATTACGTATTAGAAACCCTAGTTTGACGACTAGGCTTTCGTCGTTTCCGATATCTGAGTTTTATTATCTGTCTCCGAGATCTTTACTTCCTATTAATTTTAACTGGCTGATAAAGATGCTTCGTTTTTAATAACAAGGTTTTGTTGGTCTGTAACTCTTGCTTTATCCCTTTTACTTCATGAATGAATCTACAGGGCCGTTACGTGAAGCCTCGGTTATAACGGTTTATAGTTGGACTATTGATGGCTATTTTGTTAATTCAGCGTGACTTTAAGTGGGCATCTGTCTGCGGGTAAATATCTTTAAACGCCTTTTCTCAAGGTGATCTCCATTTACTCTTGGGCTTAAAGGTGTCACTTTTCTCTATGATTCCTCTTGAATCTCTTCTAAGAGCTTGTTTATAAAAATCGTAAACTACATACAGACACAATTAAAGTAGTTCTATGTGTGTTTGGGAGGCCCTAACGCACAATTTCATAGTTACTTTAATACACTTGGTTTGGTGGGGAAGGCGAGTAAGGGCTCGATAGAATATGGTTTATAAGTATCGTTGAGGTTATCTGGGGATAAACAACAGATATAAAAAAGCCGATGCTAGGCATCGGCTTCGTTTGAGTTGCTTCGAGTTAAGCGGGTTGAACTAGAGCGAGCGCTTTACGAGAAACTTCATGGGCTGCTTTGGTTAGGTTCTGTTTCTCCAGTGCATCAGACAAGTATCCGTAGTCTGAAACGTTTGAACGAAGTGCCAGTGCTTTTTCAAAGTGACTTTGTGCTTCTGCCCACTTCTGTTCTCTGAGGTAGAACTGAGCCAATGCGCTGTGTGCTTCAGCATTGCTACCATCTTTACTGATAGCGCGTTCTAGCATTACGACGACTGGGTGGTGATCAGCAAGGTTTAGCTCAGGAAGCAACATATAGAGTTCATTTGAACTATTCTTCGCGATGTTCTCTTTAATCACTGTGAAGGCTTCTGAATCAGCTTTACGAGCGATCAGTTGTTTCACAAAACAGGAAACAAGATGAGAGCTTTGTTTCTGCTTTCTGGAAAGCTTGTTCCAATGGCTGATTAAACCTTCGCTACCTTGCTGCTGTGCCACATCGTGAAGTAAGCCACATTGTGCTTTCTGCTCCAACTCAACTTGCTCTTCAGCTGTAAGAAGCTTGTTCTTAGCTAGCTTAGGCGTTAGCTCTAACAATGGCTGCCACAACTTAAGCTGCATGTAAGTGGCTTTTAGCAGGCCAAGTACAGCAGTGTTATTCGGGTACGAACCTTTCAATGTTGAAAGTGTATCGAAAGCCGCTTCGTAGTTCGATTCACTGATCTGTTGTTTAGCCTTGGTTAGCTCAACGGCAAGTAATGAGTTGTCTTGCTGGCTAGCGAGCTCGATGTATTTGTCACGTTCACCCGTATTCCCTTGTTCGTGTGCCGCTTGAGAAGCGACTAAATAACAAAGCAGCGGCATGTCGTGGTGGTTAGCCCAACGAGTTACCTTCTTCTCTGCGCCTTTCCAGTCACCTTCAAGAAGTTTGATGATGCCTTCATTGGTATAACGACGAGAGCGTTTCAGTTTACGAACACTGAACCAGTTCCAAGTTGTCGAGCTTGCGTACATAAGCTTTTTAAACAAGTACTCTAAGCCGAACAGAGCAGCTAGAAGAGCAATAACAAAGATAACCAGTGTTGTCACGCTCATCTCAATGGTCTTATTGGCAATTGAGATCAGAACGTAGCCTTGTTGACCAGAGAACTGAGTACCAACAATTAACCCAGCACCGAGAACGAGAAAAAGAAAAATCCAACGAATCATTATTTTTCCTCCGTGGTCATAACGGTGACTTCACGTCGTAGGCGCTCACGTATCACATCTGATAACTCATTCTGAGACTCAAGCTTTACAGGGTATTTCACAGAGATGTTCTGTTCACTTAACTGTTTAATCGCTTTCTCAAATTCAATCACTGAGTTGTTATCTTGGTTTAGGTACGCTTTCGACCACTCGCTAGCGGTATTAAGAGCTACACTATAGAGTTCACCTTGCTCTTTGTAGACGGCGCGAATAGCGGTCTCTAATTTACCTTTGATGTTTTCACGCAGGTAGAAGTGTTGCTCAGGAGAAAGTAGAGGGATAACTTCGCCATCACGACTGCGGAATGTGATGAAGTTTTCTGAGAAGTCTTTCATCGACGTCATCAGGTTATTTTGCCAATCATTAATATCTTGCGATACTGCTTTTTTCTCAACAATTGCGGCTTCTGGAAGAATAGCATTGGCAAGTGGCAGCGAATCGACTTGCTGCTGAAGACTTGTGATGCGTAGAACTAAGCCATCACGGTCGATCAGAGGAATAGTGCGAAGCTTGGTAATGTCATTGGTCATTGATTGACGCAGTGACACTAAGCTAGGGTCGTTCAGTGCTGCGATACGTTGATCGGCACTTTCCATTAACTTAGTTGCGCTAACGGCATCATGCTCTAGAAACAGTTTACGTCCTGCTAGTTTCACAAGGTAATCGGCTTCGGCAAGTAACCAGTCATTCGGGCGGCGACCTTTAACGTCAGCCACTGCTAACTGTAGGCTTTGAATGCTCTTTTGCTGTTGAGACTGTACTACCTGAGTTTTCTCCACCGCGTGCGACGCTTCTTGGATAGTCTCTTGCTTGATGGTTTGCAGGTCTTTATTTACTGCAGATTGGGTATTCTGAAGTTGCGCTTGAAGAGTGGCGATTTGAGCTGAGTACTCAGCACTCTTTTGCTGCATTTGAAATGCGATACCGCCACTGAAAATAATAGAAATAGCGATCGCAATAGCACCTAGCTTGACACCGCGCTTACCTTGCTTTTCTGCTTTCTCTATTTGCTCTTTATGCTCAGCTTGAGGCTGTTCATTATTAGCGGTATTTGAGACAGAGGCATCGAGCTTCTGTTCAGATTGTTTTGTCTCTGTAGAGTCAGCTTTTTCGCTTTCAACAACAACTGGCTGAGTGTCTTGTTTCTTTTCAGGTTCAATATGCTCATTATTTTTTTTGCTTGTCATGCTTATTTCCTGTTTCTAGCTAGGGCCGGAGAGCAGCCAGTAATATTTGGTTCGTAGCACTGTGAGTATTGGTCACGTTCGAGAAACCGAGTTGTTGTGCTCGTTCTACAATGCGCTGGCTTGGGACAAATAGATGTCTTGTTGACAGCCAAGCCAAATACTCATCAGGGGTAATTGAGCAGAGATACTCCAATTGTTCCTGACTAGTGATGACAACTTTGGACGCTTTTTTGTTTATCCATGTTTGATAGGTATTGTGGTCGCTAATGGGAATATATTCTCTACGGTAGGTCTCACAATAAGAGACTTGTGCACCTCGATTGAGTAGGGAATCTCTAATGAGCTCACGCCCACCATTACCACGTAGTATCAAAACGGACTTATTTTCTACGCCATTAAGTTCAGTAAGTTTAAGAAGATGTTCACTATCACTAACTTGAGGGTAGTTTACTTTTTGTTTACAGACTTTGCTTAAAACGTGCGCAGTTTTTTGACCAACGCCAAGATAAAGCGGCGAAGTGGGCCAAATGGATGAGGTTTTCGAAAGGATGTTTTGAGCAGCGGTCACGGCGTGGTGACTGACTGCAATAATGATATCGCTGTTATTAAGCTGGGTGCTTAAATCCGAAGAGTTTGGATTATCAACGATACGAATCAGCGGATGATGGATTGCTTGAATTCCTTCATCCGCTAGTTGTTGGCAAAGCGATTGCCCCTCTGAACCGGGGCGAGTCACCAACACAGTCATGGTTATTCTTGGTCAGCGTAGAGTTTGGTTAGGATTTCTCTTGCACCATCATCCAGCAATTGATTTGCTAGAGTCACGCCAAGCGCTTCTGCGTCTTTACGAGGACCAGAGATCTCACCACGAACCATCTTCGAACCATCCGGTTCACCAACTAATGCACGTAGCCAGATGTTGTTGCCATCTAATAGTGAATAGCTACCGATAGGCACCTGGCAACCACCTTCTAGAGTAAGGTTCATTGCTCGCTCGCAAAGTACACGATCAGCCGTGTCTTTATGATTCAGCGGCTCAAGAAGCTTGATTAGACGTTCATCATCTAGACGGCACTCAATACCAACAGCGCCTTGGCCTACAGCTGGTAGAGACTGTTCTGGTTCGATGAAGCTGCGAATACGCTCTTCTAGCTCTAAACGCTTAAGGCCAGCAGCAGCCAGTACGATCGCATCGTATTGACCATCATCGAGTTTACCTAGACGAGTACCAACGTTGCCGCGCAGCTCTTTGATGATTAAGTCAGGGCGAGACTCAAGTAATTGACACTGACGACGCAGGCTGCATGTACCCACGACGGCACCTTGTGGTAGCTCGTCGATATTGTTGTAGGTATTTGAAACGAAAGCATCACGAGGATCTTCACGTTCACAAATCGTCACCAGACCTAGACCTTCTGGGAAGTCTACTGGGACATCTTTCATTGAGTGAACTGCTAGGTCAGCACGACCTTCTAGCATTGCTACTTCAAGTTCTTTAACGAACAGGCCCTTACCGCCAACTTTAGCAAGCGGAGTATCGAGGATGATGTCACCTTTGGTCACCATAGTTACCAACTCAACCTCTAAACCAGGGTGAGCAGCTTGCAGTGCATCCCTTACAAAGTATGCCTGCCAAAGGGCAAGAGGGCTTTTTCTGGTCGCGATACGGATTGGTGCTGAATTTGTCATGGTGGTTCCGATATAGGTTCTGTAATAGCCTAATCCTACCATTATGAGGCGAGAATTCTTACTGTTTGATCATTCGATACTTTGATAGCTGAGAGATTTTCATTAGTTCACCAAAATAGTGTGATTGGTATCTCATTTGAAACATGGGCTATTATTAGAAATAGTCAATAAAGAGGACACTACGGCGCCGTGAGTTTAACTTTCTGTCATCAAGGAATTGACCAGTATGACGGATTCCTTTGCTTTACCACTAAGGGTAAAAGTGTTAAATTGATCACGTTTTGTTGCTGCTTTCGTTCAGTAACTAAACAGAACTGCACTTAACCTCAAACCAAGGACTTACCTTGCAGGCTTACACTCAAACTTTGATTCAACGATTAGACAATCTAAATCAGCAGCGCATTGATCGTGCGTTGGCGTTGATGAATGTGCAAGGCCAGCGAGTTTTCAACCTTATTCCCGCACTGCTTCACTTCAATCACCCGATGATGCCGGGTTATTATGACCAACAAGTTCCTTTTGGAATTCGTAGCTTCACGCTTAATGAATTCCAAAAGCAATTTGTCTCTGATACCGAATTAACGCTGGGTGGCAAACTTACCGAGGCTGCTGAACCTGCAATCCTTGGCTTGTACACCATGGGTAGTACTTCTTCTATTGGGCAAAGTACCTCAAGTGATCTTGATATCTGGGTGTGTGTTTCTCCAGATATGGATGGCGCATCTCGTGATAGCTTGACCAACAAGTGTCTGCTTATTACCGATTGGGCTGAGACCTTAGGTGTGGAAGCTAACTTCTTCTTGATGGATGAACAGCGTTTCCGTTCGAATCATTCGGAAGAGATGACCGGTGATAACTGTGGTTCTTCACAGCACTTGTTACTGCTTGATGAGTTCTATCGCTCAGCGGTTCGTTTAGCCGGTCAACGTTTGTTGTGGCAAATCATTCCGCCTGAAATGGAAGAGTGCTACGACGAGTATGTTCAAGGTTTATGTCAGGACGGCTATCTTGATTGCTCGCAGTGGATCGATTTCGGTAAGCTAAATCGTATTCCCGCTGAAGAGTACTTTGGTTCAAACTTATGGCAGCTTTATAAGAGTATCGACTCTCCGTATAAATCGGTGTTAAAGGCGATCCTGTTAGAAGCCTATTCATGGGAATACCCAAACACTCAACTGCTGAGTATTGATACCAAGCGTCGCTTCTTCGCGGATGAACCGGATCTGTATGGCATGGATAGCTACTATCTGATGCTTGAGAAGGTAACGCGCTATCTAGAACGCATTAACGACCACACTCGATTGGACTTGGTGAGACGTTGTTTCTACCTTAAGACCCACGAGAAGTTGTCACGAGATGCGGGCATTGGTTCTGTTGCGTGGCGTCGTGAAGCCTTAACTGAGATGACTAAGTCTTGGAATTGGGGACATGAAACCATTGCTGAGCTCGATAACCGCCGTAACTGGAAGGTTGAGCAGGTTAAAGTGGTACACCATGCACTGCTTGATGCCTTGATGCTGAGCTATCGTAATCTGATTCAATTTGCGCGTCGCAACGACATCACTTCTGCAATTAGCCCACAAGATATTAGTATTTTGGCGCGTAAGCTTTACGCTGCGTTTGAGGTATTGCCAGGTAAAGTGACGTTACTGAATCCGCAAATCTCTCCTGATCTGCATGAACCAGACTTGAGCTTTATCGAAGTTCGTCAGGGTCAGTCGAATAAAGCCGGCTGGTACCTGTATAAGCAGCCATTGGTAGCGCATCGTATTCTTGGTCAGCCTTCACTTGAGCACCATGAGTACTTGAGTAAACTGGTTGCTTGGTCATTCTTTAATGGCTTGATTACGGAGTCGACGCGTTTGCACTCTGTGGTGCGTGATGCTCACATTGATATCGATAAGTTCTATCAAATGGTGAGCGATCTGCGTAATACGTTTTCTTTGCGTAAGCGTCGCCCGAGTATGCAAGCACTGGCGAGTCCGTGTGAGATAAGCCAGCTCGCGATGTTCATCAACTTTGAAAATGACCCAACTTCTGAGTTAAGTGGTCGTGCATTAAAAGTGGACCTCAAGAATGCTGATATCTTCAGCTTTGGTGAAGAAGGTAAGAGCTTAGTCGGCAGTGTCGATCTGGTTTATCGTAACTCTTGGCATGAAGTACGTACGCTTCATTTCCAAGGTGATACAGCAATGCTGGATGCACTTAAAACGGTTCTTGGCAAAATGCACCAAGATGCGTTGCCGCCAGAGTCGGTGGATGTGTTCTGTTACAGCAAAAACCTGCGTGGTGTGATGCGTAATATGGTGTATCAACTGCTTGCTGAGTGTATCGACTTACGATTGAAACCGATTGAACCAGAGAAGCGTCGCCGCTTTAAGGCTATTCGTTTAGCTAATAAGATGTTTGGTCTGTTCTTCGAGCGTCGTGGTGTATCGGTACAGATGTTGGAAAACTCGGTTGATTTCTACCGTAGTATCTCAACCAATAAGTTGAAGGGTTCACCGTTACTGATGCTCGATAAAGAGCAGGAGTATCAACTGCCAGAAGTGGTGGATGGTTTTGCGAGTGAGGGTTTAATTCAGTTCTTCTTTGAAGATACCGATAAAGGTTTCAATATCTATGTATTGGACGAGTCGAATCAAGTAGAGGTGTATCACCAGTACAATGGTGAAAAAGATGAGATGATCGCGAACGTGAATTCTTTCTACACATCGGTAAAAGATGAGTCGAAGATGTCGTCTAAGTTGATTAACTTCAATCTCCCTCAGTACTACCAGATCGTGCACCCTGAAGAGGGTAACTCTTATGTTGTGCCTTACCGTAACGACGCTACCTTGTCTTCTCGGAGTTCAAAGATAGTCAACATCTAGGCTTATTGAGACTGATTGATATTAAAAAAGGAGTGATTGATTCACTCCTTTTTAGTTTTGCTTACAAATGATTAGACCCAATCGATCTCTTCACCTGCGTGCTTCACGCATTCTTCTTTTACCATCTCAAACAGCTCCATGCCCGTCTTAGAGCATGTCCACTTGTCGTCGATTAATTTAAAGTGGAAGCCACCAGATTTAGACGCCAACCAGATTTCTTTCATTGGTTCTTGGCGGTTAATAATAATTTGGCTGCGGTTCTCAAACTCGAGCGTCATCACGTTACCAGTCACTTCGTAATCAATATCTGCCTCTGAATCGTCGATAGCTTCTTCGATGTTTTGCATCTGTATATCGACTAGTTGATGAAATTCAGTCTCGTTCATCCTTTCTATCCTATTGCTTTTCCTGAGTGTGGTGCGATTATAGGGGGCATTGAGTTAATAATCACGATATGCAAAATGAAAAAATTAATTACCGCTCTGTTTATGCTGTCCGTTATTGGACTTTCTGGTTGTGGTCAAACGGGTCCGTTATACGATCCTGATGAAGTTCAGCAGACTGAACAATCACAATAAGTGAAACACGCAGAAATCGTTATTTATAAGGGATAAGAACTTTGGATTACTTCAACTATCAGGAAGATGGCCAGCTTTGGGCTGAGGACGTCGCACTTTCACAACTCGCAGAGCAATATGGTACGCCGCTGTATGTATACTCTCGTGCAACATTAGAGCGTCATTGGAACGCGTTTGACTCATCGGTTGGTGAGCATCCGCACTTGGTGTGTTATGCCGTTAAAGCTAACTCGAACCTTGGCGTGTTGAATACTTTGGCTCGTTTGGGTTCAGGTTTTGACATTGTTTCTGGCGGTGAGTTAGAGCGTGTAGTAGCTGCTGGTGGCGATCCGGCAAAAGTTGTGTTCTCTGGTGTCGGTAAAACAGCTGCTGAAATGAAGCGCGCACTTGAGTTGAACATTAAGTGTTTCAACGTAGAGTCTGAGCCAGAACTTGAGCGACTGAATAAAGTTGCTGGTGAGCTTGGTGTTAAAGCGCCAATTTCACTGCGTATCAACCCAGATGTTGATGCCAACACTCACCCTTATATTTCTACTGGTCTGCGTGATAACAAGTTTGGTATTGCTTTCGACCGTGCTCCAGCCGTTTATGCGTTTGCACAAACACTCGATAACTTGTCTATTCATGGTATTGATTGCCACATTGGTTCTCAGCTAACGGATATCGAACCTTTCATTGATGCTACCGATCGCCTGCTTGCACTGATCGACCAACTACGAGCTGATGGTATCAACATCAAACACCTTGATGTCGGTGGCGGATTGGGTGTGGTTTACCGTGATGAATTACCACCACAGCCTTCAGATTACGCGAAAGCCTTATTGGCTCGCCTAGAGAATCATTCTGATCTAGAGCTGATTTTCGAGCCTGGAAGAGCGATTGCTGCTAACGCTGGTGTATTATTAACAAAAGTCGAGTTCCTCAAGCCAACCGAACACAAGAACTTTGCCATCATCGATGCAGCAATGAACGACCTGATGCGTCCAGCGCTTTACCAAGCTTGGCAAGATATTGTTCCAGTTAGCCCGAGACAGGGTGAAGCCGTGACTTACGATTTGGTTGGCCCAATTTGTGAGACGGGTGATTTCCTAGGTAAAGATCGTGACCTTGTTCTTGAAGAAGGTGATCTGCTAGCAGTTCGTTCTGCGGGCGCTTATGGCTTCGCGATGTCATCTAACTACAACACTCGTTCGCGTGCGGCTGAAGTGATGGTTGATGGCGATAAAACTCATTTGGTTCGTCAGCGTGAAGAGCTTGCGAGTCTATGGGAACTTGAAAACATTCTTCCGGAGTAATTTTAAGCGTTATGCACTTCCACTTTTCTAAAATGCATGGTTTGGGCAATGATTTCATGGTCGTGGACTGCATTACTCAAAATATTTTCTTTTCTCCAGATTTGATCCGCCGTTTGGCGGATCGTCACACTGGTGTGGGTTTCGATCAGCTACTTGTGGTTGAGGCTCCTTATGATCCTGAAACTGATTTCCATTACCGCATATTCAATGCGGATGGCAGTGAAGTGGAGCAGTGTGGTAATGGGGCTCGTTGTTTTGCACGATTCGTTCGCATGAAAGGCTTAACGAATAAGTACAGTATCAACGTCAGCACCAAGAAAGGTAAAATGGTTCTCAAAATTGAAGAGAATGACCTGATCACGGTGAACATGGGTATTCCTGAGTTCGAACCAGGTAAGATTCCATTCAAGGCCAAGCAGCCAGAGAAGACGTATATCCTGAGAACGGATGTACATACTTTGTTCTGTGGTGCGGTAAGCATGGGTAACCCACATGTGGTTACCGTCGTTGATGATGTCGATACTGCTGATGTGGACACCCTAGGTCCGCTTCTCGAATCACACGAACGTTTCCCTGAGCGTGTTAATGCTGGTTTTATGCAAGTGGTTAGCCGTGAAGAAGTTCGTTTGCGTGTTTACGAACGTGGCGCGGGTGAAACTCAGGCATGTGGCAGCGGAGCGTGTGGCGCAGTTGCCGTTGGTATCACTCAAGGCTTACTGGCTGAGAATGTGAAGGTTCGTCTACCAGGCGGTGACTTACACATTAGCTGGCAAGGCCCGGGTAAACCTCTGTTTATGACCGGCCCGGCAACGCATGTGTTTGATGGTCAACTTTCTTGCTAATAACGATTTATAACCAATAGATTCATAAAACATAAAGGATAGATTTTGTCTTACGTTGAAGCCGACGCACTCACCGCAGAAGTGGTCGCGGAATATTTACGTGATAACCCAGATTTTTTCCAAGACAGAAAAGATTTGGTTGATCGCCTTGCTATCAATAACGTTGAGCAGGGCGCTGTTTCTCTGGTTGAGATTCAGCTTAAACGCCAGCGTCATCGAATCGAAGAGCTTGAAGAAGAGATCACTGGCTTGATGTCGTTGGCGGCAAATAACGATAAAACCTTCTATGAGTTTATGGATCTGCAAGCGCAAGTGCTGAAATGCAGTGACTTCATGCAGGTGATAAAGGCCGTTGAACAAAAAGCGTTAGACCTTGGGCTTAAGGCTCATGTTCGAATTCTTTCACAATCGGGTTTTTATCATTTAAGTGCTGAGGGCTACTCTAAGTTTTCGCTGAACCATTTCAATGGCAAAGATGCTTATCTTGGGCGCTTGAGAAAAGCCGACAGACACGATTTGTTTGGTGATTATCCAGTTCCAGAGCTAGGCTCTTATGTAGTACTACCGCTTGCTAAGCAGTCTCCATTGGGCTTGCTCGCCTTTTCTAGTGAAGAAGGCGGACATTTCCAACCCCATATGGATACGCTCTTTTTACGTCATTTAGCACTTGTTGTCGCTCATTTGGCGGACACCTTACCTTGGCAGATAAATAATGAGCCTAGAGCCCAAAATACCTCTTCCTAACAGCCTTCAAAAGCCACTTTCTCGCTTCTATGAGTATCTCAGAAGCGAGAAGGGACTCAGCCTACACACTCAACGTAATTACAAACAACAACTTGAAACTATGGCCGGTCATTTAGTCACGCTAGGGCTAAAGGATTGGGGCCAGGTCGATGCAGCGTGGGTAAGACAACTTGCCAGTAAAGGCATGCGTGAGGGAATGAAAGCAAGCAGCATTGCAACACGCTTATCTTCACTGCGCAGTTTCTTTGATTTTCTTGTGTTGCGTGGAGAAATGACGGCCAATCCAGCCAAAGGTGTTTCTGCTCCACGTAAACAGCGTCCTCTGCCTAAAAACCTCGATGTTGATGAGGTTGGACAGTTGCTTGATGTTAACGAGGACGACCCACTGTCGATTCGTGACCGCGCGATGATGGAAGTGATGTATGGCGCTGGGTTACGACTGGCAGAACTGGTCGGTATTAACCTCAAAGATGTGTTGGGTCGCCAGGGTGAAATCCGAGTCATCGGTAAAGGCGATAAAGAACGCAAAGCGCCTTTTTCTGGTTTAGCTAAAGAGTGGGTCGATAAATGGCTTAAAGTTCGTGGTGAGTTGGCTTCACCGGGTGAAACCGCACTGTTTGTCTCGAAGTTAGGGACTCGTATTTCTCATCGAAGCGTGCAAAAACGTATGGAAGAGTGGGGAAAGAAGCAATCTGTCGCGAGCCACATCAGCCCGCATAAACTGCGTCACTCCTTTGCAACGCATGTGCTAGAGTCGAGCCAAAACCTTCGTGCTGTTCAAGAATTGCTTGGCCATGAAAACATCTCGACGACCCAAGTGTATACCCACTTAGATTTCCAACACTTAGCACAAGCTTATGATCAGGCTCACCCGAGAGCGCGTAAGAAGAACAAAGATTAGATTTAAGGGTTTACTATGCGAATTTATCGAGGGTTAAAGCCCATCAAAGCCATGACCTTTGACTTAGATGACACCCTGTATGACAACTGGCCTGTGATCATGAAGGTTGAGAAGGAGATGGCACAGTGGCTTTATCAAAAGCACCCAGTGTCGGCTTCTTTATCGCTCGAAGAGTGGCAGGGCATTAAGCAGCAAATCGCCTCTGAAAACCCAGCTTTGAAACATGATGTCACAGTATGGCGTGAAACTCAGATTAAAAGTGGTTTGCTGCAATTGGGTTATTCTCAGCAGCAAGCAGAACAAGCGGCTCGAGAAGGTATTGAGCATGCATTATGGCTACGTAATCAAGTCAATGTTCCTGACGAAACGCATCGTGTGATGACTGAGCTTAGTCAAGGCATTCCTCTAGTTGCGATTACTAATGGTAATGTCGACCCACACAAAATTGGCTTAGGGCAGTACTTTCAATTAATCCTTAAAGCTGGCCCTGATGGAAGAGCTAAACCCTGCCCAGATATGTTTGAAAAAGCTCAGCAACACCTAGATTGTGACGCTGAGAATATTCTTCATGTTGGTGATCACCTCAAAACGGATGTCTATGGAGCCAAGCAAAATGGCTTCCAAGCGTGCTGGTTTAATGACACTGGTTCCAATTTATACCTCTCTTCGAAGGCGAGCGTGCTCCCTGATGTTGAAATAGACCAACTTAGCGATCTTATGCGACTAATTTAATGGCTTGGTAAGCTTATTGTGTCGCATTTATGATAGTGAATTGTTACATTAGTCGCCTATAAAAGCCTGATTAGGCTAGGATAATTGGCGGCTACTTTTTATCGATTCATTTCAGTCATAGCAGTGGTTGCGGGTTCTCTACTCCATTAGAATTTGAACAAGGGTTGGCATGCAAACATTTACATTTCTCGCAAATACTGAGGCGTTGTTTAGAGCTCAACTTGATCAGCGAGAATGGTGTGACAGCAAACAGTACCTTATCCAAATTTTCTCAGCTCAATCTTCAGATCTAGCTCGTCAAATCGCGAGTGTCGCTCTCAATCGTTTAAACAATGCGACGCTAATTGGTCAGAGTGCTCGTCATGTTATCTGTGATAATTGCCTTGAAAGTGCATGCACCTTAGTCATCATCAGTGAGTTCAACGAAACCCATCTAACCTCGGCAGTCCAGCCTTTTACGGGTAATCCAAATCAAGATAGCCAAGACTTAGCTTTGCAACTGCACCTTACCGAAGGCACCAAAACGGTCATCAGTTTGTGCGATCAGGTCGAAGGGCGTGATTACCCTATCTATAGCGCTTTTGAAAACCTGCCTTACGCATTGCCGATTGCTGGTGGACTGTGCCATGAGAATGAATTTGGCCGTTGGGTTATGTATAACGAGCAAACCTACCAGCATGCCTGTGTTGCTGTGGCTCTGACTAACCCAAGATTGAAGGTTTGGTCGGATGCGTACTCTGAGTGGAACCCGATTGGGATGAAACTGCGAGTCACACATGCGGTCGGAAATCGCTTATACGCGTTGAATGACAAGCCGGCGATTGAAGTATTCAAACATTACCTTGCGGATGGCAAAGACCTTCCTTTTAGCCAACTGATGAGCTTTCCACTTTATCGAGAACTTGGCAGAAAGAAGGGTATTTCAACACCTCTACGCATTAATGATGATGGCAGTATCGAGTTTGATAGCCCTTGGCATGTCGGTGAAGAGGCGCAGTTTTGTTATAACCACCCCTCTTTGACCGCGGAAAAGGTGCGTCACGGTGCCGAGATGCTAGCCATGCATCAGCCTGAGTCGGTGATCATCTATAATTGTGTATCTCGACTTGAGTTTATCGACAGTAAACTTGAGCTTAAGCCATTTGAAGGGATAGTGAATACATGTGGTGCCTACTGTATGGGTGAGCTATACCGCAATGAAGACCGCCAAGAGATACTGCACCACAGCCTGACTTATATCGCTATGCGCGAGTCTGACGAGGTTAAAGAGTTTCGTTGTGAAGATTTTCAGTGTGGCTCAACAGTGTCACCATTGCTTAACTTGGTCAGAAATGCAGTCGCTGATCTCGACAGTATGAATACCCAGATGGAGAAAAAACTCCATCAACAAGCGCGTCGCTTAACCGAGAGCTATCGCATTGACTCACGCACTGGCTTACCGAACCGTATTGTACTGAAGGAGCGCCTCAATACGATTCTATTTAGTGAACACTTACTCACGTTAAAGCTCACGAATTTCCATCAAGTTAACGAAAAATACGGCTATCAGGTGGGTGACCAGTTACTGCTTGACCTGTCTAATCACTTTATTGAGCGATTGCAGCTTCGTGTCGTGAAGGAGCCTCGCGTGAAGGTTGAGCTGTTCAGTATTGGGGTCGGAGAGTGGGCGATTATCTTTAACGCCAGTGTTGGTAGTACAAAAATAAAAGAAGGTTTCGTTGAGTTCGCCGATGACATCGAACACATAAATTTTGAGCCATATGGTTTGGCTGATATTGATTACCTGTCTGTTTCTCTGTGTGGCGGCTTTGCTAGTCGTTGTGATTTCTTAACCGACAGCGGTGACGAGATCTTATTGAAAGCGATCGAAGCTCGACGTTATGGGGTGCGGAACAATACCCACATCACCAATGCCAAAGACATTCAGGTGAGCGAAGAGGACCGCAAAGAGCAGCTCGGTTGGTTGAGCTGTGTGAGCCGTGCGATTTTAGATCAGAACATCATTACCTACTCTCAGCCGATTGTGGAATCGGGCACTCACGAAATGATTGGCCAAGAGTGTTTAGTCAGAATCATGGAGTCGGACGGTACTATTGTGGCACCAGGAAAGTTCTTACCTATCATTGCCGACACGCACCTCTACACACGCCTTAGTCGACATATGATTAAGAGCACTATCGGTTATATGGCGGATAAACAGAGTTCGTTCTCTATCAATCTATCCCCACAAGATTTGTTGAGTGACAAGACGCTTGAGGTACTCGAGGCTGCGATCAGTGGTATGAACGATCCCACTCGACTTGGCTTAGAGGTTTTGGAATCTGAGCAAATCAAGGATTATGGCCGCATGATAGAGGTGTGTGATCACTTCCGTGCACTCGGGGCGAGAATCATTGTTGATGATTTTGGCTCTGGTTACTCCAATATTGATGAGATCATTAAGCTTGAGCCACAGATTATTAAGCTCGACGGTAGCTTGATTCGTAATATCGACAAAGACCAAAAACAAAGAAATATCGCTTCTCAGTTGGTTCGCTTATGCCAAGTGTTCAATGCTAAGACGGTTGCTGAATTTGTCCATAACCAACAGGTTTGTGAGATAGCAGAACAAATGGGTGTCGATTATCTGCAGGGTTATTACTTTGGTGAGCCTAAGCGATTGTTTTAGTTATTAAAACTAATGGGTTCTCATGCCGGCTGGCTTCGAAAATGCTCAATCACCATTGATGTCTGCTTTGTGGTGGAATAAGTGATGTCTAACTAACGTCACATTATTTATAAGACGATTGTAAGTATTCCGTGCAAGCCTTATCTATAATAAGCACAATAACAAATCATTAACCTAGCGATTAATGTGAATATGCAGTCGACTTCTCTCCTGATACAAGACATTGAGCAAACCCAACGTGAATTGGAAAAGATAGATTTTCATCAACACGAAAGCCTACTAATTCAGGTGTTTTCGTCTTTCGAGAAGGGTTCTGTTGCGGCTGCCTGCCAAGTGATTCAATCGACTTTCCCCAATGCCAAACTGATTGGTTGCAGTGCTAACCACTACATCAGCCAAGGCGTCATCCTGCACCAAGGTCTTTATCTGATTGTTACCCGTTTTGACGCGACGTCTTACTCTTGTGGTGTTGTCGAATATAGCGAGCAACCATTGGTCGATAGCCACGCTATGTGGCAACAGCTTGAGTGCAATGATAATACTCAAAGCATCATCTGTTTCGCAGACCGCTTGCAGATAAATAACCGAGTTCTATTTTCAGCGTTTGAGCAGTCGAGATATTTATTACCTATCTGTGGTGGTGCATCGACCATCACAGATAATGGACGATGGGTGATGCTAAACGGTATTTGCTATGAAAATGCCTATGTGATGTTGGCGCTGCACAGTGCAGAGCTATCCATCACTAAAGGTTATTTCACTGAATGGAACCCTATTGGCCGGACTTTCCGAGTGACAGGAGCCCAAGATAACTGGTTGGTTGAATTGGATGGTATACCTGTTCGTGAGCTCTACAATCGTTACCTCGCTGATGGCCTTGAATTGCCTTTTGAGCAACTGCATAATTTTCCTTTGATGGTTGGTGATCCGAAAGAGCAAAGGATTCACTTACCGCTCAAGGTGACGGAATATGGAGAGATAGAGTTCAGTGGCCAATTCCAAGTGGGTGATGAGGTCCGGTTTTGTTATGACCATCCCTCATTGACCCTGGAGCAGGTCCGACTGGGGGTTCAACAGCTTGCCTCTCATAAGCCGGAACAGTTTTTTATCTATAACTGTATCTCTCGCATCGACTTTATTGATGGCAACCAAGAGGTTGAGGTTTTCCAGAAGCTGGCCGACAGCTATGGCGTGTACTGCATGGGAGAACTCTATCAAGAGAATGATCAACAGCGAATCTTGCACCATAGCCTCACTTACCTCGCATTAAGAGAAGGCGAGGGTAAGGTAGTATTGCCATTAGATACACAACCCGCGACCAATATATCCCCTCTGTTTTCATTGATCCGAAATGCACTGCTTGATGTCGATGACATGAACAACAGCATGGCGAGTAAGATTCAGCAACAAGCTACCGCATTAACGGCGAGCTACCGAATTGATCACCGTACTGGCTTGCCTAATCGAAGTGTATTGCGTGAGAAGCTGTCGAAGATGAGCAGTGATAGCCACTTGTTAGCTTTGAAGGTCACGACCTTTGGTCAGATCAATGAAAAGTACGGCTATCGAGTGGGTGACAAGCTTCTGCATGACTTGAGTGAGTATTTTCAAAAGGCGCTGTGGCAGTTCTTTGATGAGGGATGTCAGCTCTACAGTATCGGTATTGGTGAGTGGGCAGTGGTGTTCGATAGCTGGGCGAGCCAAGAACATATTCATCAGCGATTCTCGGAGTTTGCCGATCAAACCGAGCATGTAAATTTCGAACCTACAGGTTTACCCGATATTGATTACTTGTCGGTGTCTATCTGTGCGGGTATTGCTAGCCGTCGAGATTTCCCAACGACCTCTATTGATGACTTATTATTGAAGGCGATTGATGCGAGGCGCAGTGCCGTCAGCCAGAATAAACACTTAGTGAGTGCTAAGACGTTAATTCAACTGGAGAAGCATCGCCAAGAACAACTTGGTTGGTTGTCGTGCGTGAGTCGTGCTGTGCTTAATCAGAATATTGTGGCGTGTTCTCAACCGATTGTTTCGGCGCATAGCCATCAGGTAGAGAGCTACGAGTGCTTGGTTCGAATTGAAGAAGACGGTCAGTTGATTGCACCGGGTAAGTTTTTGCCAATCATAGAAGGAACGCACCTCTATACACGCCTCAGTCGTCAGATGATAACGCGTACCTTTGATTTTATGAGTCAGCGAACCGATTCGTTCTCAATTAATTTAGCGCCACAAGATTTCAGCAATGAGAAAACCATTCTTCATCTTGAACAAGCCATCAAGAAAATCAGTCACCCACAGCGTATTGGTTTAGAAGTGCTGGAAACGGAACAAATTCAGGATTACGGTCGCTTGATTGAGGTGTGTAACCACTTCCGTGATCTTGGTGTGAATATTATTGTCGATGACTTTGGTTCAGGCTATTCGAACATTGATGAGATATTGAAGCTAGAACCACAAGTCATAAAGCTTGATGGTAGTCTAATTCGCAATATCGATACGGATAAAAAGCAACGTAAGATAGCGCAACAGCTGGTGAGCTTATGTCAGATTCTGAATGCTAAGACGGTGGCGGAGTTCGTACATAATGAACAGGTGTGTCGAATCGCAGAGGATATGGGTGTCGATTACCTGCAAGGTTACTACTTTGGTCAGCCTCAACGCTTATTCTGATAGGGAGAGTAAAATCTCTTTTCAACGAACAGCCAGAGTGTGCGTTTCACGTGAAACACTAAATGGTTCAATAGATTAAAGTCCGATGTAAAAAGGGTGAGCTTATGGCTCACCCTTTTTGTTTTTAGTATCTGTCCCGTCCTGAAATTTGTTTATTGCCTTCCCGCGCGCCTATTTGGTCTATTTGAGGGCATGGCCACACTTGTCGGCATGGAATACCTTTAGATACTGTTGGTAGTAGTCATCAATGAGTTTGGCAGGTTCACCCTCACCTAAAGACTTGAGTAACTCAACGCCCACCTCGCAAGTACACAAGTGGCCACTGTCTTGATTACGGCGCAAGGTGTATGAAGATACGCTAATGATGTCGAGGTGAACTTGTGGAACGGCTTGTAACCATGAGCTCTTGTTAAGCATCTTCTTCGCTTCTTGCCATGTGCCATCTAAGATGATGAATAGCGGTTTACGACTCAGGGCTTGGGTCATCACAGCTTGCTGGCACTCGATACTTTTATCACTTGGGAATAACAGAAACGGTTGCCGTGTTTCATCGTCAAGCAGCGCCATTAGCTCCGCTGGTGGTGTTTTCCTTTGCCATACAAGGGACCGACACTGATCAAGGGATTGCTGAAGCAGCTTTCCGGTATTGGTATCGCGCGACAGTTCATTCTCATGAGTGAGCAGTACAAGATCGATTTGGCTTTCGACACTCGGTATCAGGTGACAAATACATTGGTGAGTGAAGCCACAACCAGGGCAAGCTTGTAGGTTACTCATGTTTACAGCTTAACCCCACTTTGTGCAGGTGAGACACCATCAGCAAACAAAACCACATCGCTGATGTCAGCATCATCTGCAATTGGAGCAACACTTGGGTTGAGTGGGTAGCTCACACCAGAGTATGACAATGTGTGTTTCGCTGGTGTTGCACCGCCGCCGCTGACATTGAAGACCAGATCTTGCCAGCCGTGGTTTTGTGATTTACCTAAGCGTATGTCGCCCTTAACTAGTGTCACTCGGCTATTGAAGCGCCAATTATCTTGATGGTTTTCGAAAATCAGCAGTGTACAGCCACCAGAACCACACCAATCGAGTTGGGCGAACAGCTCTTCTTTACCGTCGCCATTGAGGTCGTAGGTTAACCAGCGGTATTTGGTGTCGTCAGGTGAGCTGCTGTTGATCTTAAAATACTCGCGGATCGCTTGGTCAACTTTTTGATCAAGTTGATCACTGGAGTTCACCTGCTTTGCGGTTAGATCAACGTTAGCGGTGGTGTTGACTTGCGCTTGTGCACTCTTAGCTTCTGAATAGCACCAGACCGCCATTGGCAATCGGGTAGACAACGTTGCCCACTTTTTCTTTTTCAGCGACCAGTTTGCCGTTATCGAGCGTGAAGATACGCTCTGAGATCAGGTATTGCTGCTGGTGGCGAGTCATCACAACTTGAACCTGATTTTGGTTGAGTTGCTGCCAGAAGCCTTGTTCAACAATTGAAGGATCGCCATTGCTGTAAGAGTAAGTCGTGATCGCGCTGTGGTCATCGTTGAGCTCTAGGTTAATTGAGAACCCAGAGTTTTGTGTTGAGCTTGCGAAGTAGAGTCCGCTCCAGTCCAGTGTTGGATCTTGGTTAGAGACCGTTGCACAGCCATTATAGTTGCTGTCATTGAGGTTAAGCTTGGCATGCCATCCATAGATAGAATCGCTCATGCCGTCGCTGCAACTCTCTTTTGTAAGGTAGAGTTTGCCTTGCGCTGCTTTACCTTCTAATTGGTAATCACGACTGCTTGGTGTGGTGCGGCTTGATTCAATATCGAGGATCTGTGGCTGTTCGCCCATCTTAGTGTATTTGAGCTGGTCTTTATCGAAGCTTGCTGACCAGAAAGGTTCATTGCCGAATACACGTGTTGAACGCAAGGGTTGGTCACAACGATCAGGGTTTTCTGCGGTTAGGATATTCACTTGATCAACCACGAAACGTGCCGTGAAATCTGCGTTATACCCTGTTTGGCTCGGTACGGTTAGATGACCAATCAGCTCGCCGTATAAGGCTTGGTAAGGTCTCGCTGAGAGCCCTTGCGCTTCTAATGCGAGTTCTGGTGTTAAATCTAACCAGTATTGTTGTTGGCTACCGCAAGGGGTGAAGGTTCGGCTTTCGTGGCCAACCACAACCTGACCACGCATGATGAAGGTTTGCGGTTGAATGCTCAGTGGCTCATCCAAGGTTGCTGGTGGAACTTCAGATTGTTGCGGTGTATCTGGCGCCGTTACACAACCTTGTAGCGCGAATGCGACTAGCCATGTCACTGGGTTTTTCATTACCTTCATGTTATATCTTCCTCGGAGCAACCGTTAATTGGATTTATTATGGCATATTGGTTATTTAAAACAGAACCCGACACCTTTTCTATTCAGACTCTTAGAGTACAAAAAACCTCTTGTTGGGAGGGTGTACGCAACTATCAGGCTCGAAACATGATGCGTGATGATGTCAAGCTTGGAGACTTGGTGATGATATACCACTCATCATGTAAAAAAGTTGGCGTAGCAGGGATCGCAAAAGTAACCAGAGAAGCCTACCCAGATCATTTTCAATTCGATCCCGAGAGTGATTACTACGATCCTAAATCTTCTCCTGATAATCCTCGCTGGATTATGGTGGATGTCGAGTTTGTACGAGTGACTGAGCGTTTGATTCCCTTAGCAACATTGAAAGCTATGCCAGAGCTATCAGAAATGCCATTGGTGAAGCGCGGTAATCGCTTGTCCATCATGCCTGTTACTGAACAGGAGTGGCAGGCCATCTTAAGCAAAGAAGTACTCGGTTCTCGCTAACCTTAGAGGAAGCTTTTAGCGTAAGGTTCAAAAAAGGCAGCCATTGGCTGCCTTTATGTTTTTATTGGGACTGCTTAGAGTAGGTGTTTTTCTAAGTAGTGAGCAACGGCGTCGTCTGCGTTGCTGCCAATCACTTCATTGTCTGGCAGAGCTTTCATCACTTTCTCGTGTGATGTGCCCATGATCAGGCCTTTACCCGCCATAGCTAGCATCTCAGCATCATTCATACCATCACCAAAGGCGATGCAGTTATCAAGAGTCAGGTTCAGTGATTTCGCAACCGCGTCTAACGCATGGCCTTTCGATACTTCTGCTGCCATCACTTCTAGACACCAAGGTGTTGAGAAAGCGATGTTCAGTTTGTCGCCAAACATGTCTCTTAGCTTTTGTTCAAACGTCACTAGGTATTCATGGTCTTGTTCTGGGTGTGTGAAGAAAACTTTCGCAATGCCATCACTCGGCGCGTTGTCAGCTTCAAATCGCTTGTAGCTAAAGCCAGACTCACTGTGGAACTTAGCCAGCATTTCATCTTCACGATCCAGCAACCAATCTTCATTTTGGTACATGTGAATGAAGATGTTTGGATCTTGGCGAACCACATCAATAACAGGCTGAACTAAATCCTGTGGCACGTTCTGGCTATACATTAGCTGATCATTTTGGTCGTGTACGCGCGCACCGTTTGAAGTGATCATGTAGGCCGGAATACCAGCAATCTCTCGAATACCCGCAACATCGACATGGTGGCGACCCGTCGCGAAGATAAAGGTATAACCTTGGTCGTGTAACTTCTTGAGTGTCAGCTTGGTAAAATCGCTTAACTGATGGTTGGGAGCCAGAAGCGTACCATCTAAATCAGAGGCAACGATTTTCACGGAATCTTTAAGTGCAGGAATAGTCATTTAACCCTCATTGCAAAATGCTTAACCAATATCGACACCAGCCAATGCTAGCGCCCTTTGAAATACAATATCTCTATCTAGAAATTGTATGCCAAATTCATGCAAGAAAAGAGGGCAAAGCTCACTTACTTCTCTTCCTCTTTAGCGCCTCTCTCTTTTGTCCGTTACTTTTCTTGTTACCACGCTAACGCTAAGCAAAAAACTGAGTAATAGCATCCAATGTTGGATTACGATACTCATCCTTCTCAAACAACACCTCATGCCTAGACCCTTCGATGACCTTAAACTGGCAATCTGAGTTGGTTTTCTTCAGCTTGTTGATGAACTTTACTTGAGCATCGTTACTCACAATTTTCTCTTCCCCTGCTTGAATCAAAAGCAGTGGGATTTTGATTTGGCGAGTTTGTTGGATGGCCTGCTTGGCTGCCATTAACCCTTGCCACACCCAGCGTGTGCTCGGTCCGCCTACCTGCAAAGAGGGTGACTCGTCATACAAACGGCGGAACCACTGATAGCGAACCTCGCTGTGGCTCAGTAAGTTGTTTTCGAAAGGTTTTGAGTAATACGCTTGTTGGCCTGGCGCATAAGTTGGTTTAGCGTGATACGCGGTAAGCACTTGTCCAACAACCATCGCGATAGGTTTTAGGTACCATTCAGTGTTGATGCCAAACATCGGCGCACACAGGGTTACCTTATCAAAAGGGTGATCCGGATGAGTCTGTAGATAGCGAGTCGCGATGGTACTGCCCATTGAATGTGCAAGAAGATAACGCTCGGTATATTTACTTAAGTCAAAACTGGCAATGATGTCAGACATGTCTGATGCATAATCATTGAACTCATGAATGTGACCAATGTCAGAGTCTGTTACCATACGTTCCGACTGACCTTGACCTTGGTGGTCAAATGAATAAACGTCATAGCCTTGTTGATAGAAATCATAGAAGAGTTCTTGGTATTTTAGGCAGCACTCGATACGGCCATTTGAAATAACGATGGCTTTGGTATGAGTCGGTGAGGTTAGGCTACACCAGTACAGCTTCTTTTTACCGGATGATGTTACATACCCATCTTTTCGTTGTTGCCAAAGAGTAGGGATCGGGTGTTTAATCGCTTGCTCGAACTGAGGTTCTTGCGTGTAAGAAAACGGGGCGACGCTGTGGTTTTCCATGGGAAATTACCTGAACTGGTGCATGTGAGAGCTTTATCGCTACTAATGTTGTTAGATTAAAGAACTAGTAAGGAAATGCAAATGGATACTCATGTTTGGCTTGCTTATGTCGTCACGGCGATATTGTTTAGTTTGGCTCCGGGTTCAGGTACCGTTAACTCAATCAGCAATGGACTAAGTTATGGTACCAAGAAGTCGCTCGCGTCGATCGCAGGCTTACAGCTCGGTCTTGCATTCCACATAATGCTGGTGGGCGCGGGTATTGGCGCATTAGTCGCTCAATCTGCGTTGGCATTCACTATCATCAAATGGGTGGGCGTGATTTACCTTCTTTGGTTGGGTATTCAAAAGTGGCGTGACAACTCTAGCTTAGTGGCCTCACAAGAAAACTCGACGCTATCGAGTGGCAAGCTGCTTAGAAATGCGGTGCTGATTAACCTTACCAACCCAAAATCTATCGTATTTTTGGTGGCTTTGTTTCCTCAATTTATCGATCCCACACAACCACAAGCACCGCAGTTATTAGTGCTAGGTGTGACGACGGTATTCATTGATAGCGTTGTTATGTTGGGCTACACCTCATTAGCTTCACAAATGGGACGTTTTATTCGTTCAGATCGCATAATGGGTAAGATAAATAAAATCTTTGGTGGTATGTTCATGGGCTGCGGCGCATTGCTGGCTGCCGCTAAAGCCTAGTGAAAGCAATAGAGTTATAGTTAAATCAATTAGAGTTATCAAGAAATGACCGCTACGTACGTTGCTCGACAACCTATCTTAAACCGTAACAAGAACACACTTGGTTATGAGCTGCTGTTTCGTGACGGAGAAAGGAATGCCTATCCAGCGCATATAGAGTCTAACAGAGCAACGTATCGTCTGATTGTTGAGAATTTCTTGTCGGTTGGTCTTAACCCGTCGATCCCATCTTCACGTTGCTTTATTAACTTCCCGTATCAAAGCTTGATTCGTCGGTTGCCTTTGAGCTTGCCGAAAGACAAGGTTGTGGTTGAGATCCTCGAAACCTGCCAACCGACCGACGAATTATTAGAAGCCGTTAAAGAGCTATACCAAGCGGGGTACATGATTGCTCTAGATGACTTTACTTCGACGCCAGAATGGGAGCGTTTCCTTAAATACACACATATTGTTAAGCTCGATATCATGCAGATGGGCTTGGATGAGGCGTGTGATTTGGTAAAAGCTCATCAAGGGAAAAAGTTTAGCTTTCTTGCTGAACGAGTCGAAACCGAACAAGAATTCCAGCAAGCCAAAGAGGCGGGCTTTAAGTTCTTCCAAGGCTATTTCTTTAGTAAACCGGAAATCATCAAGACCAAGTACATCAGCCCTGAACAAGTGATTGCCATGGAGCTGTTCCAAGAAGTGTGTAAGCCGGATGTCGACTTCCAACGTGTCGAGAGCATCGTCGCGAAGGATGTCGCTTTGTCTTATAAGCTACTGCGCTTTGTGAACACAATGTCGCCTCGTCTTGAGGTAACTATTTCGTCATTCCGTCAGGCCTTGGTTTACTTGGGGCAAGAGAAGCTGAAAATGTTTGTTTCGCTGGCGGTGGCGTCTTATGTCTCTGATAAAAAGCCGAAAGAGTTGTATGGCTTGTCTTTACAGCGAGCGCAATTTTGTCAGCGTATGTCTCGTTATCAGGTATTTGAAGGGCACGCTGAGCAAGCCTTTATGATTGGTTTGTTCTCATTGTTGGATGCATTGCTCGATCTATCGTTAGAGAATTTAGTTGAGCAACTGCCTTTGTGTAAAAGTATCAAGGTGGCTCTGCTACGTAGAGAAGGGCCATATGGTACCTTGCTCGCGCTTGAAGAGAGCTTTGAACATGCCGATTGGCAACAGCTTGATGAGCACTGCGCTGATTTAGGATTAAGCGTGGATCAGGTAAAAACGGAGCTTACCGAAGCTCGCCGTTGGAGTCATACCGTGACCAACAAGCTCTGATGTTTCTTCGTTAAACTTTTATGACAATTGAAACGCACGCCTTGACGTGCGTTTTTTTATAATTAATATATACGCATATCCATATATGAGTATGTAGTTATGCTTCCTCACCAATTTTTTAAATTACTGTCTGATGAAACGCGAGTGCGTTGCTTAATGATGATTGTGCGCCAAGAGTGCCTCTCTGTTGGTGAGTTGACTCAGGCATTACAAGAAAGTCAGCCAAAGGTTTCACGCCACCTTGCGCAGTTGCGCTCAAACGGCATTTTGACTGACGTTCGCCAAGGACAATGGGTTTTCTACCGCTTGTCCAAAGATTTACCGGGTTGGATGCTAAAGTTAATTGATGACCTTATCGCATCGAACTGTTTGAAAACTGAATATCAACAAGACATTGAACGCCTAGATGCTATGACTTCACGCCCTCAATGTTGCGTTTAATTGAATATTTTTAGATTCCCCACTAGCTGAGAGAGCATACGATGACAGTTAAAGTAGGTATTAATGGTTTTGGCCGCATCGGCCGTCTAGCACTTCGCGCAGCATTCGATTGGGCAGAGCTAGAGTTTGTACAAATTAATGATGTAGCGGGCGATACCGCAACGTTAGCACATCTTCTAGAGTTCGATTCAGTTCAAGGTCGATTTCATCACGAAGTAACTGCAGAAGGCGATGAGATGATCATAAATGGCCAGCGCATCAAGACCACACAAGAGCGCGACATCGATGCGATCGATTGGTCTGGCTGCGATGTGGTTATCGAAGCGACCGGTGTTCACCGTAAGACTTCTTTCCTAAACAAATACCTAGAGCAAGGCGTGAAGCGTGTTGTGGTATCAGCGCCAGTGAAAGAAGAAGGCATCGCAAACATCGTTGTTGGTGTGAACGACAACATTTTTGAACCAGCAGTACACAAAATTGTGACGGCTGCGTCTTGTACCACTAACTGCATCGCTCCAGTAGTGAAAGTGATCAACGAGAAGCTTGGTATCGATAATGCGTCATTCACAACGATTCATGATCTAACTAACACGCAAACCATTCTAGATGCGCCACACAAAGATCTACGTCGTGCACGTGCATGTGGCATGAGCTTAATCCCAACAACAACTGGCTCTGCGAAGGCGATTGTTGAGATCTTCCCTGAGCTAGAAAACCGCATCAACGGCCACGCGGTTCGTGTACCACTAGCGAACGCGTCTCTGACTGACATCATCTTCGAAGTGAAGCAAGACACGACGGCAGAAGAAGTGAACGCGATGTTGAAAGAAGCATCTGAGAACGAGCTAAAAGGCATCCTTGGCTTTGAAGAGCGCCCACTTGTGTCTATCGACTACAAAGGTGACCAACGTTCAACCATCGTAGATGCACTATCAACTATGTTGGTAGGTAAGCGCATGGTTAAGATCTACGCTTGGTACGACAACGAAATGGGTTACGCGACACGTACCGCTGAGTTAGTGCGTACCGTTGGTTTAGCTTAATACTCTTCATACTTGAAGCTGCAGCGTTGTTAACTGCGTAAGTTCACTGGAGCGCCGGCCGCCCTAATCACATAGAGCCCCTATGCTCATAGGGCTGAACTTCATTCCTTTGTAGGGAAAAGGTTACCTAGCTGCAACTCCAATTATTTTGAGTATTGGTTCTATAAGAATTTAAGAGATAACACTATGACACACCCAACATGGCAACTAGACCTTGAACAAGGCGCGCTGATTCTGACTCCATGCCCAGGTACTAAAGACGCTGATCTTGATACATCTCTGGCACAACTGAAAGAGCAAGGCGTTGAAGCTATTGTGACTGCGCTCGATGATGCAGAGCTAGCAAGCAAAGACGTGGCAGCACTTGGCGAGAAAACGCGTGCGCTAGGCATGCAGTGGTTCCAAATCGAAATCGAAGACGATTGTGCTCCGGGTGCTGAGTTTGCGGCGAAATGGTCTGCAGCAAGCCCAGAGCTACACAAAATCGTTGATAGTGGCGCTAAGGTAGCAATGCACTGCATGGGCGGCTCAGGTCGTACCGGTTTGTTCGCGGCTCATCTGCTTTTAGAAAAAGGCTGGGATCTCGACAAGATCGTTCAAGAGGTGCAGACACTGCGTCCCGGCGCATTTACTAAGCCTATTCAGGTTGAGTACATCAATGGCGTAGCGAATAGCTAATAGTCATCGGTGTTAGACAAGGAGCTTTTGGTATCTGGAGTGTTAAGCTTATCGTGATCCAAAAGCTCTTTTTGTTTTGATTGCAGAGATAGCATTATGTTTTCAAATCTAAGTAAGAGCGTTCGCCAATACATGTTGGTGACTTTCAACTACTGGAACTTCACCATTACCGATGGTGCACTTCGTATGCTGGTGGTCTTGTATTTCTACGACCTTGGCTACAGTTCGTTAGAGATCGCCTCACTGTTCCTTTTCTATGAATTCTTTGGTGTGGTGACGAACCTAATCGGTGGCTGGCTGGGGGCGCGTCTTGGCCTCAATAAGACCATGAACATTGGCCTCGGGATGCAAGTCTTTGCCTTGGGTATGTTGGCATTGCCATCGGCTATGTTGACTATTCCTTGGGTAATGGCAGCGCAGGCCTTGTCAGGTATCGCTAAAGATCTCAATAAGATGAGTGCCAAGAGCTCAATCAAAACCTTGGTACCGGATGAGCAGCAAGGTGCTTTGTATAAGTGGATTGCGATTCTGACTGGGTCTAAGAATGCGCTGAAGGGTGCAGGCTTCTTTATTGGTGGTTTGCTGCTTTCAACGATTGGCTTCCAATACGCTGTGCTTGCGATGGCAGTCGTGTTGGCATTAGTCTTCGTTGGCAGTGTGTTGAGCTTAGAAGCGGACATGGGTAAAGCGAAAACCAAGCCTAAATTCAAACAGATCTTCTCTAAGTCTGAATCGATCAACATCCTATCGGCGGCCCGTATGTTCCTGTTCGGTGCTCGTGATGTGTGGTTTGTGATTGCTTTACCGATTTACCTAGGCAATGTGTTTGGTTGGGATCACTCATGGGTTGGCGGTTTCTTAGCGGCTTGGACAATCGCTTATGGCTTTGTACAGGGCATAGCGCCGAAGATTACTGGTAAAGCTCAAGGCAAGGTGCCAGATGGCCATGCTGCGCTGTTATGGGCAGGTGCGCTGGCTATCGTGACTGCTGCTATCGCTTATGCAGTACAGATTGGTTGGCAACCAGAGCTCGTTATCGTGGGTGGTTTGATGGTATTTGGTGCCATCTTTGCGGTGAACTCATCACTTCACTCATATTTGATTGTGAGTTATGCGAAAGGCGATGGCGTTTCTCTTGATGTCGGTTTCTATTACATGGCAAACGCGATGGGCCGTTTGATTGGCACGATATTGTCGGGCTTGGTATTCCAAATGGCAGGTTTGTCTGCGTGTCTGTGGGTTTCCTTCGCATTCTTAGCGATAACGACGGTGATCTCTCTGCGTTTACCTAAAGTACCGCAAATCTCAGCGGCATAAGCTTCAGCCGCATGAGTAAGAGCTCAAGTCGCATAAGCTAGCGTCGTATGAGCTAAATTCGCGATAAGCATCTCCTTTAACACTAAGCTGACTTGGTATTTATTCCGGTCAGCTTTTTTATTGCTATAGTAGAATGATTGAATATTAATCAGGCATTTACATGAAGCAGCGAATTCTCTTTTTTGATTTAGCACGATGTGTCGCGGCCGTAGCGGTTATCGCGATTCATGTTTTGGCGCCTTATCGCAATGAATTGGGCACTATTCCTTTCGGTGAATGGTTTACTGCCATTACGGTAAACGGTTTCAGCCGCTGGGCAGTACCTGTGTTCATTTTGATTACTGGCGCACTGATGCTCAGTGATCAGCGCCCGTTTGACGCTAAATACTACCTCAAGCGTCGTCTGGGTAAGGTACTGATACCTTTCATTGTCTGGTCGCTTTTCTATACCTATCTTTCGGGTTGGTCGGCAATGGGCTTTGATGCCGACGTCAGCTGGGACGTGTTGCTTAATAGCTACCATCATTACACCTATTACCACCTTGGTTTCTTCTATTACTTCATTCCGCTCTACTTTGTGATTCCGTTCTTGCAGATCATGGTCAGAAAGTACGGTGATAGATCTGTCTATGCCTTTACGGCGGTATGGTTGTTCACAACATTGCTGTTCTTACTGAAAATCGATGGCCCTTGGAGTCACGAGTTGTGGTTGTACACCGGTTACTTACCATTGGGTTACTTGCTGTATAAGATTGTGCCACTTAACAAGATGACAGTTGGCGTGAGTGTATTACTGGGTGGATTTGCGTTACTAACCACGGTTTACATGGTGGTTGATGCAAGCTTGGTGGCAGAAGAGTACACGGTAGGGCGCTGGTTATCTTACAAGACGTTGAATACCGTATTAGCAGCGAGCATGGTGTTCATGGTATGCCGTTACTATGGTGAAGGCTTCTCTGAGAAGAGTAACCAAGTAGTTGGCTTTATCAGTAAGCACAGCTTAGGTATTTACCTGCTGCACCCTATTGTCTTGTGGCCAATGAAAGAGTTCGGTTGGTACCAAGGACATCCAGCTTGGGTTATTCCATTATGGATTGTGATCAGCGGAGCTGGCGCGTTATGGATGAGCTGGTTGGTCTCTAAGTCAGAGAAAACACGTTGGTTATTGCCTTAGCTGTGAGTGCTAAGGCTTTCTGATGGATTGCTTAGGGGAGACAGTTGAAGCGGCTGACGTTTAGCGCTTCAACGCAAAGTGTAAGAACTTATCGCCTTGGTAGGTTAAGGTTCCTTTGTCGCCCGGGTTAAGGGCGTGGAAGTAGTGGATGCCGACTTGGAATTCTCGCTTCGGACCAACCACACCACGTTGAACGTAAATCCAGTACTCTTGATCTTCTTGGCCAGGTTCTGCGTCAGGAAGGTCGATGGATTGTTTGTCTAACACCGTGACATTCACTTTCTTCTCTGGCGCATTTTCACCTTGCGAGTGTTTTCTATAGAAACCAATAAATACCCAAGCCGCTAGAGCAGCGAGTGCAAAGATGGCAAAAAAGAGTGAATTAGGCATATAACCTCCATGTAGTCGTGATGGTTATTCTAGTCTTTCAGGCAATAGGGATATGTGTTTAAAGCCGTTATTCGTGAACTGTTGTAAGCCAAGCTGATTATTTTTCGGCAGACATCACATTTAATGGCCAGTTTGGGATAAAGCATTGTTATTTATTGTCTCTTTCTCTCGTAAATAACAGTGATTTTGTATAAGAATAGGGAAATGCTCGACTAGAATTATAGTGTGGAGTGGGAGGGCCAAGATGACCGATATTGAAAAAGTGGTGACAAGAACTCGCAATATAGAGAAATTATTGAGGCTTCAATATCATGCCGAAGGCGAAGGATTGCATGAGCTTGTAACAAGCTGTGAAGAAAGGTTACCGCACGATATGGTGAGTAAGCTGCGTTATATCGCAACGTGTCGTAACAAGGTAGTCAATGAACATGAGGCTAAGTTGGAAGACCAACATAAATTCATCATGATGTGTAACGACTGTGAGAAGGAGCTGACTCCACGTAGTGGTCGTTTTATCTGGCGAGTTGCGATTTTACTGATGATGGCAATGACTTTAGCTGCCGCAGGTTTCTATTATGCGAACTGGGATGTGCTAACACTGCATCTGTTTTCGAAGTGAAAAAATTGAACAAAAAAAGGGACGCTCATGGCGTCCCTTTTTTTATCTGTAACTTGCTTAGTACATCATCGGTAGTGTCATTAGACCTACAACTACCGCGATCATTACAAGTCCTTGTCTTTGCGAAGATGAAATCATAACACTACTCCTAAATTTGGTTGTCTCTCGCTATGTTTTAAAGAATAGCCCACTTATAGGTTTAGATCAAGAATTACTTTCGAAAGCTCCAAAAGTAGTAGAAAACTATTAGTTTTTGGCTTGTTTGGCTCTGTTTAACTGTGTGTTTTGGTGTGTTCTTATTTTGTTCGTTGTGATTCATGTTTGTTCTTATTTGTTTTAAGTTGCTGTTTTATAATGGTTGTTATGTGTGATTTATATTGTTAAAGGTTGTTAAACTGTATTAATGGGGGTTGGTGGTGGTGAGGTTTGTTTTGGTTGGTTTTTTAAATTTTCGGCTTGGTTTTTGTGGCGGTTTTTACCGGGGGCTTGAAATAACCTGACAAAACTGGGCTTTAAAAAAGAAAACTGGCTACTTTACAAGTCTAGGGTTGGTTGGTGTTTTTATTTTCCTATTAAACTTGAGTTTATCTCTTTAAGTTATTGTTATTGTTTGCTTTAAATGTGTTTATTTTAATTTTTCAAGTGTGGTTTTTGGCGGAATATGGTCGGTTTTGGTGGGTCTGATAGGTTAGAATTGACCAAAATTCAAGTATGGTGACTCTAATGCCAGTTTGAATGGGTTTTATGATGATTCGCGCTAGTTTTAAACGAATGGCCATTGTCACGGTAGTAATTGTTACGACTTCAATCTAAAGAGACTCTTTTTAGTGGAAGCGTAATCAAGATCCAACTTTGAGGCGCTGAGGCTTTACATCAACACTCGTGTGCCTAGACTGGCGACGATTTAAAGCAATAGGGCAAATGGTATGTGGAGTTGGTTGGCGGTTTCCTTGTCTGGTATCGGAGCAATAGCAGGAACGAAACATGGACATATCGGTCAGGCCTTATCGTATAAGGTTTTTACCTTTGTATTATTAGCGACCATTGCTTTAACTCAATCTGTCGTTGCTGATTTTACTTATTGGGTCGTTGCTGGGTTGGCGGTTTCTGCGATCGCAGATGTCTTGCATACTGTTACTCAAAAACGTTCTCTGCATTTTGTTTGCTTCTTGTTGGCTCAGCTCTGTTACAGCAAAGCATTTTGGTTACAGCTATCAGGAGAAATGGTCTGGTGGTTGTTCGCGCTGCTGTTGGCGGCTTGTGTCGTTGCTTTCTTCTTATTACTGCCTCGCTTAGACAAACTCGTCTTTCCTGTGGTTATCATGGGTATTGTGCTTATTCAGCTTGCATGGGCTTCTGGTGAGCTCTGGTTGCTTGATCCTCAACTGTCGCATGCGGTGGGCTTTGCTGGTTGTGCCGTGTTGCTGCTTTCGGCATTAGCATACGCGCTAAATTTCTATCGTAGCCCAATTAAGGGTGCCTACTTTTGGGTGACGGGCAGTTACTTTCTGGCTCACGCTCTCATTGTTGCTTCCCTTACCATTTAGGGTAGAGCTAGCTTAACTCTGAGCTACATCAAGGCAGCTCAGATGAAAGTAGGTACTCTACATCTACTTCATTAAACATGAGATAGAGTTATGACTACCGAAATTCATGCACACAACGTTTTAAACCTACTGAGTGAAAAGCCACTGACTCGCGAAGAGTTGACGCAGGAGCTTGCTCAAACTTATGGCGCAGAAGCGCGCTTTCATACCTGTAAGCTGAACGGCCTGGATTTAGATGGATTGCTGAAGTTTTTCTTGAAGATGGAAAAGGTCGTAGTTATTGATGACAAGCTTTGCACTAATCGCGAACGTGTGTGTAACCACTAATTCCCAGTGACTTGGTTTTTAGAGCCTTTTGGCTTTTATAGATTAAGAGGAGTGGATGCGATGTTTTCGGTTCCACTCTTTAAATTACCTTTCTACCTTTCTACCTTTCTACCTTTCTACCTTTCTACCTTTCTACCTTTCTACCTTTCTATTTACTCTCGAAAAATTCCCTTCTAATTACATAAGTTAATCCTTTTATTACTGCGTTCGAAAATCAATGTTGAGGCTGCTATACTCCGCGCACTTACGCTTTTCGAGACAAACTTATGGAAATTTTATCTGCAGCGACCATGCTGTTTCTTATTATGGATCCGCTTGGTAATCTACCAATCGTGCTCTCTATCCTTAAGCATATTGATCCGAAGCGTCGCCGTATTGTTCTTGTTCGTGAACTGATGTTTGCGCTGATTATTCTGCTGTTGTTCTTGTTTGCTGGTCAAAGCATCATGAACTTCCTGCACGTGCAGCCTGAAACCTTGAGTATCTCTGGCGGTATTATTCTGTTCATCATCGCGATTAAGATGATCTTCCCAAGTGCGGGCAGTATTACCGGCCTTGCGGCGGGTGAAGAACCGTTTATTGTGCCGATGGCGATCCCAATGATTGCTGGCCCTTCAGTTATTGCGGCATTGATTCTGTTATCGACTCAGCACCCTGACAATATGTTAGAGCTTTCAGGCGCGGTGATGCTGGCTTGGGGGGCTACCTTCTTTATTCTGATGTTTAATGGTTTCTTCCTGCGAGTGCTGGGTGAGAGGGGCCTTAAAGCCATCGAACGCTTGATGGGCTTGTTGCTGGTTATGTTGTCGACGCAAATGTTCCTAGATGGTGTGAAAGGCTACATGGCTTAATGTCGTTACCACAGTAAATAAAAAAACGCCGCTCAAATGAGCGGCGTTTTTGTTTCACTGTTTCTGTCATGATGTTTTCTGTAGCTAAGCGTTTTATATCTGAGCTTAAGCTTGATTACATCATGTGTTTGCGTCGGATATCGAGTAAGGCAAAGACGCCGAAAATCAATATTGACCACTTCTCCCAACGTGACATCTCGATCTTATCGCCGAATGCACCGATGAAAATCAGCATCTGCAGGCCGTGCATGAAGAACAAGAATGCTGTCATGATATAAAGCGCAATCGCAGCATTACCCGGGAACGGGTAGAAAATATTTACGATTAAGATAAACCAAACAAAGGCGATGGCTGCTTTTGCTAGTGGAAGCAAGAACTTCATTCAATAACTCCTATTCTTCAGTGATTCGATTGAACAGTCGGTAGCTTGACTGTCCGGTGGTCTTGTCGCGATGCAATTCCCAGTTCTCTGGCATAGCTTCGAGTTTCAGTTCTTTTTCTGTCTCGACGTAAATGATGGCATTGTCTGCAAGCCAACCGTTACTCTCAAGCAGTTGTACTGTTTCTGCCAGTAAGCCTTTACGAAATGGTGGATCAAGGAAAACCATATCGTAAGGAGTGCCCGGTTTCTTAAGGAAAGAGATAGCATCAGTATTCACGACATTGATGTTGTCTGCTTTGAGCTCTTTCGCGTTATCAGAAAGCTGTTTGGCTGCCTTTTGATTCATTTCGAGCAGTGTCACCATTTTTGCTTGGCGAGAAGCTGCTTCAAAACCTAGACCGCCAGAACCGGCAAATACATCCAAGCAAGTTGAATGTGGGATATCTTGAGCCACCCAGTTAAAGAGTGTCTCTTTTACTCGGTCAATGGTTGGGCGTAATCCTTCTAAATCATGAACTGGTAGCTTTCTACCTCTCCATGAGCCACTAATAATTCGAACAAAGCCTCCGGATGGCTTTTTTTGTGATGTGTTTTGCTGGCGACGTCTTACCATAGATTTTTTGACCGCTAATAAAGTGATACTATACCGAGCCCAATTTAAGTGGGTTTGTGTATTAAATAAATTTGCAATGACAAAGTGTATCAAGCTAAAAGCAAACTTATCACTGCTTTGTCATTTTTCTTTACTATTCGTTTGTACAAGCTTGTATTGTATAACAATAGCAAAGAGTCGACGTGTATTAAGTCAATACAGCTAATTAGTAGATCTAGGAAACTCCTCTGATGACGGAAAAAAAGAAGCGCGGATTATTATCGTGGCTTGGTTTTGGTGAAGAAGAACAAAGCCTAAAAACTCAGAATGAAGCGAACGTAGAAAGCGTTGAAGATCAAACTGAAGTTGAATCACAAGTTGAGGCTGAACAGGTCGCGCCTGAAGCTGAAGTCGCTATACCAACTGAATTTGAGCAAGCGCTTGAAGAAACTCAACAAGAGCAGCAACCTGTCGCAGCAGAAGCAGAAGCAGAAGCAGAAGCAGAAGCAGAGCAGGAAGAAGTGGTGGCTCCTCAAGCTAAGGTTGAAGAAGTACAAGAGAAGCCGACAGAAAGCTTCTTTGCTCGCCTTAAGCGCAGCCTAAGTCGTACTAAAGCAAACATCGGTGCGGGTTTCTTTGGTCTATTCAAAGGTAAGCAAATCGATGAAGATCTGTTTGAAGAGCTAGAAGAACAACTTCTGATTGCTGACGTGGGTATGAATACTACCGTTAAGATCATTGAAAACCTGACAGAAAAAGCATCTCGCAATGACTTAAAAGATGGCGAAGCTCTATATGGTTTGCTCAAAGAAGAGATGGCAGACATCTTAAGTCAAGTGGAACAGCCACTGGTTGTTGATACCACTAAAACACCTTACGTTATCTTAATGGTTGGTGTGAACGGTGTGGGTAAGACAACTACGATCGGTAAGTTGGCGAAACAATTCCAAAATGAAGGCAAGAAAGTGATGCTAGCTGCGGGTGATACCTTCCGTGCAGCAGCGGTTGAACAGCTTCAGGTTTGGGGTCAGCGTAACGATGTGCCAGTTATCGCTCAGCACACTGGTGCGGACAGTGCGTCTGTTATCTACGATGCGATTGAAGCAGCGAAAGCGCGTGGCGTTGATGTTGTGATTGCCGATACAGCGGGTCGTTTGCAGAATAAGAGCAACCTGATGGAAGAGCTACGCAAGATCGTTCGTGTAATGAAGAAGATTGATGACTCTGCACCACACGAAATCATGCTAACGCTAGATGCAGGTACGGGTCAGAATGCTATCAGCCAAGCGAAACTATTCAGTGAAGTGGCTCCGGTCACGGGTATTACATTGACTAAGCTAGATGGTACGGCGAAAGGTGGTGTGATTTTCTCAATTGCTGACCAGTTCCAGATTCCAATCCGCTACATTGGTGTGGGTGAAGGTATTGATGACCTGCGTCCATTTGAATCTAAAGACTTCATTGAAGCACTATTTAGCCGCGAAGAGTAACGCGAGTAGCAAAGTGGTTTATCCTTAATTTGCTACCGTTTTTAAATTTGATATTAGTGATCGTAAGAGGAATTTTCGGTGATCAAATTTCAGCAAGTGAGTAAAGCTTACCGAGGTGGAAGACAAGCGCTCCAAAAAGTAGACTTTCACCTGAAACGTGGAGAGATGGCTTTTTTGGGTGGGCACTCTGGGGCTGGTAAAAGTACCTTGCTGAAGTTGATCTGCGCGATAGAGCGTCCAACCGATGGACGAGTCTGGTTCAACGATCACGATATCACTCGTATCCCAGCCAAAGACATTCCTTTCTTACGTCGTAATATTGGGATTGTTTTTCAAGACCATCGCCTGCTGATGGATCGCTCGATCTTCGATAACGTTGCTCTGCCTATGCGCATTGAATCTATTTCTGAAAACGAAATAAAACGCCGAGTCAGTGCTGCGTTGGACAAAACAGGTTTACTAGACAAGGCCCGTTGTTTGCCAAGCCAACTTTCGGGTGGTGAACAACAACGCGTGGGTATTGCTCGAGCTGTGGTGAACCGCCCAACTCTGCTTTTAGCAGATGAGCCTACCGGTAACCTAGATCCTGAATTATCTAACCGTGTGTTGCGATTGTTTGAAGAGTTCAACCGCGCAGGTGTTACGATCATCCTAGCGACGCACGATATCGGGTTAGTGAACACTCGCCCTCAATACCGCCATCTTGAATTAAACCAAGGATTTTTGAGTGAGGTTGAAGACTATGGCCGCGAATAAGCGCATTAAGAAACCTCAATCTAATCGAGCAGCGAACCGCACCTCAAGCGACGGCTTCTTTATCGTTCACTGGAAACAAGCCAAGTCATCGTTCTCGCAAATGTGGCAGCGCCCGTTAGGCAACTTGCTGACCCTTGCGGTGATCTCAATGGCGTTGGCGATGCCAGCTTGTTTGTACCTATTGGGTAAAAATGTGGGTGAAGTAGCGCAAGATGTCACTAGCCCGTCACAAATAAGTGCTTATGTAGAGGATGGTATTCCTGAGCCCCGAGTAATGGTGCTTAAGGATGAAATCGAAAGTTGGGATCAAGTCGAGCTGGTGGAGTACATCTCTCCACAGCAAGGGCTTGCAGACCTCAGCCAGTATTCTGGTTTTGAAGATGCCCTAACCATCTTAGACGATTATTCACTGCCAGGTGTGCTGGTGATTACGCCAAGCGTACACAGCGATACCCTAATTAAAGAACTGGCAGGCACAGTTAAACAACAAGAATTAGTCACCGATGTTCGTTTAGACGAAGATTGGTTAGCTCGATTAGATGCGATCAAAGCATTAGCGGCTGTCATCGTGATTACCTTAACGGTATTGATGTTGGGCGCGGTATTTCTGATTATCGGCAATACACTACGATTTAATGTGTTGGCGCATAAAGAAGAGATTCAAACCATGAAGCTGATTGGTGCGACCGACAGTTATATTCTTCGACCATACCTTTATGCAGGGATGTGGTTTGGCGTTTTAGGTTCGATTAGCGCTTGGGTAATGACGGCATTGATTACCGTATTACTGAACAGCGCAGTGGATGACTTGGCTCAGCTATACGACAGTCACTTCCGTTTAATTGGCCTGAGTTGGGATGAGTCTTTACTGCTTTTGATCGTCGGAACCCTGCTGGGTAGTGTGGCTGCGAAGCTTTCTGCACAGCGTCACCTAAAAGAAATTGAACCAGTTTAGGTGAATAGAGTCATATTTAGACGAAAAATAGGCACTTCTTAACCAGTTTTTGTCTTGTATAGACGAATTGATTATGCATAATTACTTCCCCCTCCTTGAAACCTGTTCATTTTAGGTTCAAGATTGTCGGGTTTTAATAGATGTATTACTCCAGATCAGAGATTGATGAGGAACCGAATGGCAAACCAAGCGTATCAAATGGCTTTAGTCACACAAGATAGTTTAGATAGCTATATCCGCTCAGCGAACAGCTACCCAATGCTGACACCTGAAGAGGAACGTGGACTTGCAGAGCGATTACATTACAAAGGTGAGATCGATGCTGCGAAAGGTTTGATCCTTTCCCACCTACGATTCGTGGTGCACGTTGCAAGAGGCTACTCTGGCTACGGGTTGCCAATGGCTGATCTCGTCCAGGAAGGTAACATCGGCTTGATGAAGGCTGTTAAGCGCTTCAATCCAGAAGTTGGTGTTCGATTGGTTTCTTTCGCAGTTCACTGGATTAAAGCTGAAATCCATGAATACGTTCTGCGTAACTGGCGCATCGTTAAAATTGCGACAACTAAAGCACAGCGTAAACTGTTCTTTAACCTTCGTAAGTCTAAAAAGCGTTTAGGTTGGTTTAATAACGGTGAAGTTGAGACAGTTGCTCGTGAGCTAGGTGTTGAGCCTTCTGAAGTTCGTGAAATGGAATCTCGCTTAGCGGCACAAGACGCGACGTTTGAAGCGCCTATGGACGATGACGACGGCGGTTCTGCTTACACAGCTCCAGTTTACTACCTAGAAGACAAAGCATCAGACGTTGCTGAAACGGTAGAAGCGGCTAACTGGGAGTCACACACCAATAATCGCCTAGGACTCGCACTAGCAAGCTTAGACGAGCGTAGCCAACACATTGTTCGCTCACGTTGGTTAGACGACAATAAAGCGACCCTGCAAGACTTAGCGGATACCTACAGCATTTCTGCAGAGCGTGTTCGCCAGTTAGAAAAGAATGCGATGAAGAAATTGAAGCAAGCCGTTGGCGATTTCTAATAGCATCTAGTTTCTATTAGCTTCTACCTTCTAATAGTAGAGCTAGCAAATAACTGAATTTTGAAAAGGCCGAGATCGAGAGATCTCGGCCTTTTTGTTTTGGATCGATTTCTCAATTTTTGCGATCGAAATTTGCAAAATGATTTTGTGGATAACTCTGTGAGAAGTTTATTCGTCAGCTGTCTAAAAGCAGGGTGTAGTAAGGCTTTGACGGGGTTTTTCGAGTGGGGATATTTTTCAGTTAACCCACAGTTAGATCAGGATCCTTACTACATGTTGTGGATCTATTTTTAAAAAGGCACTTTATTCACGCAATTCACAGATTTATCCACAAATGGTGTAAAAGTGATCGCTGGTGGATAACCTTATTAAGTGGATGTGAATGTTAGCCTTGGGATAGGTTACAATGGCAGCAAAGTAAATCAGTATAAAAGAGAAAGTCATGGACCAGTTTAAACATATCGATGTTAAAGGCGCTCAAGCCCTCATTGAACAAGGCAACGCTCGACTTGTCGATATACGTGACCCGCAGTCTTTTGCGGTTGCTCACTCACAAACAGCCTACCACCTGACTAACGATACAATGGTGTCGTTCATGGATGAGGTTGAGTTCGAACAACCTATCTTGGTGATGTGCTACCACGGTATTAGTAGCCAAGGTGCAGCACAATATTTAGTGAACCAAGGCTTTGAAGAGGTATATAGTGTAGACGGCGGTTTCGAAGCTTGGCACCGTGCTGAACTTCCTGTGATTGCTGGTTAATTACCTTTATCGCTTCAAGCATCTCTCATAGTATGAATAGGAAGTAACAATGATTAGATTGATGGTGTTAGACAACCCACGTCTTGCTCAAGCATTTATTGATTATATGGCGTCTCGTCAGATCCCTATTCAGATGTCTCCTGAGGGGGAAGGGCGTTTTGCTCTTTGGCTTATTGATGGTCAATTTCAGGTGGAAACTGAAGCTGAGCTCAACCGCTTTTTGTCGGAACCCAATCATAAGCGTTATCAAGCGGCGTCTTGGGATATGGCAGAGACTAGAAAGAGCAACTTTCATTATCACACGCCAAGCTTCATGGGCATGATAAAAGCCAAAGCTGGCCCAGTGACACTGAGTATCATGTTGGTGTGTGTGGTGATTTTTGCTTTGCAGCAGATAGGGTTCGGGCAAGCGATTTTTAACGCATTGCATTTCCCTGCGGTTGATGGGCAGCAATGGCAATTGTGGCGCTGGCTCAGTCATGCTGTTTTGCATTTCTCAGTTATGCACATCGCATTTAATATCTTGTGGTGGTGGCAACTGGGTGGAGATATTGAGAAAAAGTTAGGCGGTCTTAAGTTACTGCAAATATTTGCTGTCTCTTCTGCGCTTTCAGGTGCTGGGCAGTATTGGGTTGAGGGGGCGAACTTCGGTGGTTTGTCTGGTGTTGTGTATGCCTTGGTTGGTTACTTATGGGTTGTCGGTGCGAAGGCGCCGCAACTTGGTTTAGGTATCCCGAGACAGATTGTCGGCTTTATGTTGGTGTGGTTGGTACTTGGGTACATGCAGCCATTTATGGCTATCGCCAATACTGCGCATTTAGCTGGCCTAGCCGCTGGTGTGATTATTGGCTTTATCGATGCGATGAAAGCACCAAGCTCGGCAAGAAGTTAACTCATATCTTCTCGTGAGTAGGCAAACGATAGAGACAAAAAAGCGGCCAGATGAGCCGCTTTTTTATTGGGATTCGTTTTACATCATTACTGATAAAGGTATTTGGTAAACAGTAAGTCAGCAATCAGGGTTTTACCTGTCTCTGGAAGCAAAATCTTGTTGAGGTGCTCAACTAAGGATTTTCTTAAGTCTTCACGGCCGGATAGAGACTTAATGGTTTCTTCGTTTTGTTTGCCAAGCAATTCAATCACCGCATCGCGAATCAGTGGTTGGTGATGCTCAATAGCGGCCAAGTCGTTACTATTTGCCACCATGATGTCGAGGCGAACCTGAATGTAGCCCAGTTTTTTACCTTTAGTGTAAAAATTGGTGGTCAGGTCTGGCTCTAGTGTGAAGTAGGCGAGTTTAGCTGCCGACTCCTCTTCAGCGAAACTTGATGCTGAAAAGAGTAGGGTAATCGCAAGAAATATTTGGGCTACATAACGTTTGTGCATATTTGTGACTTTTCTTTAGTTTATTCGCGATATTCGAAACGCATTAGTCTTGTTACAATGAGCGGTCTAAATCTAAATACGTTTACAATTCGAAGAACGCTTTAATTTTGTTCGAAAGTTGAAGCTTTATTGTACGTGTAAAGTCACCTATTGAATACTAGTATGAATCAGCCAATATCGCTGTATCTTAATTCGTTAATGAATGTAGATTGGCAAAGTACAGAAACATTTGATTTTCCTAATAAAACCACCAAAGAGTGGCTGATGGAGCAAGGTTCTCTTTCCCGCAAGTTGGGTAAGTGCTGTCAGCACCTGTCTGTTGAGTTGCTTCATAATCAAGTTGTAGAACGCTCAATGCTACAACAGGACGAGGAACATCTTTTATCATCGTTTGATTGCTTACTGCGTAAAGTGATTTTAAAGGGTGATGACGAACCGTGGGTGTTAGGTCGAACCTTGATCCCCCGAGTCACATTAGAAGACCATCAACACTCTGACCTTTCTCAACAAGGTAATGTCCCGCTTGGATTGACCGTTTTCAGTGCTGAGAACGTGGAGCGAGATGCGCTGCAAGTCGGTTGGGTTATCGCAGGCGATGAGCGATTACTCGCGCGTCGTTCTCGATTATGGATGAACCATAAACCGATGCTTGTGGCAGAACTGTTTTTACCAACATCACCCATTTACTCTAAGGAGAGTGTGTAAATGCTTGCCACCAAAGCGAAGGCGTATTGGCAATTAACGCGAATGAATCGCCCGATTGGTACCCTGTTACTCCTTTGGCCGACCTTGTGGTCACTGATTATCGCCGCACAAGGTATGCCTGATTTTGATGTCTTGGTTGTTTTCGTACTCGGCGTGGTGTTGATGCGTTCAGCTGGCTGTGTGATCAATGACTTTGCTGACCGTAAAGTAGATGGTCATGTTAAACGTACCAAGCTGCGTCCATTACCTTCAGGTTTGGTTTCCAGTAAGGAAGCGATTCTGCTCTTTTTAGTGCTAGCCGTGGTTTCATTTTTGTTGGTACTCACCATGAATCCACTGACCATAAAGCTCTCTTTTATCGGTGTTGGTTTAGCTTTTATTTATCCTTTTATGAAGCGGTTTACACACCTTCCTCAGATATTTCTGGGGTTGGCGTTCAGCTGGGCAATACCAATGGCTTGGGCTGCGCAAACCAATGAGCTACCAAGCGTTGTCTGGTTCATCTTCGTGATTAATGCATTGTGGACTATTGCCTACGACACGCAATATGCGATGGTTGACCGAGATGACGATCTGAAGATTGGCATTAAATCGACGGCTATTTTATTTGGTCGCTTCGATAAACTGATTATTGGTTCTTTACAACTCGTCACCCTAGCGATGCTGATTGCGTTAGGCATGTATTACCAATTAGGTGACACCTTCTATTGGGCACTGTTGGTAGCTGGGAGCTTATTTGTGTATCAACAACATCTGATGCGCCACCGAGACCGCGACCTATGCTTTCAAGCTTTTCTCAACAACAACTATGTTGGAATGGCAGTGACCGTGGGTTTGTTCATTACCTTCTGGTAAGCATCAGCTTTTCGAGTTAACGAATGCTAAAGAAAAAGGCACCCATTGGGTGTAATGCCAGTCAGTTAAGCTGACTGGCATTTTTTCTGTTTGTTGCATATTTCTTGGGTTTCAGTTTTACCCAGCGAGGATAGCTTCTATCTTCTCTTCGGGGTGGTAGGATAAACATAGATACTTGCTGTAATAACACTTCATAGTGTTTAGGTAGTTTTCCCGGGCTCGTTAAAGGTAAAGCAGCGAAGTATTGAGTCACAGCCATGGCACTACTCGTAAAGCTTAATTGATTCGGCCAGATGCTATCTAACTTACTCGCTGCTTTTGTCATAACCTGCCTTATAAGGTTATAGGCTAACAAAATTCCCCAGAGCTCCTGTTTGACCATATCTGGCCGCTTACTTCGCAATGTATACTCACTATCCAGCAAGGTTTGCTTCATTTCCCGATAGCCTAATTCGATCTCCCAACGATAGCGATAGAGCTCTACGATGTCTTCACCAGGAAAGCGCAACCCATCACACATTGATGTAAGTACCTGATATTCCTTACCCTTGATAATTTTCGATACTAACCTTGCTTCTATTGTCTCAGGGAGATCACTGAACTTCTTTCTTGCCTGAGGTGTTGTTTTTATGGCAACGATAGCGTCACTCCGGCTGTATTTATGGACGACTTCATACTGAAAGTCCTTTCTCACAGGGAGCATCCAATGCCTTTCTTGACCTACTTTGTTCCAACGATTAAGCAGCCCTAAAGAGTAATATCCTTTATCAAAAATAGTCAGAGAATGATTTGGTGTTTGCTCGATGAGCTCTTCTGCGAGCCGCATTTCGCTGGTGCGATAGTCAGAGAATGCACTATCGATTAGTTGATGACTTGTAAGCTCCATCAAGCAAACCATACGTACCTTAGGGTAAATATTTTCAGATGATTGATTACGCTGCGCTTTAAATTCTTGATGATTTTCAGGTGTATCTGTTGTTCTCCAAACGACACCATCGACGGAGAGAAGGTTTAATCCACACCAAGTTTCGAAGTTAGACGCTTGATAGCTATGCGCTGCCATCTTCTTAAAGACTTGCTTTACACCTTCTTCACCTAATCTCTGCCTCGCTTGAACAACAGCACTTGGTGCAACAAAGCGTTGTTTGTCTGGCAGGACAATATCGAGTTGGTTAGCGATATCCCAAACAGATTGTTGACGAAAGAGACTCATTCCAACAACGGACCAAAGTACTGCTTCCAAAGGTAACCGTCTTCTTCTAACGGTTGCTACGCCAGCTTGCTCAAAGCCTTGCTGGATAAGCTCTGGACTAAGAATGTCAGAGTATTTGTCAAAGTGATGGAAGGTATTACATGACCGAAAAGTATTAGCAAGTTGGCTTTCTAAAGACATAAAAAATCCGATATTAGTTTCCTAATATCGGATTTTGAAGCCTTTTGAGGATCGGTCAAATGATCTCACAAATTTCTTAACTGATCGGCATTACCCATTGGGTGCCTTTTTTGATCGTGTTCCGTTTTGTTATTAAAGCGACACCAAACGGGTTGTTACTCTGCTTGGTGGATACTCTCTTGAATCGTCAAACGTACTTCTGGGTAAAGCATTGAGTAGAGAAGCTTAGCGAATTGCTGAGTCTTTTCTAGATCACAGTTACCATCGTTATCCAGATATTGCTGCTGTTTCAGAGTTGCGAACATTGAAGCGAACACACCTTTATCGAAAAACTCTGGTGCATTGATGCCTTGCAGGCGGCCAAGTCGCTGTGCAATGTCTTGGCTCTTCTGCTCAAGGTCTGATTTATCCAAATCAGGATTCTCAGCCAATAGGTTCAGAGCAATTGAATAACGTTGTAGTGTCTCTGAAATCGTACGACCTAGTAGCATCAGTGCTTGGCTGTTTGACTGGTTGATGGTGACTTCGTTATCAGAAACTACAAGCATGCCTTGGCCGACTAGTTCTTCAATGATCTTTGAAACCACATCTTCAAGCTGATCTTCGTCGTAGCTTAGGAACAACTCTTTCTTCAAGAAAGGGTAAATTGCTGCAACATTCTTTTGAATCGCATCAATCGTTAAGCCGTGCTGACGAATAGTCATCTGAGCAATTAATGATGGCAGAGCAAACAAGTGAATGATGTTATTACGGTAGTAGGTCATCAGAATTGACTGGTGACGGTCTAGTGAAATAATGTCGCCCATTGAGTCTGATTCAATCAAGAACTTGTTCAGTGACTCAGCATGTTTTACCAAATCTTCAGCGCTGTCTTTTGGCACAGTGAACGTTGCAGAATATGGAACGTTCTTAAGCAGAGACAGGTAGCAATTGATCTGAGAAACTAAAGAATCACGAGACAATGCGCGCTGTCTTGAAGCCAATAGTGCCGTTGCACAAAGGGTCAGGGCATTGGTCGCTGCCGCATCGTTAATGTGCGTCATCATTTTGGTCGCCAAGTCATTAACCACCGGGTTCATCCATTGTGGTTTGCTGGTTCCCATAGGATCGATGTCTTTCGTCCACTCTGGTGAATGCTCATTCAGGTATTGGTTCAGCTGAATCGGCTCACCGAAGTTGACGTAGCCTTTACCAAAGTTACGCAGCTTACGAATGGTACGAATCACTAGGCTCGCGTTTTCTTTTTCTTTACGCTTGCCACGAAGTTCTTTCGCATAAGTCGCCACTTCCATCACGTGCTCGTAGCCGATGTACACAGGAACCAAAGTCACTGGACGGTTCATGCCGCGCAGCATTGCTTGAATTGTCATCGCTAGCATGCCCGTTTTCGCTTGCAGTAAACGACCTGTACGAGAACGACCACCTTCACTGAAGTACTCTACTGAGTAACCTTTAGCGAACAATTCCGCTAGGTATTCACGGAAAATGGTCGAGTAAAGCTTATTGCCTTTGAAGCTACGGCGAATAAAGAACGCACCACCATGACGGAAAATCGGACCGGCAGGGAAGAAGTTCAGGTTGATACCCGCAGCGATATGCGGAGGCACCATGCCTTCGTGGTAAAGGACATAAGAAAGCAACAAGTAATCCATGTGGCTACGGTGACAAGGTACATAAACGATCTCGTGGCCATCTTGAGCCAGTTTACGAACCGTTGAAGCGTTGCTGATATGCAGGCCTTGGTATAGCTTATTCCACAGCCAGCCAAGAATCTTCTCACCACGCTTGATCAGCGAGTAAGAGAAGTTCGCCGCAATCTCGTCCATGATATCTTGAGCTTCTTTGCTCGCTTTCTCGATCGAGATGTTCTTTGCTTGCGCTTCGTCTTCAATCGCTTTCTTGATCGCTTCTGATTTTAGTAGGCGATCGAACAGAGCTTGGCGGCTTGGCAGGTTAGGGCCTGAGGCAGCAAGTTTCTGGCGAGAAAAGTGAATTCGTGCCACGCGCGCCAGTTTGTGAGCGATGGTGCTGTCGGTGCCGTGTGAATTGGCCATATAGCGTAGAGAAACCACTGGGCTAAAACGAACCAGACAGTCGCGGCCTGCTAGCAATACTGCTTTTGATTTCTCTAAGCCGTTCATTGCCTGTAGGTAAGGCTTCTGATTATTCTCTTTACCAGGTTTGCGTCCCCACAGCACAGTGGCAGGGATGACTTGAACATCGAGTTCAGAGTCGTCAGCGTGTAGTGAAAGCAATTCAGAGAAAACTTCAATTGAAGAGCTTGGTACATAATCATCGTCTTGCAGTAGAGTTTTGCGAGAAGAGATAAAAACGTAGCGTTGCAGTGATTTGCCGTTGATTTCAAGCATGCTCAACGGATCAGGTAGGCCTAATTCAAGTGCATGTTTTTGCAATGTAAGAATGTCTACACTTGAGCGAAACGGTAAGGCGTATACAATCGGTTTGCTCAAATCAATGTTCAAATCCTCGACAGGGTTTGAAGGAATTGATGTGCCCTTTACCAATACGGATAAAGGTAGCTTCATTAATGAACGTGAAAAAGATTGTCCAGAAGACATATAGGTTCACTGCCTCAATAGTTATTTCAATGTGCTGAAGCGTATCTCTATTTCTATGCTAAAAAGGATAAATCCTATGAGTGAAATAGGGATAAGCCTAGGCGTAAATTTAATCGATGCAAGAATACCAGAAACTGGTCTAACCTTTTAATGGAAATAGTCATATTGCCGTTAAGTTTGTGGAAAATCATTCATCGACTGATTGAGTATAGGGTTAAAAATGACCAAAAAATCAAACACCGGATTCAAACGCATCATCAAAGCAGCAGGCTTTTCATGGCAAGGCATTACCAGTTCGTTTAAAAACGAGGCTGCATTTCGACAAGAAGCGTTCATGGCAGCCGTGCTTATTCCGTTGGCATTTTACTTAGATGTAAGCCAAGTAGAGCGAATCCTGATGATCTCAGTAGTCGTGTTGGTGATGGTTGTCGAGCTAATCAATACCGCGATTGAGGCGGTTGTCGACCGAATCGGCAGTGAACACCATGAGCTTTCCGGGATGGCGAAAGATGTCGGTTCGGCTGCGGTTTTCATCTGTTTGGCACTAGCCGGTTATGTATGGCTAGATATCTTGTTTTTGTAATTTGCTAAAAATGAACTAAAAACAACCAATTGCTTTGCTTTTGTTCAGTTACTGGATATACTCACAGTCAACTGTATAAAAAGACAGGTGAATCATGAAGCCGTTAACGCCCCGCCAGCAACAAGTCTTTGACCTTATCAAAGGTAAGATCGAAGATTCCGGTATGCCACCGACACGTGCAGAAATCGCACGTGAACTAGGCTTCCGTTCTGCTAATGCTGCAGAAGAACATTTGAAAGCTCTTGCTCGTAAAGAAGCGATTGAGATTATCCCGGGTGCGTCTCGCGGTATTCGTATTTTGCTCGAAGATGCTGCAAACGAAGAGCAAGGTTTACCATTAATCGGTCAGGTTGCCGCTGGTGAGCCTATCTTGGCTCAAGAGCATGTAGAGATGCATTACCAAGTTGACCCTGGCATGTTTAAGCCACAAGCTGACTTCTTACTTCGTGTAAATGGCGAAAGTATGAAAGACATCGGTATTATGGATGGTGATCTACTGGCTGTTCATAAAACACAAGATGTACGCGATGGTCAGGTTGTCGTGGCTCGTGTCGATGATGATGTAACGGTAAAACGCCTAGAACGTAAAGGTTCAACGGTTCTGTTACACGCTGAAAATGAAGAGTTTTCTCCAATCCATGTCGATCTAGAATCTCAACACTTGTCTATTGAAGGACTTGCGGTTGGTATTATTCGTAACACCGACTGGATGTAATAAGTACAAACAGTTTATTGATATTTATTCTCAATAACTTGTTATTGTAATTGATATTCATTATCATCTTCTTTGTCGAGATACAAGGAAGATGATGATGCCAAACCCAACCAAACCTCAAATGAAGCCGCTTACTCGTAAGCCGCGCTCCTCTGTGCAAAAGGCTTCTTCTGTTCAAGGGGCTGCACATCAAGAATTCCAAGTTCCAACCAACCTCGTTCAACACCTTTGGTTTCGTAGTCGTGAAAGCCTAGCTGATGATGGTCTCGTTTATGACCCTATCGCAGCACAAGCCTGCAAGCGTTGCCAACTCGCACCTGAATGTCTTACTGGCGAGCTCGATCAGCAACAACTTCTCTACGCAACACTGACTCAACTTTGTGACTCTCAAGTTCAACAATTTCTGTCTCACAACCCAGATGCCTGGATCATCAATGTTGGGGCAGGGCTCGACACCCGTTTCTACCGTTTGGATAATGGACGCTGCCATTGGGTTGAGCTGGATGTGACGGAAAACCTAGTGTGGCGCCAACGCCTGTTCCACAAAAATGAACGCTATCGTTTGGAGTGTGGCTCTGTTGATGAACTAACTTGGTTGGATGAACTTAACATTCCAGAACAAGCCTCAGTGATGGTGGTGTGTGAACATGCTCTGCTGGATTGCAATGAACAACAGACCGCGCACTTTATTCAGTCTCTCAGTCGTTATTTTACTCATGCACACGCGTGTTTAGTGTTAGCTGGAGATAAAAGCTCTAGTGCTCTTGGGCAAAAGCTTGGTTCAGGAAAGTATGCTCACGGGTTATCTTCACCAATAGACAGTGTTCTCAATTGGTTGCCATGGGCTCAATGGGTTAAGTCATTTTCACCATTAGAACAGCAATGTAATCGTTGGAAGTTGTGGCAGCGACTTCTTTGTAAAATCTCTCAGGTCAAAAAGCGCTTAACGCCGCAGTTAGTACTCGTTAAGTGGTAATCTTAGCGATTCTGCATTTCGAGTAACTGAGTACACAATCGGTATAAGTAAAATTCCACAACATAGTGAAAGCCCACCCACTAGGTTAAACTATCGCCTCTAAACTAAGAGGTGATCGTGAAGCTATTTAACCCCCAAATTATTTTTCAAACGCTATCCAATCAGGCGATGCACAAAAAAGTGCTGTTGCTCGCGATCCCGATGGTTCTCTCTAATATTACTGTTCCACTGCTGGGCTTAGTCGATGCGGCGGTTATCGGCCACTTAGAGCATTCTTGGTATTTAGGTGGTGTGGCGCTGGGCGGCACAATGATCAGCGTGACCTTTTGGTTGCTTGGTTTTCTGCGTATGTCGACAACAGGGCTAGCCGCACAATCTTATGGTGCGAATGATGGTAAGCAACTTGGCCTAGTTTTTGTGCAAGGCGTGACCATGGCTTTAGGGTTTGCAGGTGCCTTTTTGCTTTTACACAGTCTAGTCGCCGATTTAGTTTTCTCATTGAGCAGCGCCAGTGATCAAGTTAAGCACTATGGTCAGCAATACTTCTCAATCCGAGCTTGGAGTGCGCCTGCTGCGCTGACTAATTTTGTGATTCTAGGTTGGCTGCTCGGGACTCAAAATGCCAAAGCGCCAATGTGGATGGTGATAATCACCAATGTCACTAATATCGTTTTGGATATCGTTTTTGTTATCGGTTTAGGGTGGCAAGTGGAAGGTGCAGCATTGGCATCTGTAATGGCTGATTATGCTGGTCTAACATTTGGCCTGATTTGTGTTTACCGAATCTGGGCGAAGAAACAGTTGCCATCGCCATGGGATCTGTTTAAGAAAACCAGCCAAGGTTTGAGTCGTTTCGTGAAACTGAATCGCGATATCTTTCTTCGTTCATTGTGCCTACAAGCGACTTTCACTTTCATGACCTTCCAAGGTGCAAGCTTTGGCGATGATGTTGTTGCGGCCAATGCAGTGTTGATGAGTTTTTTGATGATCATCTCTTATGGGATGGATGGTTTTGCCTATGCAATGGAAGCCATGGTCGGTAAGGCGATAGGTGCGAAAGACCAAGATGAACTGAACCAGTCATTGATTGGTACTTTCTTCTGGAGCTTTAATATTTGTTTGGTACTGACCATAGTATTCGCAATTGCTGGCTCGAGCTTAATTAATATGATCACTACAATCCCAGACGTGAAGAGCCAAGCCGAGGTGTATTTACCGTGGTTAATCGCAATGCCATTGGTGTCTATGTGGTGCTTCTTGTTGGATGGTATTTTTGTTGGGGCCACTAAAGGCAAGGATATGCGCAATAGTATGTTTGTTGCGACCTGCAGTTTCTTCGCGATTTTCTACTTAGCATCAGGTTTAGAGAACCATGCACTGTGGCTAGCGATGCTGAGCTTTATGGCAATGCGCGGGGTTGGCTTGGGTGTGTTGTTTGTTTCTCAGTGGAAGAAGGGGGAGTTTCTCGCTTAGCCCTGGGGACTCTGTTTATGGAAGGGTAAATGAGGTTGTACAGGTAAAGGGGTATTTAGAACATCATGATCTAATTGCTACTAATGCCCTATTATTCAATGCCTTAAATAAAAACAGCAAGCGCGTGGCTTGCTGTTTATGTATTTGGCCTATGGGTGGTCAAATACTCCTATCGGTTCTTTATCTAGAACAAACGGTTAAGGCCGTTGAGTGCTGCAACACGATAAGCTTCTGCCATGGTTGGGTAGTTAAAGGTCGTATTCACAAAGTACTCGATAGTATTTGCTTCACCTTTTTGTTCCATAATCGCTTGTCCGATATGAATGATTTCAGCTGCACGCTCACCAAACACGTGGATACCTAAAATCTCTTTGGTTTCGCGATGGAACAGAATCTTCAAGCTACCAATATCTTTCCCCGCAATTTGAGCGCGAGCTAGGTGCTTGAATGAAGAACGTCCTACTTCATACGGTACTTTTGCAGCGGTAAGTTCTTGTTCTGTTTTACCTACAGAGCTGATCTCAGGGATGGTGTAGATACCTGTTGGAATGTCTTCAATTAGGTGACCTTCTGCTTCGCCTTTGACAATTGCTTGGGCAACAAATCGACCTTGGTCATAAGCCGCGCTTGCTAGGCTAGGGTAGCCTATGACATCACCTACCGCGTAAACGTGATCAACGCTAGTTTGGTAGTTGGTATTCACTGATACCTGACCTCGAGAGTCCGCTTCTAAGCCAACAGCACCAAGGTTAAGTTTGTCGGTATTACCCGTTCGGCCATTGGCATAGAGCAGGCAGTCAGCACGCATCTTTTTACCTGACTCTAGGTGGATGATCACGCCATCATCAGTCCCTTCAATTTTCTCAAAGGTTTCATCGTTGCGAATCACGACGCCGCTGTTCCAGAAGTGATAAGAAAGTGCATCTGAGGTTTCATTGTCTAGGAATGACAACAAGCGGTCACGAGTATTGATAAGATCGGTTTTTACACCCAAACCGCGGAAAATCGACGCATATTCACAACCAATAACGCCAGCACCATAGATGATGATGTGTTGCGGGTCGTGTTTAAGAGAAAGAATCGAGTCGCTGTCGTAGATACGTTCATGCAGGAAGTCGACGTTATCTGGTTGGTAAGGGCGAGAGCCTGTCGCGATAACAAATTTGTCTGCACTGTAATGTTCTTCAGTGCCATCGCTTTGCATTACCGAGACAGTGTTGGTGTCGATAAAACGTGCAGTACCAAATACCAGCGTGCACTGGTTGCGGTCGTAGAAGCCTTGGCGTAATCGAGTCTGTTTATCGATAACTGATTTAGCATGACCCAAAATGTTGGAAAACGTAGAGTGAATGCTTTTGTTGTTCTGACAAAACAGCGGATTACTGTTGAATTCGATAATACGACTTACGGCATGGCGCAGTGCTTTTGAAGGTATTGTTCCCCAGTGAGTACAACCACCACCAACGCTGCTCTCTTTCTCAATGATTGCAACGTTCAACCCGGCTTTGGTTAATCCCATCGCTGCCCCTTCTCCTCCGGGGCCACTACCAATTACGATTACATCAAAGTGGTTGGAGTGCGGCATAGATATCTTCCTTGTTATATTTGATTAACATTGCTTTAGCGAGATTTTAACTGATTCTGTTCTTGGGTACATGAAAAGGGCATCAGAGAGTCGGTGGGATCACGCAGTGTTATCGAAAAAATAATATTTGGTCTGTCGTATGTCTCCAAATGACAGTGTGGATATTGAAATTTTTTCTGCGAACGTATTTACTTCGGTACGTGAACAAAGAGGTATGTTTAGTGTCTTATATAACCAGAGTGCCTTATATAAATAAGTGATTCGCGTTATATTAAACAGAGTATTAGACATGCCTGTTTAGGCTGTAAAAGAAGAAATTGATAAAGTATGAAACCAATGGGCATTCGCGCACAGCAAAAAGAAAAAACTCGTCGCAGCTTAATCGATGCAGCATTTAGCCAGCTCAGTGCCGATCGTAGTTTTTCCAATCTAAGCTTGAGAGAAGTCGCTCGTGAGGCTGGAATAGCACCGACTTCCTTTTATCGTCACTTCAAAGACATGGATGAGCTTGGCTTAACCATGGTTGATGAAGGTGGCTTACTGTTGCGCCAGTTAATGCGTCAAGCTAGGCAACGCATAGTAAAAGAAGGTAGTGTGATTCGCACATCGGTTGAAACCTTTATGGAATTCATTGAAAGCAGCCCTAACGTATTCAGACTGTTATTGCGAGAGCGCTCAGGAACTTCATTTGAGTTTCGTGCAGCGGTAGCTCGTGAGATACAGCACTTCTCTGCTGAGTTAACCGAATATTTGATAACGACTGGCATGACAAGGGACGAAGCTTTCACTCAAGCTGAAGCCTCGGTCATCTTAGTCTTCAACTCAGGGGCAGAAGCATTAGATTTAGATCGACGTCAGCGAGATGAATTGGCTGAACGCTTGATCATGCAATTGCGAATGATGGCCAAAGGAGCTTTTTGGTATCGTAAAGAACGTGAACGTAACCGATTAAAAGGCGGGATTGAATAATGTCGAATGAAAATAATACTGTAAACCGTGGTTCTGAAAGAAAGACACTCGTACTTGCTGTTGTAGCCGGTGTGTGTGGTGATGCATTGTTATCTTGGGTAACAATGAGCGAAGTGGGCTTCTCTATTTTCCCGCTTATCGCTTTAGTTTTGGCAGTACAAGCGCTTTACCAAGAATACCTAACTAATCCAGTATCTGAAGATATCCCACTAGTAGGTCTAGCTTGTTTCTTCGTGGGTGCATTTGGCCACTCGGCTTTTGTGAAAGCACAACACCCTGATGCAGGTTCAAACTTCTTCGCGATTATTGTCGCGATGCTGCTTTTAGCCTGGGTAGGTAAGAAGCTAGGCTTTATCGGTAAAACCGCTTAAACCAATCTATAAATAAAAAAACGAGCCAATTGGCTCGTTTTTTTGTATTTGCTGTTTGTCTTAGGCCGAGAAAGCGAGACTTATGCTTTGCGCTCTAAGAATACACCTGCTTCCATGTGGTGGGTGTAAGGGAACTGGTCAAACAGAGCAAAACGAGTGATATTGTGTGTTTCGCTTAGGATCTCTAGGTTCTCTTTCAACGTTTCAGGGTTACAAGAGATGTACATGATACGCTCGTAGCCTTGAACCATCTTACAAGTATCTACATCCATACCTGAACGCGGTGGATCAACAAAGATAGTGTTGCAGTTGTAGCTCTTAAGATCGATGTTCGCTTGCTGTAGACGACGGAATTCACGCTTGCCTTCCATTGCTACGGTAAAATCTTCTGCAGACATACGGATGATCTGAACATTATCGATCTTGTTCGCCGCGATGTTGTATTGTGCAGATTCCACTGACGGCTTCGCCAGTTCTGTTGCCAGTACACGCTCGAAGTTTTGTGCCAGCGCTAATGAGAAGTTACCGTTACCACAGTAAAGCTCAAGCAAGTCACCTTTGCTGTCTTGAGTACAGTCGACAGCCCATTCCAACATTTTCTCTGCTACTTTTCCGTTTGGTTGAGTAAAGCTGTTCTCTACTTGTTGGTAGATGTAGCTATCACCATTCACGTCTAGCTTTTCAATAACGTAGTCACGGTCCAGTACGATTTTCATCTTACGCGCACGACCAATCAGGTTTAGGTTAAAACCTTCATCGTTTAATTGCTGCTTAAGTACTTTAGCATCTTGAATCCACTGTTCACCTAATTGACGGTGGTAAAGTAGTGACACCAAAATCTCGCCGCTTAATGTAGAAAGGAAATCTACTTGGAATAGTTTGTGGCGTAGAGAGTGGTTGTCCTTCATTGCATCCGTTAATAGAGGCATCAAGTCATTGATTAGACGGCTAGCAGCAGGGAACTGGTCTACGCGATATTTTTCTTTAGTCTCTTGGTTGAACATGACGTAATACATATCGTCACCTTCATGCCACACGCGGAACTCAGCACGCATGCGGTAGTGTTGTTCTGGAGATTCATACACTTCCAGCTCAGGCACATTATATTCTGAGAACATTTCAGTAAGACGCTCTGTCTTTTCTGCCAGTTGTTCTTGGTAGCGTTGCGGGTTTACATCTAAATTCGCCATTGTTATGCCTTTTGCTGTCGTGCTTTTAAATCAAGAGCGCAGATTTTATTCAATCACAGGCGCTTGTCCAGTGTTGAGAGTCATTCAGTGTAAATAGGCCATGAAAACTATAGCTTATAACTATCTTAGACTAGACAAATGATTCAGAGGTCAATACTATCTTCGGCAAGCTGGTGTCATTTAGATGTATAGATGGCTGAAGAGGGAATCTGGTGTAAATCCAGAACTGACGCGCAGCGGTAAAAGAGAACGAGTATTCATAAGACACTGCAAATAGCTTTTTGTGGGAAGTCGAGTATTAGGTAACCATAAAGGTTGTGCTCTTGAGTCCGAATACCTGCCAGCGGCCAAACCATAAGATGTGGTTTGGTAGGACTTTACGCGATTTAGGATCACAACATGAACAAATCCCTTTTAGCGGTTGCTGTAGCATCGCTGCTTTCACCTATCTCCAATTTACACGCCCAACAAGCATCTACCGACGAAACCATGGTGGTTACGGCTAACCGTTTTGAGCAAAGCACTGAAAGTGTTGTCGCTCAAGTTGAGGTTGTGACACGTCAAGATATAGCTCGTATTCAAGCTAAGTCACTAACTGATGTATTCAAACGATTAACGGGTATTCAAGTTACACAGAATGGTGGTAGAGGCCAGCAAGCTTCGATCTTTGTTCGAGGTGCTAACTCTGATCAGGTTCTTGTGTTAATTGACGGCATTCGTTTTGCTCGCGCTGCAAAAGGTGGTGTCGATTTCAGCCAGCTGCCAATCACATTTGTTGAACGAGTCGAGTATGTACGAGGCGCTCGTGCTGCTATGTATGGTTCAGAGGCTATTGGTGGTGTGATTAATATCATTACAGTTGCCAGTTCTGACAATGAAGAAACGGTAGTGAGTGCGGGATTAGGCAGCCGTGATTATGAAGAGTTAAGTTTTGTTAGCGGTACTAAAGTTGGCGAAAATGGTCACTTAAACGTATCTGTTGGTTACGATTCGGATGAGGGTTACAACGTTCACCCAATCTCGGGAATAAATGATGGTGACCGCCATGGTTTCGAATCGCGCAACGCACTAATTGGTTATGTTCATAACTTTGATCAGCAATGGAGTGGCTTTGCTAACTTCCGAATGTTCGAGACTATCTCTCAATATGATGGTTCGTATGTTGATTATATTACGGGAGCACCTGTCCACTCTTACAAAGAGGCAGAAGTTCAGAATTCTACCTTTGCTGCTGGGGTTAAATATAGTGGCAGTGAACTTAAGTCTGATTTCCTAGTTAACTATCAGAATCAAGATAACTGGAACTACGAACAGTCCTTAGGTAAAAACTCGGTGTCAGCAACATCTGATGAACTCGAACAGCTAAATGTTCAATGGGTGAATTCATACAAACTGACTTCGGCACTGACTCTTAGTGGCGGTGTAGATTGGCGTGATGAGGCTTATATTGTGAAGCCTTCGAATACTGAATACGATAGAACGAATATTGCATACTTCGCAGCATTAAACGCAGATGCGGATAAAGTGTTTGGTGAGCTTAGCCTTCGTGTTGATGATAATGAACAGTTTGGTACTGAGACTACTTACAATACCGGGTTAGGCTACCGTTATGCTGAGTGGCTTTTCGTAAAAGCGGCTTATGGCACATCATTCAAGGCACCTAACTTATATCAACTTTATAGCTACTACGGTAATGCACAGTTAGAAGCTGAAAAGGCAGATTCATTTGAGCTGACTTTTGGTGGCTTAATCAAAGATGTTGATTGGTCGATTACTGGCTATGATACGAATGTCGAAGACTTAATTGATTACAACTACGCGACAAGCAAGTACTACAATACCGGTGGCGAAAGCCAACTGCGTGGTGTGGAAGTGGTCGTTGGATTTGATACTAGCTTTATTAATCACCAAGTGAGCGCTAACTTCCAAGACCCAGAAGATCAATCTGGTGAGCAATTGATACGCCGAGCTAAGAAGATTTACAAGTATAATGCAGTGGCTAGTTTCGATGAGGTTGATGTTTCGCTAGGTTACCAATATGTCGGTGAGAGACCGGATTTCTCTGAAGATCTTGCTGCGTATAGTTTGTTTGATGTTTCAGTGAACTACTATGCGAATGAAAACCTAACTTTAAATGGTCGAGTGGATAATTTAACTGACGAAGAGTATGAGACTGCTGGTGGGTACCCATCACCAGAGCGTACATATCACATGAATGCTACTTACCAATTCTAATTAACACCTAAACCGCCTTCGGGCGGTTTTTTCTTATTGGGTATATCAATGAAAAAGAAAGTCGTCATAAGTTGGTCATCAGGCAAAGACTCTACATTAACCCTAGAACGTCTACTTGAAAGCACTGAGTATGAAGTTGTTGCTCTCTATACTACGTATGTGGGAAATGAGGTTCCTTTCCAAGTAACACCAATCGAGGTTGTCGGAATGCAGGCAACATTGATTGGTTTGCCATTAATAACGATTGAGCTGCCGGAAGTCTTCCCAAGTAATGAGATCTATCAAAGTACTATTGTTACGGCACTTAAAGGATCTGGTTTATTTATCGATGCCGTGGCATTCGGCGATATGTTTTGCAATGGTATTGCTGATTACCGAAGAAGTTATATAGAACCTGCGGGTTGGGAGTGTGTTTTTCCTCTACTGGGACAGAGTAGCCAAGCGCTGGCTCAAGAAATAATAGATAGAGGAATCGAAACCTTTCTCGTCACAGTTGATATCGATGCATTAGACATGAGCTATTGCGGGAAAGAATACACACCTGAACTAATAGACAGTCTGCCAAGTCACGTCGACCCATGTGGTGAAGATGGTGAGTTTCATACCTTAGTAACGTCAGCGCCATGCTTTAAAGGAAAACTTAAGATAGAGCTAGAAAATGCAGAGCAGGGTGAGTGCTTTGTGCATCAACGCTACCGAGCTTGCATTATGTAGAGTGATGATTGGCGAAAACTAAGTGAAAGGGTATCATTGCTGTGGAACTTATTACAGGTAATGGTTGTGTCGGAAAGCATACAAAAAAACATATTGGTCTTTGATTCTGGAGTTGGCGGTCTGTCTGTATATAAAGAGATAAGCCAGTTACTACCCAATCACAACTATATCTATGTATTCGATAATGAGGCTTACCCATATGGTGAGCTCGATCAGCTAGTTCTCATTCAGCGAGTCCAAAGTATTGTGGCCAGTTTTGTGGTGAGTCACGCTATTGATATTGTAGTGATAGCTTGTAATACGGCCAGTACGATAGTCTTGCCTACACTTCGCGCTAATAATCTTATCCCTATTGTCGGTGTTGTCCCGGCAATCAAACCAGCTTCATTATTGGCTAATAAAGCCGTTGGCCTTATTGCAACTCCAGCGACGATTACTCGTGAATACACACACGATCTAATCAAAAATTTTTCGAGTAATAAAAGAGTGGAGCTATTAGGTTCCACTCGGCTGGTGGATATGGCCGAAGATAAACTTAGAGGCGAGGAGATTAGCCTTGAAGAGTTGCAGCAAATTCTTCAACCGATGATCAACATGATTGATGTGGCAGTTTTAGGATGTACCCACTTCCCACTGATCAAATCAGAGATTCAACAAGTATTAGGTGAAAGCGTAGTGCTGATAGATTCTGGTAAAGCGATAGCTAAGCGGGTTCAAGATTTGTTGAGCTTGGAAAGCATTAATAAAGAAGGTGGAGTGCGTGAGGTTTTTTGTAGTGCACTCCCTAAAAAAGAAAGTGCACTAAATAGTATGTTAAAGCAGTTAGGGTTTAGCTCAGTTCAGATTCGTCCGCTTCAGGATGTTTAGGATCATTTGCAACACGTACTTTTAAAGTTCGTTGCATGTAATCTTTATCGTTAAGTGCAGATATTGCATGATTCACATCATTACTTGCCATAACAACAAATCCAAAGCCTCTTCTTTTACCAGTACGTTTGTCTTTCATTAAACGTACTGCAAATACTTCACCATGCTCTGAGAATAATTCACGTACATGTGATTCGTTCGCTTTGTATGGAAGGTTACCCACATAAAGTGTTTTTGTTGAAGCCTTAGGTTCTGAATCTGATTTTGAGTCGGTGCTTGAAAAGTTAACAACAAAAGCGGAAGCCAAGACACCAAGGATAAAGGTAATTGCAGGCGATATATCTACCTGAGAGAAAACAATGCCGCCTAATACAGCCAGTGCGACAATTAACAACATCGATTTTTTTGAGTTCATATCGGAATACTACATATTAATAAACGAAATAGACGCATCTACCATTAACAAAATAGACACATGAATCTTACGTTCATGGCTTCCATTTTTCCAATGTATTGCTGTGATACGTCTCAAATGTTTAGTTTTTATTCGAAAAATGCGGATCTGGTGGCTTTTTAGGCGAACAAAACTTTTATTTCAAAAAGCCCTTGTGCTCCCCTTCAATCTCTCTATAATGCCGCCTCACCGACACGGAGTGAGACGAAAGTCACACAGCGAAATCGGTAGAGAAAAAGAGTTTGAAAATAACCCTTGACTCTCAAAGTGGTGCAGGTATAGTACGCACCCCTAGCGACTGAGATGTAAATCACAAAACGCTAGAGCTCTTTAACAATTTAAACCTATCAATCTGTGTGGGCACTCGTTGATGAATATCAAAACGTTTTATCGTTAGATAAAACAGATTCTTCGGAATCAAAATTGATTTCAATGAACTGAGTGACCAATACAAATAACTTCGGTTATTTGGCACAGTCAATTCATTACCATTCTGTTGGAATGGTAATAGCTTTAGAATTACATATTCATGTTTACATGAATATTAGTTTTGAAGTCAGTATTCGTTGAGTCACAAAATCTTAAATTGAAGAGTTTGATCATGGCTCAGATTGAACGCTGGCGGCAGGCCTAACACATGCAAGTCGAGCGGAAACGACACTAACAATCCTTCGGGTGCGTTAATGGGCGTCGAGCGGCGGACGGGTGAGTAATGCCTAGGAAATTGCCTTGATGTGGGGGATAACCATTGGAAACGATGGCTAATACCGCATAATGCCTACGGGCCAAAGAGGGGGACCTTCGGGCCTCTCGCGTCAAGATATGCCTAGGTGGGATTAGCTAGTTGGTGAGGTAATGGCTCACCAAGGCGACGATCCCTAGCTGGTCTGAGAGGATGATCAGCCACACTGGAACTGAGACACGGTCCAGACTCCTACGGGAGGCAGCAGTGGGGAATATTGCACAATGGGCGAAAGCCTGATGCAGCCATGCCGCGTGTATGAAGAAGGCCTTCGGGTTGTAAAGTACTTTCAGTTGTGAGGAAGGGGGTAGTGTTAATAGCGCTATCTCTTGACGTTAGCAACAGAAGAAGCACCGGCTAACTCCGTGCCAGCAGCCGCGGTAATACGGAGGGTGCGAGCGTTAATCGGAATTACTGGGCGTAAAGCGCATGCAGGTGGTTCATTAAGTCAGATGTGAAAGCCCGGGGCTCAACCTCGGAACTGCATTTGAAACTGGTGAACTAGAGTACTGTAGAGGGGGTAGAATTTCAGGTGTAGCGGTGAAATGCGTAGAGATCTGAAGGAATACCAGTGGCGAAGGCGGCCCCCTGGACAGATACTGACACTCAGATGCGAAAGCGTGGGGAGCAAACAGGATTAGATACCCTGGTAGTCCACGCCGTAAACGATGTCTACTTGGAGGTTGTGGCCTTGAGCCGTGGCTTTCGGAGCTAACGCGTTAAGTAGACCGCCTGGGGAGTACGGTCGCAAGATTAAAACTCAAATGAATTGACGGGGGCCCGCACAAGCGGTGGAGCATGTGGTTTAATTCGATGCAACGCGAAGAACCTTACCTACTCTTGACATCCAGAGAAGCCAGCGGAGACGCAGGTGTGCCTTCGGGAGCTCTGAGACAGGTGCTGCATGGCTGTCGTCAGCTCGTGTTGTGAAATGTTGGGTTAAGTCCCGCAACGAGCGCAACCCTTATCCTTGTTTGCCAGCGAGTAATGTCGGGAACTCCAGGGAGACTGCCGGTGATAAACCGGAGGAAGGTGGGGACGACGTCAAGTCATCATGGCCCTTACGAGTAGGGCTACACACGTGCTACAATGGCGCATACAGAGGGCAGCAAGCTAGCGATAGTGAGCGAATCCCAAAAAGTGCGTCGTAGTCCGGATTGGAGTCTGCAACTCGACTCCATGAAGTCGGAATCGCTAGTAATCGTAGATCAGAATGCTACGGTGAATACGTTCCCGGGCCTTGTACACACCGCCCGTCACACCATGGGAGTGGGCTGCAAAAGAAGTGGGTAGTTTAACCTTTCGGGGAGGACGCTCACCACTTTGTGGTTCATGACTGGGGTGAAGTCGTAACAAGGTAGCCCTAGGGGAACCTGGGGCTGGATCACCTCCTTATACGAAGATATTCACGATAAGTGTCCACACAGATTGATGGTTTAGATTTAGTTAAAGCCAGAGCTTTAATTAATAACGTAAGTTATTGATTAAAGCTTTTTGCTTTATGCTCTTTAACAATTTGGAAAGCTGACTGATTGATTACTTACGAGTAATTCAATCAAATTTAAAAGTTCTCAATGTTTACCTTTATGGTAGACACAACAAACACATTCAAGTGTCTTGTATTCGATTCAAACTTGTTTGAATCACATTGAGTCCGGCAAACAGTTATCAAGAATTAACCCTTCTTGATGACAACCAAAAACCTTGGTTAGTTGCCATACGCTTATTTGTCTTCACTTTTTAAAGTGAAAGCAAATAGAAACCCTTTCGGGTTGTATGGTTAAGTGACTAAGCGTACACGGTGGATGCCTTGGCAGTCAGAGGCGATGAAAGGCGTAATAACTTGCGATAAGCCCAGATTAGGTAGTAATAACCTTTTGAGTCTGGGATTCCTGAATGGGGAAACCCACTTACATAAGTAAGTATCCTGTTGTGAATACATAGCAACAGGAGGCAAACCGGGGGAACTGAAACATCTAAGTACCCCGAGGAAGAGAAATCAACCGAGATTCCGAAAGTAGCGGCGAGCGAAATTGGATTAGCCCTTAAGCTTTTAATGAGACAGATGAAGGCTCTGGAAAGTGCCGCAATAAAGGGTGATAGCCCCGTAATCGACATCTCATCATCAGTGAAAACGAGTAGGGCGGGACACGTGATATCCTGTCTGAATATGGGGGGACCATCCTCCAAGGCTAAATACTACTGACTGACCGATAGTGAACCAGTACCGTGAGGGAAAGGCGAAAAGAACCCCTGTGAGGGGAGTGAAATAGAACCTGAAACCGTGTACGTACAAGCAGTAGGAGCACCTTCGTGGTGTGACTGCGTACCTTTTGTATAATGGGTCAGCGACTTAATTTTAGTAGCAAGGTTAACCGTTTAGGGGAGCCGTAGGGAAACCGAGTCTTAACTGGGCGTACAGTTGCTAGGATTAGACCCGAAACCAGGTGATCTAGCCATGGGCAGGTTGAAGGTTGAGTAACATCAACTGGAGGACCGAACCGACTAATGTTGAAAAATTAGCGGATGACTTGTGGCTAGGGGTGAAAGGCCAATCAAACCTGGAGATAGCTGGTTCTCCCCGAAAGCTATTTAGGTAGCGCCTCGGACGAATACTACTGGGGGTAGAGCACTGTTAAGGCTAGGGGGTCATCCCGACTTACCAACCCTTTGCAAACTCCGAATACCAGTAAGTACTATCCGGGAGACACACGGCGGGTGCTAACGTCCGTCGTGGAGAGGGAAACAACCCAGACCGCCAGCTAAGGTCCCAAAGTATAGCTAAGTGGGAAACGATGTGGGAAGGCTCAGACAGCCAGGATGTTGGCTTAGAAGCAGCCATCATTTAAAGAAAGCGTAATAGCTCACTGGTCGAGTCGGCCTGCGCGGAAGATGTAACGGGGCTAAGCTATACACCGAAGCTGCGGCTACGTACCTTAGGGTATGTGGGGTAGGGGAGCGTTCTGTAAGCCGTTGAAGGTGGTCTGTAAGGGCTGCTGGAGGTATCAGAAGTGCGAATGCTGACATGAGTAACGATAAAGGGAGTGAAAAACTCCCTCGCCGGAAGACCAAGGGTTCCTGTCCAACGTTAATCGGGGCAGGGTAAGTCGACTCCTAAGGCGAGGCCGAAAGGCGTAGTCGATGGGAAACGGGTTAATATTCCCGTACTTCTTACAATTGCGATGGGGGGACGGAGAAGGCTAGGTGGGCCTGGCGACGGTTGTCCAGGTTCAAGTACGTAGGCGGGTGGTTTAGGTAAATCCGGACCGCTACTAACGCTGAGATACGATGTCGAGCTACTACGGTAGTGAAGTCATTGATGCCATGCTTCCAGGAAAAGCCTCTAAGCTTCAGATTGTAAGGAATCGTACCCCAAACCGACACAGGTGGTCGGGTAGAGAATACCAAGGCGCTTGAGAGAACTCGGGTGAAGGAACTAGGCAAAATGGTACCGTAACTTCGGGAGAAGGTACGCTCTTATCAGTGAAGTCCCTTGCGGATGGAGCAGACGAGAGTCGCAGATACCAGGTGGCTGCAACTGTTTATTAAAAACACAGCACTGTGCAAAATCGTAAGATGACGTATACGGTGTGACGCCTGCCCGGTGCCGGAAGGTTAATTGATGGGGTTAGACTTCGGTCGAAGCTCTTGATCGAAGCCCCGGTAAACGGCGGCCGTAACTATAACGGTCCTAAGGTAGCGAAATTCCTTGTCGGGTAAGTTCCGACCTGCACGAATGGCGTAATGATGGCCACGCTGTCTCCACCCGAGACTCAGTGAAATTGAAATCGCTGTGAAGATGCAGTGTACCCGCGGCTAGACGGAAAGACCCCGTGAACCTTTACTACAGCTTGGCACTGAACATTGAACCTACATGTGTAGGATAGGTGGGAGACTTTGAAACCGCGTCGCTAGATGTGGTGGAGTCGTCCTTGAAATACCACCCTTGTAGTTTTGATGTTCTAACGTTGGTCCCTGAATCGGGATTACGGACAGTGCCTGGTGGGTAGTTTGACTGGGGCGGTCTCCTCCCAAAGAGTAACGGAGGAGCACGAAGGTGGGCTAAACACGGTTGGACATCGTGTGGTTAGTGCAATGGCATAAGCCCGCTTGACTGCGAGAATGACAATTCGAGCAGGTGCGAAAGCAGGTCATAGTGATCCGGTGGTTCTGAATGGAAGGGCCATCGCTCAACGGATAAAAGGTACTCCGGGGATAACAGGCTGATACCGCCCAAGAGTTCATATCGACGGCGGTGTTTGGCACCTCGATGTCGGCTCATCACATCCTGGGGCTGAAGTCGGTCCCAAGGGTATGGCTGTTCGCCATTTAAAGTGGTACGCGAGCTGGGTTTAGAACGTCGTGAGACAGTTCGGTCCCTATCTGCCGTGGGCGTTGGAAAATTGAAAGGGGCTGCTCCTAGTACGAGAGGACCGGAGTGGACGAACCTCTGGTGTTCGGGTTGTCATGCCAATGGCATTGCCCGGTAGCTAAGTTCGGAATCGATAACCGCTGAAAGCATCTAAGCGGGAAGCGAGCCTTGAGATGAGTTTTCCCTGGCGCTATAAGCGTCCTAAAGGGTTGTCGTAGACTACGACGTTGATAGGCAGGGTGTGTAAGTGCTGCGAGGCATTGAGCTAACCTGTACTAATTGCCCGTGAGGCTTAACCATACAACACCCAAGGGGTTTTGTGGACTCAAAGACAGACCTTGAATGAGTTTGAAGAGAATAACTTTTATAGCTCTATTAAATAGAGAAGCAGCTTTCCGAATTTTAAAATTTGCTTGGCGACCATAGCATTGTGGACCCACCTGATTCCATGCCGAACTCAGAAGTGAAACACAATAGCGCCGATGGTAGTGTGGGGCTTCCCCATGTGAGAGTAGGACATCGCCAGGCTTTAATTTCGACTTTGTCTACAAAGTAGACAAGTCACCATAGAGTTCTAAGTTTTCTTAGTATTTTATGTTGACTTTCAAAGTAGAAAGCGTATTATACGCGTCCTGCTTAAGTGCTAAGGCACTGAAAGCAAAGCTCTTTAACAATTTAAACCTATCAATCTGTGTGGGCACTCGTTGATGAATATCAAAACGTTTTATCGTTAGATAAAACAGATTCTTCGGAATCAAAATTGATTTCAATGAACTGAGTGACCAATACAAATAACTTCGGTTATTTGGCACAGTCAATTCATTACCATTCTGTTGGAATGGTAATAGCTTTAGAATTACATATTCATGTTTACATGAATATTAGTTTTGAAGTCAGTATTCGTTGAGTCACAAAATCTTAAATTGAAGAGTTTGATCATGGCTCAGATTGAACGCTGGCGGCAGGCCTAACACATGCAAGTCGAGCGGAAACGACACTAACAATCCTTCGGGTGCGTTAATGGGCGTCGAGCGGCGGACGGGTGAGTAATGCCTAGGAAATTGCCTTGATGTGGGGGATAACCATTGGAAACGATGGCTAATACCGCATAATGCCTACGGGCCAAAGAGGGGGACCTTCGGGCCTCTCGCGTCAAGATATGCCTAGGTGGGATTAGCTAGTTGGTGAGGTAATGGCTCACCAAGGCGACGATCCCTAGCTGGTCTGAGAGGATGATCAGCCACACTGGAACTGAGACACGGTCCAGACTCCTACGGGAGGCAGCAGTGGGGAATATTGCACAATGGGCGAAAGCCTGATGCAGCCATGCCGCGTGTATGAAGAAGGCCTTCGGGTTGTAAAGTACTTTCAGTTGTGAGGAAGGGGGTAGTGTTAATAGCGCTATCTCTTGACGTTAGCAACAGAAGAAGCACCGGCTAACTCCGTGCCAGCAGCCGCGGTAATACGGAGGGTGCGAGCGTTAATCGGAATTACTGGGCGTAAAGCGCATGCAGGTGGTTCATTAAGTCAGATGTGAAAGCCCGGGGCTCAACCTCGGAACTGCATTTGAAACTGGTGAACTAGAGTACTGTAGAGGGGGGTAGAATTTCAGGTGTAGCGGTGAAATGCGTAGAGATCTGAAGGAATACCAGTGGCGAAGGCGGCCCCCTGGACAGATACTGACACTCAGATGCGAAAGCGTGGGGAGCAAACAGGATTAGATACCCTGGTAGTCCACGCCGTAAACGATGTCTACTTGGAGGTTGTGGCCTTGAGCCGTGGCTTTCGGAGCTAACGCGTTAAGTAGACCGCCTGGGGAGTACGGTCGCAAGATTAAAACTCAAATGAATTGACGGGGGCCCGCACAAGCGGTGGAGCATGTGGTTTAATTCGATGCAACGCGAAGAACCTTACCTACTCTTGACATCCAGAGAAGCCAGCGGAGACGCAGGTGTGCCTTCGGGAGCTCTGAGACAGGTGCTGCATGGCTGTCGTCAGCTCGTGTTGTGAAATGTTGGGTTAAGTCCCGCAACGAGCGCAACCCTTATCCTTGTTTGCCAGCGAGTAATGTCGGGAACTCCAGGGAGACTGCCGGTGATAAACCGGAGGAAGGTGGGGACGACGTCAAGTCATCATGGCCCTTACGAGTAGGGCTACACACGTGCTACAATGGCGCATACAGAGGGCAGCAAGCTAGCGATAGTGAGCGAATCCCAAAAAGTGCGTCGTAGTCCGGATTGGAGTCTGCAACTCGACTCCATGAAGTCGGAATCGCTAGTAATCGTAGATCAGAATGCTACGGTGAATACGTTCCCGGGCCTTGTACACACCGCCCGTCACACCATGGGAGTGGGCTGCAAAAGAAGTGGGTAGTTTAACCTTTCGGGGAGGACGCTCACCACTTTGTGGTTCATGACTGGGGTGAAGTCGTAACAAGGTAGCCCTAGGGGAACCTGGGGCTGGATCACCTCCTTATACGAAGATACTCACGATAAGTGTCCACACAGATTGATGGTTTAGATTTAGTTAAAGCCAGAGCTTTAATTAATAACGTAAGTTATTGATTAAAGCTTTTTGCTTTATGCTCTTTAACAATTTGGAAAGCTGACTGATTGATTACTTACGAGTAATTCAATCAAATTTAAAAGTTCTCAATGTTTATCTTTATGGTAAACACAACAAACACATTCAAGTGTCTTGTATTCGAATCAATGTTTACATTGATTCACAATTGAGTCCGGCAAACAGTCATCGAGAATTAACCCTTCTTGATGACAACCAAAAACCTTGGTTAGTTGCCATACATAAGACCCTTTCGGGTTGTATGGTTAAGTGACTAAGCGTACACGGTGGATGCCTTGGCAGTCAGAGGCGATGAAAGGCGTAATAACTTGCGATAAGCCCAGATTAGGTAGTAATAACCTTTTGAGTCTGGGATTCCTGAATGGGGAAACCCACTTACATAAGTAAGTATCCTGTTGTGAATACATAGCAACAGGAGGCAAACCGGGGGAACTGAAACATCTAAGTACCCCGAGGAAGAGAAATCAACCGAGATTCCGAAAGTAGCGGCGAGCGAAATTGGATTAGCCCTTAAGCTTTTAATGAGACAGATGAAGGCTCTGGAAAGTGCCGCAGTAAAGGGTGATAGCCCCGTAATCGACATCTCATCATCAGTGAAAACGAGTAGGGCGGGACACGTGATATCCTGTCTGAATATGGGGGGACCATCCTCCAAGGCTAAATACTACTGACTGACCGATAGTGAACCAGTACCGTGAGGGAAAGGCGAAAAGAACCCCTGTGAGGGGAGTGAAATAGAACCTGAAACCGTGTACGTACAAGCAGTAGGAGCACCTTCGTGGTGTGACTGCGTACCTTTTGTATAATGGGTCAGCGACTTAATTTTAGTAGCAAGGTTAACCGTTTAGGGGAGCCGTAGGGAAACCGAGTCTTAACTGGGCGTACAGTTGCTAGGATTAGACCCGAAACCAGGTGATCTAGCCATGGGCAGGTTGAAGGTTGAGTAACATCAACTGGAGGACCGAACCGACTAATGTTGAAAAATTAGCGGATGACTTGTGGCTAGGGGTGAAAGGCCAATCAAACCTGGAGATAGCTGGTTCTCCCCGAAAGCTATTTAGGTAGCGCCTCGGACGAATACTACTGGGGGTAGAGCACTGTTAAGGCTAGGGGGTCATCCCGACTTACCAACCCTTTGCAAACTCCGAATACCAGTAAGTACTATCCGGGAGACACACGGCGGGTGCTAACGTCCGTCGTGGAGAGGGAAACAACCCAGACCGCCAGCTAAGGTCCCAAAGTATAGCTAAGTGGGAAACGATGTGGGAAGGCTCAGACAGCCAGGATGTTGGCTTAGAAGCAGCCATCATTTAAAGAAAGCGTAATAGCTCACTGGTCGAGTCGGCCTGCGCGGAAGATGTAACGGGGCTAAGCTATACACCGAAGCTGCGGCTACGTACCTTAGGGTATGTGGGGTAGGGGAGCGTTCTGTAAGCCGTTGAAGGTGGTCTGTAAGGGCTGCTGGAGGTATCAGAAGTGCGAATGCTGACATGAGTAACGATAAAGGGAGTGAAAAACTCCCTCGCCGGAAGACCAAGGGTTCCTGTCCAACGTTAATCGGGGCAGGGTAAGTCGACTCCTAAGGCGAGGCCGAAAGGCGTAGTCGATGGGAAACGGGTTAATATTCCCGTACTTCTTACAATTGCGATGGGGGGACGGAGAAGGCTAGGTGGGCCTGGCGACGGTTGTCCAGGTTCAAGTACGTAGGCGGGTGGTTTAGGTAAATCCGGACCGCTACTAACGCTGAGATACGATGTCGAGCTACTACGGTAGTGAAGTCATTGATGCCATGCTTCCAGGAAAAGCCTCTAAGCTTCAGATTGTAAGGAATCGTACCCCAAACCGACACAGGTGGTCGGGTAGAGAATACCAAGGCGCTTGAGAGAACTCGGGTGAAGGAACTAGGCAAAATGGTACCGTAACTTCGGGAGAAGGTACGCTCTTATCAGTGAAGTCCCTTGCGGATGGAGCAGACGAGAGTCGCAGATACCAGGTGGCTGCAACTGTTTATTAAAAACACAGCACTGTGCAAAATCGTAAGATGACGTATACGGTGTGACGCCTGCCCGGTGCCGGAAGGTTAATTGATGGGGTTAGACTTCGGTCGAAGCTCTTGATCGAAGCCCCGGTAAACGGCGGCCGTAACTATAACGGTCCTAAGGTAGCGAAATTCCTTGTCGGGTAAGTTCCGACCTGCACGAATGGCGTAATGATGGCCACGCTGTCTCCACCCGAGACTCAGTGAAATTGAAATCGCTGTGAAGATGCAGTGTACCCGCGGCTAGACGGAAAGACCCCGTGAACCTTTACTACAGCTTGGCACTGAACATTGAACCTACATGTGTAGGATAGGTGGGAGACTTTGAAACCGCGTCGCTAGATGTGGTGGAGTCGTCCTTGAAATACCACCCTTGTAGTTTTGATGTTCTAACGTTGGTCCCTGAATCGGGATTACGGACAGTGCCTGGTGGGTAGTTTGACTGGGGCGGTCTCCTCCCAAAGAGTAACGGAGGAGCACGAAGGTGGGCTAAACACGGTTGGACATCGTGTGGTTAGTGCAATGGCATAAGCCCGCTTGACTGCGAGAATGACAATTCGAGCAGGTGCGAAAGCAGGTCATAGTGATCCGGTGGTTCTGAATGGAAGGGCCATCGCTCAACGGATAAAAGGTACTCCGGGGATAACAGGCTGATACCGCCCAAGAGTTCATATCGACGGCGGTGTTTGGCACCTCGATGTCGGCTCATCACATCCTGGGGCTGAAGTCGGTCCCAAGGGTATGGCTGTTCGCCATTTAAAGTGGTACGCGAGCTGGGTTTAGAACGTCGTGAGACAGTTCGGTCCCTATCTGCCGTGGGCGTTGGAAAATTGAAAGGGGCTGCTCCTAGTACGAGAGGACCGGAGTGGACGAACCTCTGGTGTTCGGGTTGTCATGCCAATGGCATTGCCCGGTAGCTAAGTTCGGAATCGATAACCGCTGAAAGCATCTAAGCGGGAAGCGAGCCTTGAGATGAGTTTTCCCTGGCGCTATAAGCGTCCTAAAGGGTTGTCGTAGACTACGACGTTGATAGGCAGGGTGTGTAAGTGCTGCGAGGCATTGAGCTAACCTGTACTAATTGCCCGTGAGGCTTAACCATACAACACCCAAGGGGTTTTGTGGACTCAAAGACAGACCTTGAATGAGTTTGAAGAGAATAACTTTTATAGCTCTATTAAATAGAGAAGCAGCTTTCCGAATTTTAAAATTTGCTTGGCGACCATAGCATTGTGGACCCACCTGATTCCATGCCGAACTCAGAAGTGAAACACAATAGCGCCGATGGTAGTGTGGGGCTTCCCCATGTGAGAGTAGGACATCGCCAGGCTTTAATTTCGACTTTGTCTACAAAGTAGACAAGTCACCATAGAGTTCTAAGTTTTCTTAGTATTTTATGTTGACTTTCAAAGTAGAAAGCGTATTATACGCGTCCTGCTTAAGTGCTAAGGCACTGAAAGCAAAGCTCTTTAACAATTTAAACCTATCAATCTGTGTGGGCACTCGTTGATGAATATCAAAACGTTTTATCATTAGATAAAACAGATTCTTCGGAATCAAAATTGATTTCAATGAACTGAGTGACCAATACAAATAACTTCGGTTATTTGGCACAGTCAATTCATTACCATTCTGTTGGAATGGTAATAGCTTTAGAATTACATATTCATGTTTACATGAATATTAGTTTTGAAGTCAGTATTCGTTGAGTCACAAAATCTTAAATTGAAGAGTTTGATCATGGCTCAGATTGAACGCTGGCGGCAGGCCTAACACATGCAAGTCGAGCGGAAACGACACTAACAATCCTTCGGGTGCGTTAATGGGCGTCGAGCGGCGGACGGGTGAGTAATGCCTAGGAAATTGCCTTGATGTGGGGGATAACCATTGGAAACGATGGCTAATACCGCATAATGCCTACGGGCCAAAGAGGGGGACCTTCGGGCCTCTCGCGTCAAGATATGCCTAGGTGGGATTAGCTAGTTGGTGAGGTAATGGCTCACCAAGGCGACGATCCCTAGCTGGTCTGAGAGGATGATCAGCCACACTGGAACTGAGACACGGTCCAGACTCCTACGGGAGGCAGCAGTGGGGAATATTGCACAATGGGCGAAAGCCTGATGCAGCCATGCCGCGTGTATGAAGAAGGCCTTCGGGTTGTAAAGTACTTTCAGTTGTGAGGAAGGGGGTAGTGTTAATAGCGCTATCTCTTGACGTTAGCAACAGAAGAAGCACCGGCTAACTCCGTGCCAGCAGCCGCGGTAATACGGAGGGTGCGAGCGTTAATCGGAATTACTGGGCGTAAAGCGCATGCAGGTGGTTCATTAAGTCAGATGTGAAAGCCCGGGGCTCAACCTCGGAACTGCATTTGAAACTGGTGAACTAGAGTACTGTAGAGGGGGGTAGAATTTCAGGTGTAGCGGTGAAATGCGTAGAGATCTGAAGGAATACCAGTGGCGAAGGCGGCCCCCTGGACAGATACTGACACTCAGATGCGAAAGCGTGGGGAGCAAACAGGATTAGATACCCTGGTAGTCCACGCCGTAAACGATGTCTACTTGGAGGTTGTGGCCTTGAGCCGTGGCTTTCGGAGCTAACGCGTTAAGTAGACCGCCTGGGGAGTACGGTCGCAAGATTAAAACTCAAATGAATTGACGGGGGCCCGCACAAGCGGTGGAGCATGTGGTTTAATTCGATGCAACGCGAAGAACCTTACCTACTCTTGACATCCAGAGAAGCCAGCGGAGACGCAGGTGTGCCTTCGGGAGCTCTGAGACAGGTGCTGCATGGCTGTCGTCAGCTCGTGTTGTGAAATGTTGGGTTAAGTCCCGCAACGAGCGCAACCCTTATCCTTGTTTGCCAGCGAGTAATGTCGGGAACTCCAGGGAGACTGCCGGTGATAAACCGGAGGAAGGTGGGGACGACGTCAAGTCATCATGGCCCTTACGAGTAGGGCTACACACGTGCTACAATGGCGCATACAGAGGGCAGCAAGCTAGCGATAGTGAGCGAATCCCAAAAAGTGCGTCGTAGTCCGGATTGGAGTCTGCAACTCGACTCCATGAAGTCGGAATCGCTAGTAATCGTAGATCAGAATGCTACGGTGAATACGTTCCCGGGCCTTGTACACACCGCCCGTCACACCATGGGAGTGGGCTGCAAAAGAAGTGGGTAGTTTAACCTTTCGGGGAGGACGCTCACCACTTTGTGGTTCATGACTGGGGTGAAGTCGTAACAAGGTAGCCCTAGGGGAACCTGGGGCTGGATCACCTCCTTATACGAAGATATTCACGATAAGTGTCCACACAGATTGATTAGGTTTAGAAAAGCAAAGAGATGAAGAACTCCCAAGTTCTTCAAAGTTTGTTTCTACTTTTTAAAGTGGAGATAAATTAGCAGTGTCCCGTTCGTCTAGAGGCCTAGGACACCGCCCTTTCACGGCGGTAACAGGGGTTCGACTCCCCTACGGGATACCATTGGGTCGTTAGCTCAGTTGGTAGAGCAGTTGACTTTTAATCAATTGGTCGCAGGTTCGAATCCTGCACGACCCACCATTCTTTCTCCACGAAGGAATTAAAACTTTTAGTGGGCGATTAGCTCAGTTGGGAGAGCACCTGCCTTACAAGCAGGGGGTCACTGGTTCGAGCCCGGTATCGCCCACCATTCTCTAAATATTCTTGGAAGTTAAAACTCCAAACCACTTCTTATGTCGCTGGTTTGATTTTTCGACTGTGAGAGTCTTTAGAAAATGTGAATTTTAGAACACTGGTTCTTAAAGTCTCATGCTCTTTAACAATTTGGAAAGCTGACTGATTGATTACTTACGAGTAATTCAATCAAATTTAAAAGTTCTCAATGTTTATCTTTCATTAGATAAACACAACAAACACATTCAAGTGTCTTGTATTCGATTCAAACTTGTTTGAATCACATTGAGTCCGGCAAACAGTTATCAAGAATTAACCCTTCTTGATGACAACCAAAAACCTTGGTTAGTTGCCATACATAAGACCCTTTCGGGTTGTATGGTTAAGTGACTAAGCGTACACGGTGGATGCCTTGGCAGTCAGAGGCGATGAAAGGCGTAATAACTTGCGATAAGCCCAGATTAGGTAGTAATAACCTTTTGAGTCTGGGATTCCTGAATGGGGAAACCCACTTACATAAGTAAGTATCCTGTTGTGAATACATAGCAATAGGAGGCAAACCGGGGGAACTGAAACATCTAAGTACCCCGAGGAAGAGAAATCAACCGAGATTCCGAAAGTAGCGGCGAGCGAAATTGGATTAGCCCTTAAGCTTTTAATGAGACAGATGAAGGCTCTGGAAAGTGCCGCAGTAAAGGGTGATAGCCCCGTAATCGACATCTCATCATCAGTGAAAACGAGTAGGGCGGGACACGTGATATCCTGTCTGAATATGGGGGGACCATCCTCCAAGGCTAAATACTACTGACTGACCGATAGTGAACCAGTACCGTGAGGGAAAGGCGAAAAGAACCCCTGTGAGGGGAGTGAAATAGAACCTGAAACCGTGTACGTACAAGCAGTAGGAGCACCTTCGTGGTGTGACTGCGTACCTTTTGTATAATGGGTCAGCGACTTAATTTTAGTAGCAAGGTTAACCGTTTAGGGGAGCCGTAGGGAAACCGAGTCTTAACTGGGCGTACAGTTGCTAGGATTAGACCCGAAACCAGGTGATCTAGCCATGGGCAGGTTGAAGGTTGAGTAACATCAACTGGAGGACCGAACCGACTAATGTTGAAAAATTAGCGGATGACTTGTGGCTAGGGGTGAAAGGCCAATCAAACCTGGAGATAGCTGGTTCTCCCCGAAAGCTATTTAGGTAGCGCCTCGGACGAATACTACTGGGGGTAGAGCACTGTTAAGGCTAGGGGGTCATCCCGACTTACCAACCCTTTGCAAACTCCGAATACCAGTAAGTACTATCCGGGAGACACACGGCGGGTGCTAACGTCCGTCGTGGAGAGGGAAACAACCCAGACCGCCAGCTAAGGTCCCAAAGTATAGCTAAGTGGGAAACGATGTGGGAAGGCTCAGACAGCCAGGATGTTGGCTTAGAAGCAGCCATCATTTAAAGAAAGCGTAATAGCTCACTGGTCGAGTCGGCCTGCGCGGAAGATGTAACGGGGCTAAGCTATACACCGAAGCTGCGGCTACGTACCTTAGGGTATGTGGGGTAGGGGAGCGTTCTGTAAGCCGTTGAAGGTGGTCTGTAAGGGCTGCTGGAGGTATCAGAAGTGCGAATGCTGACATGAGTAACGATAAAGGGAGTGAAAAACTCCCTCGCCGGAAGACCAAGGGTTCCTGTCCAACGTTAATCGGGGCAGGGTAAGTCGACTCCTAAGGCGAGGCCGAAAGGCGTAGTCGATGGGAAACGGGTTAATATTCCCGTACTTCTTACAATTGCGATGGGGGGACGGAGAAGGCTAGGTGGGCCTGGCGACGGTTGTCCAGGTTCAAGTACGTAGGCGGGTGGTTTAGGTAAATCCGGACCGCTACTAACGCTGAGATACGATGTCGAGCTACTACGGTAGTGAAGTCATTGATGCCATGCTTCCAGGAAAAGCCTCTAAGCTTCAGATTGTAAGGAATCGTACCCCAAACCGACACAGGTGGTCGGGTAGAGAATACCAAGGCGCTTGAGAGAACTCGGGTGAAGGAACTAGGCAAAATGGTACCGTAACTTCGGGAGAAGGTACGCTCTTATCAGTGAAGTCCCTTGCGGATGGAGCAGACGAGAGTCGCAGATACCAGGTGGCTGCAACTGTTTATTAAAAACACAGCACTGTGCAAAATCGTAAGATGACGTATACGGTGTGACGCCTGCCCGGTGCCGGAAGGTTAATTGATGGGGTTAGACTTCGGTCGAAGCTCTTGATCGAAGCCCCGGTAAACGGCGGCCGTAACTATAACGGTCCTAAGGTAGCGAAATTCCTTGTCGGGTAAGTTCCGACCTGCACGAATGGCGTAATGATGGCCACGCTGTCTCCACCCGAGACTCAGTGAAATTGAAATCGCTGTGAAGATGCAGTGTACCCGCGGCTAGACGGAAAGACCCCGTGAACCTTTACTACAGCTTGGCACTGAACATTGAACCTACATGTGTAGGATAGGTGGGAGACTTTGAAACCGCGTCGCTAGATGTGGTGGAGTCGTCCTTGAAATACCACCCTTGTAGTTTTGATGTTCTAACGTTGGTCCCTGAATCGGGATTACGGACAGTGCCTGGTGGGTAGTTTGACTGGGGCGGTCTCCTCCCAAAGAGTAACGGAGGAGCACGAAGGTGGGCTAAACACGGTTGGACATCGTGTGGTTAGTGCAATGGCATAAGCCCGCTTGACTGCGAGAATGACAATTCGAGCAGGTGCGAAAGCAGGTCATAGTGATCCGGTGGTTCTGAATGGAAGGGCCATCGCTCAACGGATAAAAGGTACTCCGGGGATAACAGGCTGATACCGCCCAAGAGTTCATATCGACGGCGGTGTTTGGCACCTCGATGTCGGCTCATCACATCCTGGGGCTGAAGTCGGTCCCAAGGGTATGGCTGTTCGCCATTTAAAGTGGTACGCGAGCTGGGTTTAGAACGTCGTGAGACAGTTCGGTCCCTATCTGCCGTGGGCGTTGGAAAATTGAAAGGGGCTGCTCCTAGTACGAGAGGACCGGAGTGGACGAACCTCTGGTGTTCGGGTTGTCATGCCAATGGCATTGCCCGGTAGCTAAGTTCGGAATCGATAACCGCTGAAAGCATCTAAGCGGGAAGCGAGCCTTGAGATGAGTTTTCCCTGGCACTATAAGTGTCCTAAAGGGTTGTCGTAGACTACGACGTTGATAGGCAGGGTGTGTAAGTGCTGCGAGGCATTGAGCTAACCTGTACTAATTGCCCGTGAGGCTTAACCATACAACACCCAAGGGGTTTTGTGGACTCAAAGACAGACCTTGAATGAGTTTGAAGAGAATAACTTTTATAGCTCTATTAAATAGAGAAGCAGCTTTCCGAATTTTAAAATTTGCTTGGCGACCATAGCATTGTGGACCCACCTGATTCCATGCCGAACTCAGAAGTGAAACACAATAGCGCCGATGGTAGTGTGGGGCTTCCCCATGTGAGAGTAGGACATCGCCAGGCTTTAAATTTGAACACTTGTCAGCGACGACAAGTATTCCACTGCGGAGTGGTAGTTCAGTTGGTTAGAATACCGGCCTGTCACGCCGGGGGTCGCGGGTTCGAGTCCCGTCCACTCCGCCACTTATTAGAAAAGCCCTGCTAGCAATAGCAGGGCTTTTTTACATTTGAAGAAAAGTGTTTTTCTCCAGCAGAATGGGCTCCGTTAAGGTTTTGTCCCTAGTGGGTAAATCTGCATTAAGTACCCTCGCTATTTCGGCATATATTAGAAAGCCTAGTCTGACGACTAGGCTTCGTCGCTTTTGGTGTATGAGCTTCGGATTTTTGCTACACACCTCATCGCTACCTATTGAGGCGTCTCTCTAGAAATCGACAGGAGCTGCTAGGCTATCTTGTAGATACAAAAACGCCTAGCATTTGCTAGGCGTTGATAAATAGTGTTTCTAGTACATCGACTACAGTATTTGTTTAAGCACTCTGTCGGCTTTTACACGAGTGATCTTACGAATCAACTTCTGAACTTCCATCGGGTAGCTCTCTATCTTATCTAACTGCTTATAAGTACAGATAAGCTGAGTGTGTTGAAGGATATTATCCACTTCAGCCTGGAACTTGTCTGTTAGGTGGTGGTAGTTATCTTGGATAAAGATACCGTTCTCTAGGTCCAGCTTCCATGCGCGAGGGTTTAGGTTATTACCTGTTAGTAGCATGTAGCGCTTATCGACCCAAATGCCCTTTAGGTGGAAGCTATTGGAATCGTGTTGCCAAAGTCGAATTGATAGATTGCGGCTAGCAATATGAGCTTCATTGGCCTTAGCGAAACGACGTAAGTTCAATTCGTAAAGGTATGGTAAACCACCAATCGTTTTAAACTCTTCTTCTGGTGAGATAAAGAAATCATTTGCTGTCTTATCGCCAACAACAATGCTGACCTTTACGCCACGCTTAAGCGCTTTCTTCACTTCTTTAGCTAGACTAGGTGGGAAGTTGAAGTAAGGTGTGCAGATAAAGATTTCATCTTTAGCTTGAGCTACGAGTTGATTGATTCCCTGATTTAGACGGTTACGTCTCTTACCGATACCAACCAATGGTGTTACAGCAACTTGATCTGCTGAAACCTCTTGACCATCAAACTGATACTGAGATCTTGCCAACGATGCACGAAATTGACGAATCGCTGGTTTCAGTTCTTTGGTTACCGGCTTATTCTTATCAGCCAAGTCATAAACAGCGCTGTCCGCAACCATCTGTTCGTGTACGTAGGTAAACATCGAGTCCGCAAGCGCTGCGTTGTTTAAAACGTGGTAACGATCAAAGCGATAGCGGTCATGGTAATTCAGGTAGATATTGTTAAGGCTTGCACCGCTGTATATCACGCTATCATCGACGATAAAGCCTTTTAAGTGCAATACGCCAAAGACTTCTTTGCCGCGAACTGGAATGCCATAGACAGGTACAGAGTGCTGATATTTTTCTGCAAACTCTTTATACATGGCAGCATTGCCTTCAGAAGACTCTGCACCAATCAATCCGCGCTGCGCTCGGTGCCAATCGACACAAACGCTTACGTCTAATTCTGGATTCTTTTGCTTTGCTTCATATAAGGCAGTTAGGATCTCACGGCCAGCCTCATCATCTTCAAGATACAAAGCGACTAAACTAATACGAGTCGTTGCGCGAGATATCTCATCAAGTAGGCGAATTCGAAACTCTTGCGCTGATAGTAGTACTTCAAACTTGTCAGGATTCTGCGCTATGGTTGGCAACTGTATGAATGGATTCCTACTGGCAATCATATTGACTGTTTTACCTTAAAAATATGCAAAATTGCGAACCTTTAATTTTACCAAAGGGATAGCACCAAATACTAGATAATCGAGGCATTCTCTAACAATTTTGCTGATAATGCATAGGAATGAGATCTTTTCCGCTATTCGAATAGCGCTCGTATAAAACTCTTAATCCATTTGGCAGATCTTTAGGGTCTACTCGTACGAATTCATGTCGCGCGTAAAAATTGGTGAGATGAGCGTAAGCAAAGCAGTAATCGTCTTCCGTAAGCGTATGTTGCGCACAATAATCCATAAGCTGCGAGCCTAATTGTTTGCCGCGATGTTGTTTTGATATAGCCATACCGGTAAGTAAGCGATTATTTTCTATTGTACGAAAACGCACGACTCCGCACAGCTCGTTATCCAGTAATAAAGAATAGATCAGTTCACTTTTATTCGCTTTTCCCGTTGGGTAATGTTCTTTATAGAAACGTTTAACTAGGGGAACCTTTACTGGGTCTAATTGAGTAATGATGACATTGTTCATTCAGTCACTGCGCCATTGGTTTATCTGCTGTAGAATGACCGCAGTGTAAGTTAATTGAATATCGCCATGCAATTCCATCTCAATGCTAGTTTAAAAAATGTTCATACTTTTTCCATCGATCAGACGTGTGATGCGTTGGTTGAAGTAACCACTACCGAAGAACTGATTTCGCTTTACAAAGACCCTAAATGGTCAGCTTTACCTAAGTTGATACTGGGTAAGGGCAGTAATATGCTTTTTACTGAGCACTTCGCAGGCCTGGTCATTGTGAATAAATTAGCCGGGATTGAGTTGACCGAGACTGACAGTCACCACCTACTACATGTAAGTGGTGGGGAGGATTGGCCAAGCTTAGTTGAGTGGAGTGTGGATAAAGGGCTTGGTGGGCTAGAAAATCTAGCAATGATACCCGGCTGTTCAGGCTCTGCTCCGATTCAGAATATTGGTGCGTATGGTGTTGAGCTGCAAGACGTATGCGGGTATGTCGATACCCTGTGCCTGGATACTTATACAGTTAAACGGTTAAGCAACGAAGAGTGTCTCTTTGGTTACCGAGATTCTATTTTCAAACATGCTCTCTACGGTAAAGCGATTGTTGTTGCGATTGGTTTAACGTTGCCTAAAGAGTGGGAGCCATGTAATCACTATGGTCCGTTGAAAAGCCTAGCAGCCGATAGTCTCTCTCCTCGTACTATATTTGATGAAGTGTGTGCTATCCGTTCAAGTAAGCTGCCAGACCCTAGAGTACAAGGGAATGCAGGCAGCTTCTTCAAAAACCCTGTGATCACCAAAGATCATTTTGATCGCCTGTTAGCTCTATACCCAAACATTGTCGGTTATGAGAGTAATGATATGATCAAAGTCGCTGCTGGTTGGCTGATTGATCAATGCCAGTTCAAGGGCGTGATAGAAGGTGGTGCTCAGGTTCACCCCAATCAAGCATTGGTTATCATCAATTATGATGAGGCTTCTGCTGTGGATATCCTTAAGCTTGCAGAGCGAGTGCGTCAGTCCGTCTTGAATAAATTCGATATTCGATTGGAACATGAAGTACGTTTTATGGGGCGAGACCGCGAGACAAACCTAGATAAGGCTTTGGAGTCCCTGACATGAGAGAACACAGTACCAAGCTAGCGCTATTGAGATGTCTTGCTGACGGTGAGTTTCATTCAGGTGAAGACCTAGGTGAAATGATAGGTGTATCACGAGCGGCTATCAGTAAGCACATTAAAGGTATTCAAGAGTGGGGTTTAGATATCTACCGAGTACAAGGCAAGGGCTATAAGCTAGCAAGCTGTTTAGATATGCTTGACCAAGAAAAATTGTCTGCAGTTAGTCGCGATGCTTCTCTTGAGCTCATTCCAATCATAGGTTCTACAAACCAGCATCTATTAGAGCGAACTAACACCCTCGAATCGGGTTCTGTTTGTATTGCTGAATATCAAGCTGCAGGACGTGGACGCCGTGGACGAGAGTGGGTATCGCCATTCGGTGCAAACCTCTATCTTTCAATGTATTGGAGACTCGACGCAGGGATGGCTGCCGCAATGGGCTTAAGCCTTGTGGTTGGTGTCGCTGTTGTTGAAGCTTTGGAAGAGATGGGTGTAGAAGGTGTAAAGCTCAAATGGCCGAACGACCTTTACCACAATGACAAGAAGCTTGCTGGTATCTTGGTAGAGCTGTCAGGACAGTCCGGTGGCGCTGCTCATATTGTTATTGGTTTAGGGCTAAACCTATCCATGGATCCTACAACATCAGGTATTGGACAGCCATGGACTTCTCTTAAAGAGGTGTGTGACGGTCAGGTGCCAGACCGAAATCAGTTAGCGCAGGCTCTGATCAATGCCTGGGATAAATCTCTTGTTGATTATGAGCTGAAAGGGATGTCCAATTTTGTAGAGCGTTGGAACCGCTTGGATAATTTCTTAGGCCGCAATGTTAGGTTGATCATTGGACCTAGAGAAATTGAAGGTGTTGTTCAAGGCATCGATGAACAAGGTGCTGTATTGCTCAAAACTGAGAATGGTGTCGAGAGCTATATTGGTGGCGAGATATCGCTAAGAAAAGGCGACTAAGGCGTTACTATTTTCTTAGTAACACTTCTTCAACCATATGATCTGCGCCTTTACGTAGAATCAGGTGAGCCCTTTCTCTTGTCGGAAGGATATTTTGTTCAAGGTTCAAGCCATTAATTGAACTCCAGATACCTTCCGCTTTATCCAATGCGGCTTGGTTTGATAACTTAGTGTAATGACTAAAGTAAGAGCCAGGCTTAGTAAACGCACCATCGCGGAATTTCATAAAACGATTGACGTACCACTCTTTGATTTGTTGGCTATCAGCGTCAACATAGAGTGAGAAATCAAGGAAGTCTGAAATAAACACGCGATGTGGCTCGTGTGGATAATTCATTCCGGTTTGTAAAACATTAAGCCCTTCAATAATAAGCACATCTGGTAGGTCGACGCACTTAACGTCATCAGTAATATTGTACGTAAGATGCGAGTAAACAGGGGCTGTGACATTTCTCTTGCAAGCTTTTACATCCGAAACAAAGTTCACTAAACGCTTGATATCGTAAGACTCCGGAAAGCCCTTTTTGCTCATCAACCCTTTATCTTCTAACACCTCGTTTGGATATAAAAAGCCATCGGTTGTCACTAGTTCAACTTTTGGGTGGTTTTCCCAGCGAGAGAGTAGGGCTTTAAGCAGACGCGCAGTGGTACTTTTGCCAACGGCTACGCTACCCGCAATACCGATGATAAAAGGTGGCGCTTTCTCTTTTTTATCTAGAAATTGGTGGAGTACCGAGTTTCTATTCTGTCTGGCTGCCACATAGAGGTTCAATAGACGAGATAGTGGTAGATAGATCTCTACTGCCTCTTCCATTGTGAGCTTTTCATTGATGCCTTGAAGCTCCTTTAAGTCGCTCTCAGAAAGTGTCATCGGAACTAAATTCCTTAGCTCAGACCAACGTTCGCGGTCAAATGACATAAATGGGCTCATACAAAACTCTATAGTGGATAACAAAACAAGTGCATGGAAAATACATCAAGCGATAGATAAATAAAATATCTTCCTGTACTAGATGCGGGTTAAAGACGTAAACCTTGAGCTAAATAGCCGTATGTAGGAGTTTGGTGAGAGAATTTTGCACTTTTTTTCAATTTCCTATTGCAAGGTGGAAAATCATTCAATAAAATGCGCCCCACTTGTGCCGACTTAGCTCAGTAGGTAGAGCAACTGACTTGTAATCAGTAGGTCACCAGTTCGATTCCGGTAGTCGGCACCACTTTCTCCCTTCCTTTAAGGCAAGCGAGAGAAAGCTCAAAATTTGGAGAGGTTCCCGAGTGGCCAAAGGGAGCAGACTGTAAATCTGTTGGCACTGCCTTCGATGGTTCGAATCCGTCCCTCTCCACCATATTCTAAAGGTTAAATAGCTCAAACAGAGTTACGTGTTGCGTGCATCGTATAATGGCTATTACCTCAGCCTTCCAAGCTGATGATGCGGGTTCGATTCCCGCTGCACGCTCCAACTCATTTTGTGTGCTGATATAGCTCAGTCGGTAGAGCGCACCCTTGGTAAGGGTGAGGTCCCCAGTTCGACTCTGGGTATTAGCACCAGTCTAAAGCTTCTTCTCCTTTAATAAAGAAAACCATTTTTTTTGGTTGCGTGGTCTTATTTTAAGCCACCTAATCCGTACCTAGAGGGACACCCCATGTCTAAAGAAAAATTTGAACGTACGAAACCGCACGTAAACGTTGGTACTATCGGCCACGTTGACCACGGTAAAACAACTCTAACTGCTGCTATCTGTACTACTCTTGCAAAAGTATACGGCGGTGTTGCTAAAGATTTCGCATCTATCGATAACGCTCCAGAAGAGCGCGAGCGCGGTATCACAATCGCAACTTCTCACGTTGAGTACGATACTCCAGCACGTCACTACGCACACGTAGACTGTCCAGGACACGCGGATTATGTTAAAAACATGATCACTGGTGCTGCACAAATGGACGGCGGTATCCTAGTTGTTGCTGCGACTGACGGCCCTATGCCTCAAACTCGTGAGCACATCCTACTTGGTCGTCAAGTTGGTATCCCTTACATCATCGTATTCATGAACAAATGTGACATGGTTGATGACGAAGAGCTACTTGAGCTAGTTGAGATGGAAGTTCGTGAACTTCTTTCTGAATACGACTTCCCAGGTGATGACCTACCAGTTATCCAAGGTTCTGCACTTGGCGCACTAAACGGCGAGAAGCAGTGGGAAGACAAGATCGTTGAGCTTGCAGAAGCACTAGATTCTTACATCCCTGAGCCAGAGCGTGCAGTTGACCAACCGTTCCTACTACCAATTGAAGATGTATTCTCAATCCAAGGTCGTGGTACTGTTGTAACTGGTCGTATCGAGCGCGGTATCCTACGTGTAGGTGACGAAGTAGAAATCGTTGGTATCAAAGAGACTACTCTTACTACTTGTACTGGTGTTGAAATGTTCCGTAAACTGCTTGACGAAGGTCGTGCAGGTGAGAACGTTGGTGCACTTCTACGTGGTACTAAGCGTGATGACGTTGAACGTGGTCAAGTACTTTCTGCGAAAGGTTCTATCAACCCACATACTAAGTTTGAGTCTGAAGTATACGTACTTTCTAAAGACGAAGGCGGCCGTCACACTCCTTTCTTCAAAGGTTACCGTCCACAGTTCTACTTCCGTACAACTGACGTAACAGGCGACATCACTCTACCAGAAGGCGTAGAAATGGTAATGCCAGGTGACAACGTTCAAATGACTGTTGAGCTAATCGCTCCAATCGCAATGGACGAAGGTCTACGTTTCGCAATCCGCGAAGGTGGCCGTACAGTTGGTGCTGGTGTTGTAGCTAAAATCTTTGCATAAGATTTGACGAACCACTAGTAAAAAGGGCATCATTTGATGCCCTTTTTCTGCGCTAAAAAAAGAGTTGGATGTTTTGACATCGATTTTCGCTCTTAGCAAAGAATTAAACGGTCTTTTTGACTAAAATGACTGTTAGATGTGTTGTTTTGCAACGCAAAGGAATGTGCCCTGCAACAGCGGGGTTATTGTCGTCTATATTTAAGACTTATCACAGGTTGGTTTTATGAAAGCAAACGCTGAAACTCCTGATAGCTCAGGTGCAGCAGATACAATGAAGTGGATTGTCGCTTTTGTTCTGTTGGCTGCTGCTGTTGTGGGTAATTACCTGTATGGTGAATTGTCTGTTGTAATTCGCGCTGCAGGTGTAGTTGTGCTGATTGCTGCCGCACTAGGCGTTGCAGCAACAACAACTAAAGGTAAAGCTGCGATCGATTTTGCAAAAGAATCTCGTATGGAGATTCGTAAAGTTGTTTGGCCTACTCGCCAAGAAACTATGCAAACTACATTGATCGTTTTAGCTGTATGTATTGTTATGTCTCTAGTGCTTTGGGGAATTGACGGCATCATGGTCCGTCTAGTTTCTCTAGCAACTGGAGTGTAGAGGGTTCTGATTCATGAGTGAAGCTCCAAAAAAACGTTGGTATGTAGTTCAAGCCTTTTCTGGCTTTGAAGGTCGTGTTGCACAGTCGCTACGCGAGCATATTAAAATGCACAACATGGAAGAACTATTTGGCGATGTGCTAGTACCTACTGAAGAAGTAGTGGAAATGCGTGCTGGGCAACGTCGTAAAAGTGAACGTAAATTCTTCCCTGGCTACGTATTAGTTCAAATGATCATGAATGATGAATCATGGCACTTAGTACGCAGCATTCCGCGTGTTATGGGCTTCATTGGTGGTACCTCTGATCGTCCTGCACCAATCACTGATAAAGAAGCTGATGCTATCTTGAACCGTCTAGAGAAAGCGAGCGAGTCTCCACGTCCTAAGACAATGTTCGAAGCGGGTGAAGTGGTTCGTGTGAACGATGGTCCATTTGCTGACTTTAACGGTACTGTTGAAGAAGTAGATTACGAGAAAAGCCGCATTAAGGTATCTGTATCGATCTTTGGTCGTGCAACACCGGTTGAGCTTGAATTTGGTCAGGTTGAAAAACTGGACTAAAACTCTGACCTTTGAGCAAGCTGTGGATAAATACTTCATAAGTTGTTCAAAATAAAAGAGTATAAAAAATCACCTTTTTAGGGTTGTTAAAGGCGCGAATTATGATTATAATTTCGCGCCTTTTTGCTTCTGTTGAAGCGAAAAAGAGTTAATTGAATTTATGGGGAGCTCGCCTTGCGGCTAGCGTATGTACCCAAAATATTAGGAAATATCATGGCTAAGAAAGTTGAAGCTTATATCAAACTGCAAGTTGCAGCTGGTATGGCAAACCCAAGTCCACCGGTTGGTCCTGCTCTAGGTCAACACGGCGTGAACATCATGGAATTCTGTAAAGCGTTCAACGCAAAAACAGAATCTGTTGAGAAAGGTCTACCTACTCCAGTAGTTATTACTGTTTACAACGACCGTTCTTTCACGTTCGTAACTAAGACTCCACCTGCTGCTGTTCTTCTTAAGAAAGCTGCTGGCGTTAAGTCTGGTTCAGGTCGTCCAAACACTGAGAAAGTTGGTACTGTAACTGACGCTCAAGTTCAGGAAATCGCAGAAACTAAAGCTGCTGATATGACTGGTGCTGACATCGAAGCAATGAAGCGTTCTATTGCTGGTACTGCTCGTTCAATGGGCCTAGTGGTAGAGGGATAAGATCATGGCTAAACTTACTAAGCGTATGCGCGTAATCCGCGACAAAGTTGACGCGACTAAAGAATACGAAATCAACGAAGCTGTTGCTCTTCTTAAAGAACTAGCAACTGCTAAATTCGTTGAGTCTGTAGATGTTGCTGTTAACCTAGGCATCGATGCTCGTAAATCTGACCAAAACGTTCGTGGCGCAACTGTGCTACCTCACGGTACTGGCCGTGACATCCGCGTTGCTGTGTTCACTCAAGGTGCAAACGCAGAAGCAGCTAAAGCAGCTGGCGCAGATATCGTTGGTATGGAAGATCTTGCTGAGCAAGTGAAAAAAGGCGAAATGAACTTCGACGTTGTTGTTGCTTCTCCAGATGCAATGCGTGTTGTTGGTCAACTAGGTACAATCCTAGGTCCACGCGGCCTTATGCCAAACCCTAAAGTTGGTACTGTAACTCCTAACGTTGCTGAAGCGGTTAAGAACGCTAAAGCTGGTCAGGTTCGTTACCGTAACGACAAGAACGGCATCATCCACACTACTATCGGTAAAGCATCTTTCGAAGCTAACCAGCTTCAAGAGAACCTAGAAGCTCTTCTAGTTGCTCTTAAGAAAGCTAAGCCTTCTTCAGCTAAGGGTACTTACCTGAAGAAAGTAAGCATCTCTACTACTATGGGTGCTGGTGTTGCTGTTGATCAAGCTAGTCTTGACACTCAAGCAAACTAATTTGCTTAGGCGCAGATTTAGTGTATACTTCTGCGCCTAATATTTGTGGTTGGGTGGTTTTAAAGCAATTTGAAATCATCTATCCCAAGACCGTAGGCGCTGTCGATTTTCATTAGATTATTGATAGCTTAATAAAACCTACGTAGGCGATGTTGTGGTTTGAAGTGAATTTATTCATTTTTAAATAACATCGTAAACGCTCATTACATTTTGTATTGAGTGCTGTAATCACAACCAGAGGTTAATCCAAATGGCTTTAAATCTTCAAGACAAAAAAGCAATTGTTGCTGAAGTCAACGAAGCTGCCAGTGGTGCACTTTCTGCAGTTGTAGCTGATTCTCGTGGCGTTGAAGTTGGCGCAATGACTTCTCTACGTAAACAAGCTCGCGAAGCGGGTGTTTACATGAAAGTTGTTCGTAACACACTAGCACGCCGTGCGGTTCAGGGTACAGACTACGAGTGTCTAGTAGACACTTTCACTGGTCCAACTCTGATCGCATTCTCTAATGAGCACCCAGGTGCTGCAGCGCGTCTTTTCAAAGACTTCGCTAAAGAGAATAAAGATTTCGAGATCAAAGCTGCTGCATTTGAAGGCGCAGTTACTGATGCTGAAGTACTAGCGACACTACCAACTTACGACGAAGCTATCGCACGCCTAATGATGTGCATGAAAGAAGCTTCTGCTGGCAAGCTGGTTCGTACTATCGCTGCTGTTCGCGACCAAAAAGAAGAAGCTGCGGCATAAGCCTTGCTTTTCACTGGTTGCTATTTAAACTTATTGTTGACTTAAAAGAGAATTGTTATGTCTATTACTAACGAGCAAATCCTAGACGCAGTTGCAGAAATGTCTGTAATGCAAGTTGTTGAGCTTATCGAAGCTATGGAAGAGAAATTCGGCGTTACTGCAGCTGCTGCTGTTGTAGCTGGCGGCGCAGCTGGCGGCGACGCTGCTGCTGAGCAAACTGAATTCGACGTTATCCTAACTGCTGCTGGCGCTAACAAAGTACAAGTTATCAAAGCTGTACGTGGCGCAACTGGCCTAGGTCTTAAAGAAGCTAAAGGTCTTGTAGACTCAGCTCCTGCAGCGCTTAAAGAAGGCGTTGACAAAGCTGAAGCTGAAGCTCTTAAAGCACAGCTAGAAGAAGCTGGCGCTTCTGTTGAAATCAAGTAATTATTACTTAATTTCTTAGCCGCAAGGCTAATGGCTGGTGGTTTATTAACCACCGGCCTTTTTGCGCTGTAGGGCTATGACGAATTTTCCGCTGTTTAACCGTCATAATCCGAGCAAAAAAACAGTCATTTTTTCGAAATGATTGTTCACTACAGTAAACAGCTGTTTGTCACCGCCCCCTCTTGAAGAGTGTTTTGGGTGGTTTGGGTCACTTATCAGCGAGCTGAGGAACCCCATGGTTTACTCTTATACCGAGAAAAAGCGCATCCGTAAGGATTTTGGTACTCGTCCACAAGTTTTGGACATTCCATACCTGTTATCGATCCAGCTTGATTCTTTCGACAAATTCATCGAACAGGATCCAGAAGGTCAATACGGTCTTGAAGCTGCTTTCCGTTCTGTATTCCCAATTCAGAGCTACAACGGCAATTCTGAGCTGCAATACGTTAGCTACCGTCTTGGTGAGCCAGTTTTTGACGTTAAAGAATGTCAAATCCGCGGTGTTACTTACTCAAAGCCACTACGCGTAAAACTACGTCTAGTTATCTTTGATCGAGATGCACCAGCAGGTACTGTAAAAGACATTAAAGAACAAGAAGTCTACATGGGCGAAATTCCGCTTATGACAGACAATGGTACTTTCGTAATTAATGGTACCGAGAGGGTTATCGTATCCCAGCTGCACCGAAGCCCAGGCGTGTTCTTCGACAGTGATAAGGGTAAGACCCACTCATCAGGTAAAGTTCTTTATAACGCACGTGTAATTCCTTACCGTGGCTCATGGTTAGACTTTGAGTTCGATCCTAAGGATAACTTATTCGTACGTATCGACCGTCGTCGTAAGCTACCAGCATCGATCATTCTTCGTGCACTTGGTAAATCGACTGAAGAGATCCTAGATCTGTTCTTCGACAAAGTGAACTTCGAAGTGAAAGACCAAACTCTTCTTATGGAGTTGGTTCCTGATCGTCTACGTGGTGAAACTGCGTCATTCGACATCGAAGCAAACGGCAAAACTTACGTTGAGACTGGTCGTCGTGTTACTGCTCGTCATATCCGTCAACTTGAAAAAGATGGCGTTGAGCACATCGAAGTACCAGTAGAGTACATCGTTGGTAAAGTTGCATCTAAAGATTACATCAATGAAGCAACTGGCGAGATCATCGTTGGCGCGAACCAAGAGATTAGCCTAGAAGCACTTGCTAACCTGTCTCAAGCAGGTCACAAGGCTCTACAAACTCTGTTCACGAATGACCTAGATCACGGTCCATTCATGTCAGACACTCTACGTGCAGATAGCACAGTAGATCGCATCTCTGCATTGGTAGAAATCTACCGCATGATGCGTCCTGGCGAGCCACCAACGAAAGAAGCTGCAGAGTCTCTATTCGAAAGCCTATTCTTCTCTGAAGAACGTTACGACCTATCAACTGTAGGCCGTATGAAGTTCAACAGCTCTATCGAGCGTGAAGAAGAAGAAGAGCGCGGTACTCTGGATGAATCAGACATCATCGAAGTGATGAAGAAACTGATTGGTATCCGTAACGGTATTGGTGAAGTGGACGATATCGACCACCTTGGCAACCGTCGTATCCGTTCTGTAGGTGAAATGGCAGAAAACCAATTCCGTGTTGGTCTAGTTCGTGTAGAACGTGCCGTTAAAGAGCGCCTAAGCCTTGGTGACCTTGATGCAATCATGCCTCAAGATCTTATCAACGCTAAGCCGATCTCTGCTGCAGTTAAAGAATTCTTTGGCTCTTCACAGCTTTCACAGTTCATGGACCAAAACAACCCATTGTCAGAAGTTACGCACAAACGTCGTATCTCTGCTTTAGGTCCTGGTGGTCTTACTCGTGAGCGCGCAGGCTTCGAAGTACGTGACGTTCACGTAACTCACTACGGTCGTCTATGTCCGATCGAAACGCCTGAAGGTCCAAACATCGGTCTAATTAACTCGCTATCTGCGTTTGCACGTTGTAACGATTACGGTTTCCTAGAAACTCCGTACCGTCGTGTAGTTGATGGTGTAGTAACAGAAGAAGTTGATTACCTGTCTGCAATCCAGGAAGGTCAATTCGTAATCGCGCAAGCAAACACCATTCTTACTGAAGAAGGTACGTTTGCAGATGAGCTAATCACAGCTCGTCAAAAAGGTGAATCTGGTCTTCACCCACGCGATCACGTTGACTACATGGACGTTGCGACAAACCAAGTAGTATCTATCGCTGCTTCGCTTATCCCGTTCCTAGAACACGATGATGCGAACCGTGCATTGATGGGTGCCAACATGCAACGTCAAGCTGTACCAACACTTAAGGCTGATAAGCCTCTAGTAGGTACAGGTATCGAACGTAACATCGCAGTTGACTCTGGTGTTACAGCGGTTGCTAAACGTGGTGGTCAAGTTCAGTCTGTAGACGCTTCTCGTATCGTAGTTAAGGTTAATGAAGATGAATTGGTACCTGGCGAAGCTGGTATCGATATCTACAACCTAACTAAGTACACGCGTTCGAACCAAAACACATGTATTAACCAACGTCCAACTGTACTTCCTGGTGAACCAGTTGCACGCGGCGATGTTCTTGCTGATGGTCCTTCAACAGACCTTGGTGAACTAGCTCTTGGCCAAAACATGCGTATCGCATTCATGCCTTGGAACGGTTACAACTTCGAAGACTCGATCTTAGTATCTGAGCGCGTAGTTCAAGAAGACCGTTTCACGACAATCCACATCCAAGAACTATCTTGTGTGGCTCGTGATACTAAGCTGGGTTCTGAAGAGATCACAGCTGATATTCCAAACGTAGGTGAGTCTGCTCTGTCTAAACTAGACGAGTCAGGTATCGTTTACATTGGTGCTGAAGTTAAGGGTGGCGACATCCTAGTTGGTAAAGTAACCCCTAAAGGTGAAACTCAACTGACTCCTGAAGAGAAGCTACTACGTGCTATCTTCGGTGAGAAAGCATCTGATGTTAAAGATACTTCTCTACGTGTACCAAACTCTGTTTCGGGTACTATCATCGATGTACAAGTCTTCACTCGCGATGGCGTAGAGAAAGACAAGCGTGCACTTGAAATCGAACAGATGCAGCTTAAAGAAGCTAAGAAAGACCTAACTGAAGAGTTCCAAATTCTTGAGGGTGGCCTTCTTAACCGTGTTAAAGCTGTACTTCTGTCTGGTGGTTACTCTGAAGCTAAGCTTGATACTATCGGTCGTAAGCAATGGCTAGAGCAAGTTCTAGAAGACGATGCGCTACAAACACAGCTTGAGCAACTTGCTGAGCAGTGGGATGAGCTAAAAGCAGACTTCGATAAGAAGTTTGAAACTAAGCGTCGTAAAATCACTCAAGGTGATGATCTAGCGCCTGGCGTTCTTAAGATTGTTAAAGTTTACCTAGCGGTTAAACGTCGTATCCAGCCTGGTGATAAGATGGCCGGTCGTCACGGTAACAAAGGTGTAATCTCTAAGATTAACCCTGTTGAAGACATGCCATACGATGAGAAAGGTCAGCCTGTAGACATCGTACTTAACCCGCTGGGTGTACCATCGCGTATGAACATCGGTCAGATCCTAGAAGTTCACTTAGGTTTGGCTGCGAAAGGTATCGGTGACAAGATCAACCAAATGGTTAAGGAGCAACAAGAACTGCATAAGTTCCGTGAGTTCCTACAGAAGGTTTACGATCTTGGTGATACTCGTCAGAAAGTTGATATTGCTGAACTGTCTGATGATCAAGTTCGTACACTGATCAAGAACCTACGTGGCGGTCTACCGATTGCTACTCCTGTGTTCGACGGTGCTTCTGAGTCTCTAATCAAAGAACTACTTAAACTGGGTGATCTGCCAGAATCTGGTCAGCTTAAACTGTTTGATGGTCGTACTGGTGATTCGTTTGAGCGTCCTGTAACTGTTGGTTACATGTACATGCTGAAACTGAACCACTTGGTTGATGACAAGATGCATGCTCGTTCAACTGGTTCTTACAGCCTAGTAACTCAGCAACCACTTGGTGGTAAAGCTCAGTTCGGTGGTCAGCGTTTCGGTGAGATGGAAGTATGGGCACTAGAAGCATACGGTGCTGCATATACTCTACAAGAAATGCTAACAGTTAAGTCAGATGACGTTAACGGCCGTACTAAGATGTATAAGAACATCGTAGACGGTAACCATAGCATGGAACCTGGTATGCCTGAGTCGTTCAACGTACTGTTGAAAGAGATTCGCTCGCTAGGTATCAACATCGAGCTAGAAGACGAAGAGTAATCCCTCCTCTTTTTAAAAGAAGATAGGATTATTTGGTAAAAGGGAGCTTGCTACAGCAGTGAGCTCCTTTAACTCCTTACAGGAGCTGAATGTGAAAGACTTATTAAACTTTCTAAAAGCACAGCATAAGACCGAAGAATTTGATGCAATCAAAATCGGTCTATCTTCACCAGACATGATCCGTTCATGGTCTTTTGGTGAAGTTAAAAAGCCGGAAACAATTAACTATCGTACGTTCAAACCTGAACGTGATGGTCTGTTCTGTGCACGTATTTTTGGCCCAGTTAAAGACTACGAATGTCTTTGTGGCAAATACAAGCGCCTGAAGCACCGTGGTGTTATCTGTGAGAAGTGTGGCGTTGAAGTTACACAAACTAAAGTTCGTCGTGACCGTATGGGCCACATCGAGCTAGCTTCACCAGTTGCTCACATCTGGTTCCTAAAATCACTACCGTCTCGTATCGGTCTACTAATGGATATCCCTCTACGTGATATCGAACGTGTTCTTTACTTCGAGATGTACGTAGTAACTGAACCAGGTATGACTGATCTAGAAAAATCTCAGATGCTTACTGAAGAAGAGTATCTGGATCGTCTAGAAGAGTGGGGTGACGAATTCACTGCTAAGATGGGTGCTGAAGCGATCAAAGATCTGCTTGCAACAATGGACCTTCATCAAGAAGTGGAAGAAATGCGCGAAGAGTTAGAAACAACTAACTCAGAAACTAAGCGTAAAAAAGTTACTAAGCGCCTGAAGCTAGTTGAAGCGTTCATTGCATCGGGTAACGATCCGCAATGGATGATTCTGACTGTACTTCCGGTTCTGCCGCCAGATCTACGTCCTCTAGTACCACTAGATGGCGGTCGTTTTGCGACTTCAGATCTGAACGACCTTTACCGTCGTGTGATCAACCGTAACAACCGTTTGAAGCGTCTTCTAGAGCTAGCTGCTCCGGACATCATCGTACGTAACGAAAAGCGTATGCTGCAAGAGTCTGTTGATGCACTTCTAGATAACGGTCGTCGTGGTCGTGCTATCACTGGTTCTAACAAGCGTCCTCTGAAATCTCTTGCTGATATGATCAAGGGTAAACAAGGTCGTTTCCGTCAGAACCTTCTAGGTAAACGTGTAGACTACTCTGGCCGTTCTGTAATCACAGTAGGTCCATACCTTCGTCTACATCAGTGTGGTCTTCCTAAGAAGATGGCACTTGAGCTATTTAAGCCGTTCATCTACAGCAAGCTAGAAACTCGTGGCATGGCTACGACAATCAAAGCTGCTAAGAAGATGGTAGAGCGCGAAGAAGCTATCGTTTGGGATATCCTAGACGAAGTCATCCGCGAACACCCAGTACTACTTAACCGTGCACCTACACTTCACCGTCTAGGTATCCAAGCGTTTGAACCAGTACTAATCGAAGGTAAAGCGATTCAGCTTCACCCACTAGTGTGTGCGGCATACAATGCCGACTTCGATGGTGACCAAATGGCGGTACACGTGCCTCTAACTCTAGAAGCACAGCTTGAAGCACGTACACTGATGATGTCGACGAATAACATTCTGTCGCCAGCGTCAGGTGATCCGATCATCGTACCTTCTCAGGACGTTGTATTGGGTCTTTACTACATGACACGTGACAAGATCAACGTGAAAGGCGAAGGTATGTACCTTGCTGGCCCTGCTGAGGCTGAAAAGGCATACCGTACTAAGACTGCTGAGCTACACGCTCGCGTTAAAGTACGTATCACCGAGACTGTAGTAGACGAAGATGGTAACAGCACTACTGAAACGAAGATGGTTGATACAACTGTCGGCCGTGCAATGCTATGGCAAATCGTTCCAGCTGGCCTACCGTACAGCATCGTTAACCAAAAGTTAGGTAAGAAGCAGATCTCTACTCTTCTTAACGAGTGTTACCGTAAGCTTGGTCTAAAAGATACAGTAGTATTTGCTGACCAAATCATGTACGCAGGTTTTGCATACGCTGCACTTTCTGGTGTTTCTGTAGGTATCGACGATATGGTTGTACCTCAAGCGAAATACGATGAAATTGAATCTGCTGAAGAAGAAGTTCGCGAAATCCAAGAGCAATTCCAATCTGGTCTTGTTACTGCGGGTGAGCGTTACAACAAAGTTATCGATATCTGGGCATCTACGAATGACCGCGTTGCGAAAGCAATGATGGATAACCTATCTTCTGAAACAGTTATCAACCGTGACGGCGAAGAAGAACAGCAAGAATCGTTCAACAGCATCTACATGATGGCCGACTCGGGCGCACGTGGCTCTGCAGCTCAGATTCGTCAGCTAGCAGGTATGCGTGGTCTGATGGCGCGTCCAGATGGTTCAATCATCGAAACGCCGATCACAGCGAACTTTAAAGAAGGTCTAAACGTCCTTCAGTACTTTATCTCAACGCACGGTGCTCGTAAGGGTCTTGCGGATACAGCACTGAAAACAGCAAACTCGGGTTACCTAACTCGTCGTCTAGTAGACGTTGCTCAAGACGTTGTAGTACACGAACATGACTGTGGCACGCATGAAGGTATCGACATGATGCCTCACATCGAAGGTGGTGACGTTAAAGTTGCACTTTCTGAGCTTGCTCTTGGTCGTGTAGTAGCTGAAGACGTTCTTAAGCCTGGTACTGAAGATGTACTGATTCCACGTAATACTCTGATTGATGAGAAGTGGTGTCAAATCATGGAAGATAACTCAGTAGATAGCATGAAAGTGCGCTCTGTAGTTACCTGTGATGCAGACTTCGGTTGTTGTGCACAGTGTTACGGTCGTGACCTAGCACGTGGTCACCTAGTGAACCAAGGTGAAGCAGTTGGTGTTATTGCTGCACAATCTATCGGTGAACCGGGTACACAGCTAACGATGCGTACGTTCCACATCGGTGGTGCGGCATCTACTGCAGCAGCAGAGAACAGCATCCAAGCTAAGACAACTGGTACTGTGAAACTTCACAATGCTAAGTTCGTAGTTAACAAAGATAAGAAACTGGTTATCACTTCTCGTGCATCTGAGATGACGATTATTGATGAATTCGGCCGTACTAAAGAGAAGCACAAACTTCCTTACGGTTCGATGCTAACCAAAGGCGACAACGCAGCAGTTACTGCTGGTGAAGTTGTAGCTAACTGGGAAGCGCATACCATGCCAATCATCACTGAAGTGGCAGGTCGTATCCAATTCGTAGATATGATCGATGGTATTACAGTTTCTCGTCAAACTGACGATCTAACTGGTCTTTCTTCAAGTGAAGTTACAGACGCAGCAGCTCGCCCAGCAGCAGGTAAAGATATGCGTCCAGCTATCAAACTTGTTGATGAGCAAGGTAACGACGTAATGATCCCTGGTACTGATATGCCAGCTCACTACTTCCTACCTGGCAAAGCGATTGTAAACATCGAAGATGGCGCTGAAGTTGGCATCGGTGACACACTATCTCGTATCCCTCAAAAATCGAGCGGAAACAAAGATATCACCGGTGGTCTACCACGCGTAGCTGACCTATTCGAAGCTCGTAAGCCTAAAGAGCCTGCGATCCTTGCTGAGCACACAGGTACTGTGTCTTTCGGTAAAGAAACGAAAGGTAAGCGTCGTCTAGTAATCACTCGTGAAGGCGGTGACGCTTACGAAGAGATGATTCCTAAGCATCGTCAATTGAACGTGTTCGAAGGTGAGAAGATTGAACGTGGTGATGTAATCGCCGACGGTCCTGAAACTCCACACGATATTCTGCGTCTACGTGGTATCCACGCAGTAACTCAGTACATCGCGAACGAAGTTCAAGAAGTTTACCGCTTACAAGGCGTAAAGATTAACGATAAGCACATCGAGACTATCGTTCGTCAAATGCTACGTAAGTGTACAATCACTCATTCTGGTGACTCTCCGTTCCTACCTGGCGAACAAGTTGAGTACCACAATGTTAAGATTGCTAACCGTAAGCTAGAAGCTGAAGGTAAAGAACTAGTACGTTTCGAACGTGACCTACTAGGTATTACTAAAGCATCTCTTGCAACTGAGTCATTCATCTCAGCTGCATCGTTCCAAGAAACGACTCGCGTACTAACAGAAGCTGCGGTTTCTGGTAAGCGTGATGACCTTCGCGGTCTGAAAGAGAACGTAATTGTTGGTCGTCTGATCCCAGCTGGTACTGGTTTCGCATACCACCAAGAGCGTCAAAAGCAACGTGAAGAAGAGCAAGAAGGTCCTTCAGCTGAACAAGCTACTGACAATCTAGCAGCACTTCTAAACGCTGGTTTCTCTTCAGAAGAGTAAGCTCTACGAGTAGTCTCTAAGAGATAAGAAAAAGGCACCTTCGGGTGCCTTTTTTGTATCTGGCGCATAGGTGTTTAACGAGAGGCCTATCGTTCAGAATCAGATAGGTTTGATTGCTTTCTTAGCTGGTGGACTTAGTCGCGAGTACTTTCTCGAAGGCATTTTGGGGTGTTTGCAGGGAGATCATGAGGATGAAACTGGTGACAAGTGTTACGTCTGGTTGTCGCAAAACATCAGAGTAGGGACGAATCAATAGGCTCTGGTAGAAGAGTTGGATGTTTTAGGTAACGCTACAGACAAAACAAAAAGCTTGCACTGAGGCAAGCTTAGAAGGTGTTAAGCCATTACGCCCCTGGTGGAACCGCTAGACTGTCGGCAATTTGTTGTATCAGCTGGTCTTCAACCGCAAACCTCGCCTCAAGAATCTCACCAACGAGTGACAGCTCACTATCAAAGCTTTCTAATGTATCGGTCGCTTCAATGGCAGCGTATTTATCGGTGAAGTTGAGCAGTGGATCTGTGGTAAGAACGATATGACCATAAGATTGGTTGATTTCGTCTGTTGCTTTGAAGCCAGTAGACTGCCATTTGTCCATCACCATGTCATAGATTTTGAAATGACCTTCGGAGATGTAATCAACAAGATGTTGGCTGAATTTTTGGAGCTCTTCTGGAGAAGGCAGTTCGGTGATTGCAGTTGCTTTCGACGATGAAGGCTGTAGAGCGGCAAGCTTACAATACTCAACGATTAGAGACTGTCGAGTTTCGAGCCAATGATCGATGACCTCATTAGAGCCACCCCATTGTTCTTGTATTTGTTTGAATTTATTTAGCATGACCATGTCCTCATGATCTGATCACAACCTTGTGATCAAGTAATTGCCTAAGCAGGGTCCGTTTTATTGGTAGCTACTAAAAGTAATAGCTTGAAATATTCTCTGCTACAACTCTAGTATGAAATTAGATTGCCAGTAAAATGAACGAACTGCAAGCAATGAGGCATAGGGATGTTAGAAAAAAGTGATAACAAAATGACAGAGCAAGCTTATTGGTGCGTCGTTTCTGGTAGTGATATTTGGGTTAATAATGATCAGTTTCCGTTTGGCTCTGCTGAAGAGCTTGGGCTGAGTGTTGAGCATGCAATCTGTATTGGTCAGCATCAAGGTCGTAAGGTGTATTGGCTCAACGACTGTGATGTGGAGAATGAGCTGAGCATGGTCAGCCTAAGAGAGTTACTGCACTGGCCTGAAGCGAGTTTCTTGACTGCAAGCAAAGCCATCCAATATGGGCATATGACTCAAAGTATGCGTTTTTGCCCTCAGTGTGGTGGTCGAAATCATCTCAACCATAACCAGGTGGCGATGCAGTGTGGAGATTGCCGTACACTTCATTACCCTCGTATCTTCCCATGCATCATTGTCGCTGTACGAAACGACAACAAGATATTGCTTGCACAGCACCCAAGACATAAAACAGGTATGTATACCGTGATAGCGGGCTTCCTAGAGGTCGGAGAAACCCTAGAGAAGTGTGTGGCAAGAGAAGTAAAAGAAGAAACGGGTATCGATGTCGATAATATTCGTTACTTTGGCAGCCAGCCGTGGGCGTTTCCATCGAGTATGATGATGGGCTTTCTTGCAGATTATGCTGGTGGTACGCTTAAGCCAGACTACAGCGAGTTATCGGATGCTCAATGGTTTGACGTAACAAGCCTACCTGATGTTGCCCCTGTAGGAACCATTGCGAGACAGTTGATTGAGAAAACCGTTGATGACGCGATGAAAGATGCCGTTATGGAGCAGGTGTTAGAGCACTAATTTGCCTGTGATAGTATTTGGCCTATAAGTGGTCAAAAGCGAAAAAAAACCCTCCACAAGTGGAGGGGGTAAGTAAGATGTCGTTATGAGATGCTGAGTAGTGACTACTCAGATGTTATAATTGTAATTTTCGCTAGCGAACAAATTTTTAACATGCCCCCGCAATTGGGTGCAAATTAAGCATTGATTTAAAAGTTAATAACTTGATCTAGGTTGCAAAGCACACAGCTTTTACCCTTCAATCAGTGTTAGAATACTTGCCATCAAAACTAGACAAGATTGAATTGGAATTTAACGGAATGACCGAATTAAAAAACGATCGCTATTTACGCGCACTTTTAAAACAGCCTGTTGATTACACACCGGTATGGATGATGCGCCAAGCTGGCCGCTATCTTCCTGAGTATAAAGCAACGCGCGCTGAAGCAGGCGATTTCATGTCTTTGTGCAAAAACGCTGAACTGGCATCAGAAGTAACACTTCAACCTTTACGTCGTTTCCCGCTTGATGCGGCAATCTTGTTCTCAGACATCCTAACTATCCCTGATGCAATGGGCTTAGGTTTGTACTTTGAAACAGGTGAAGGTCCTAAGTTTGAGCGTCCTATCACGTGTAAAGCTGACGTAGAGAAGATTGGCCTACCTGATCCAGAAGGTGAGCTTCAATACGTAATGAATGCCGTTCGTCAGATCCGTAAAGACCTGAAAGGCGAAGTGCCTCTGATTGGTTTCTCTGGTAGCCCATGGACTCTAGCGACATACATGGTTGAAGGTGGAAGCTCTAAAGCATTCACTAAGATCAAAAAGATGATGTACGCAGAACCACAAACGCTGCATCTGCTTCTAGACAAGCTGGCTGACAGTGTTATCGAATACCTGAACGCGCAAATTAAAGCGGGTGCTCAATCGGTAATGGTATTTGATACATGGGGTGGTGTGCTGACTCCTCGTGACTACAACCTATTCTCACTGCAATACATGCACAAAATCGTTGATGGCCTAATCCGTGAAAACGAAGGTCGTCGTGTACCAGTGACTCTGTTCACTAAGAACGGTGGCATGTGGCTAGAATCTATCGCAGCAACAGGTTGTGATGCGGTTGGTCTAGACTGGACAATCAACATCGCAGATGCAAAAGCTCGCATCGGCGACAAAGTTGCTCTGCAAGGCAACATGGATCCTTCAATGCTTTACGCTCAGCCTGAACGTATTCGCGAAGAAGTGGGCAGCATCCTAGAAGGCTTCGGCGACGGTGTTACAGGTCATGTATTTAACCTAGGCCACGGTATCCACTTAGATGTACCGCCAGAGAACGCAGGTATATTCGTTGACGCTGTTCACGAATTATCTAAGCCTTACCACAAGTAATTCTGAGTAAGATGATTGAAAGCGCTGTTGGGAAACCAACGGCGCTTTTTTATTGCCTGAAATTGGTATTTGATCGCGGTTTAATCTTGTTGTGTGCAGTTAATTCGGCATTTGGATCATGGTAGGCCAAATGCTCTGAGATATGTTTCCTGATATAGGGAATGACTTCACTTTCAAACCAAGGGTTCTTCTTTAGCCAGATATTATTGCGTGGCGAAGGGTGAGGTAATGGCAAAAACTCAGGCGCCCACCTTTGCCAATCTCGCACGGTTTCGGTCAGTGTGCTGGTGGTTTTGTTTGTTAGGTAATGGTTTTGTGCGTACTGGCCAATCAGCAGTGTCATTTGAATATTGGGTAGAGATTGCAGCACTTTGTTATGCCAAAGCTCCGCGCACTCTTTGCGTGGTGGCAGATCGCCACTCTTTCCTTTACCTGGATAACAAAACCCCATAGGCACAATCGCGACCTTTTGCTCGTCGTAAAAAGTATCGCTATCTATCCCTAACCATTCTCTTAATCTCTCACCACTGGCATCATTCCAAGGGATCGACGACTCATGCACCTTGATGCCCGGTGCTTGACCTATGATCAGTAAGCGTGCGTTTGGGTGTGCTTGAATCACTGGATTGGCGCCGTGCGAGAGGTGAGGCTCACATGCTCGGCATTGTCGTATCTCTTTAAGTAACGAAGAGGACATCAGTAACCTTTATCAAAATCGATGACATGATTAAGTGTAAAACCATCTCGCCACTGTTTGTAATTCTCTGCGAAGATCTCTACCACCTGTCTTGGCTCACTGAGTGCAGCAATGTGTGGCGTAATCGTCACTTGCGGTAGTTTCCAGAAAGGGTGTTCCTGAGAGAGGGGCTCACTTTCAAATACATCTAAAAATGCGTGTTCTACCCATCTGTTTTTTATGGCGAGCAGCAAGGACTTATTGTCTAGGCATTCACCTCTACCGACATTGAACAGCAGCACATTCGAGCAGTAACCTAAGGTCGTTTGATTGAGTAATTGATAGGTTTCAGGCGTTGATGGCAAAGTATTCACCACAATATCGGCCTGCTTAAGGGCAGCCTCTATCTCATTGATGTGGAAAGTCTCTTTAAAGGCTTCTTGTTTGGATGGGATACCCGTACGGTTGACACCTATGGTATGAATACCAAAAGCCGCCGCGGTTTTTGCCAAATGACTGCCAATTGACCCTGTTCCTAAAATCACCATAGTTTTGTCAGTTAAGCTAGTATAAAGCTGTGGCTGCCAGTTTCGTTGTTGTTGATGCTGGTGGTAATGAGGGAAGTGTCTACAGTGACTGATTGTGTAACCCAACACGTATTCTGCGATAGCCGGGCCAAAGATGCCTTTGACGTTGGTTAGCGTATAGTCCTGACGCAGATCTGGCTGCGTGAGTTTATTGATTCCAGCATAGGTACTCTGTACCCAGTCTAGCTCTTTAAACTCGCCGAGGCGTTCTGCGATTAGAGGCGGTGATGCCAAGACAATCTGTGCTGATTTGGGGTTTCGAGTGATTTCTAGGTCGGGTAAATCCTGTTTTAGAATCAGTTGCGTATAGGTATCGTCATGCTCAGTAAGAATATAGAGCTTATTCGTAAAATTGTTCATCGGCTTACCTTTTCCCCCAGGGTTTATCAAGTACACTTTCGCTGTCTTTTTCTGCAATTATTGAGTGACTATGCTTCAGAATCCACTGCAGGTTCGTCTTGAAAAGTTAGAACCTTGGCAACAAATTACCTTTATGGCGTGTCTATGTGAGCGTATGTACCCTAACTATGCCATGTTTTGTGAGAATACAGAATTTGCGGAAGCTCGAATCTATCGTGATGTTTTGGATAGCATTTGGGAAATCTTGACGGTTAAAACAGCAAAGGTGAACTTTGAGCGTCAACTTGAGAAGGTTGAAGAGCTATTCCCTAGCGGTGATGATTTTGATTTTTATGGTGTTTACCCAGCAATGGACGCATGCCAAGGCCTAGCAACGCTAATTCATGGCCTGCTTGACCGTGAACATATGTTGGAAGCGGTAATTAAAGTGAGTCAACAATCGGTGAAGACGGTTGCTGAGCTTGAGTTTGCTCAAGGCGCTGAAGAAGTGACCAACGAAAACCAGAAAGAAAACGAAGCGGTATGTGAAGAGTGGGACGTTCAGTGGGCCATTTTCCGACCTCTACGTGAAACGACTGAGCGTGACTTAGAGCTGATCAAAGATCTACGCCACGAACTGCGTGAAGACCCAGTCAGTAACATTGGTGTTGCGCTATAATTCGCAATTGCACCAAAGCATGAATAAAAACAAAGGCTCCCTAGGGAGCCTTTGTTGTATCTGACGGTCTCAAATTTAGATTAAGCGTCTTTTTTGTCTTCGTTCTGCGCTTTATCTTTTGAGGCGTCGTCGTCCGTTGATTTTGCGTCTGAGGCATCGTTGTCTGTTGGAGTTTCTTCCTCTAGCTCGTCCTCTTCATCGCGGTTTTCGATAACACCGTGTGTCTCTTTCCACTTCTCCCAGCGTTGAAACGCCAGTTCTTGCATGTCGGTGGTTTTATCCGCTTCGTCGACGATCTCTTCACCTACAAGGTGCTCAAAGATATCTTCTAGGGTGATGATGCCCTGAATAGTGCCGTATTCGTCCACAACTAAAGACAGTTGCAGGCGGTTTGCCATCATCTGGTCAAAGGCCTTAGCCAAGCCCATGTTGTTCAGCAACACGTGGATAGGGCGCATTACTTCACCCAGAGCTTTTTCACCACAACCGGCTTGCTGCAATCTAAACAGCTCTAGGCGGTGAACAAAACCGATGATGTTGTCACTCTGCTCACTGTAAACCAACGGACGTGAGAATGGCGTGTCTTTATGTTGTTCTAGGAACGTGTTCACACTCATTTCCGCATCAACACGGAATACTACTGGGCGCGGCGTCATTACCTGAGTCACGGGTACATCTTGAATACCCAGTAGGTTGCTCAGGATTTTTGATTCGCCTTCTGCAAACTCGCCACTCTCTTTTGCCAAGATCGCCATTGCAGATAACTCATCACGCATTTTTGGTGCTTGGTGGCCACGAGCAAGACGTTTGGTGATCTGTTCTGAGAACCATACAAACGGTGTTAGGAAGAACACCATCCAACGAAGCACGCTTGCCGAAGCAGGAGCAAGTTGACGCCAGTAGGTTGCGCCAATGGTCTTTGGAACAATTTCAGACAATACCAAGATACCCAGCGTTAGCACGGCAGAGAAGACACCTAACCATTGGCTACCAAAAACGACAGCCGCTTGTGCACCTGCTGTCGCAGCACCGATAGTATGCGCGATGGTGTTGAGCGTTAAAATTGACGCAAGCGGGCGGTCAATATCTGTTTTCAGTTTGTCTAAAGACTCTGCTGCAGGGTGCCCATTTTGTTTTAGTTGAGCAATGTAGCTCGGACTAATACTCAAAAGTACAGCTTCCAAAACAGAACAAATGAAAGAAACTCCAATAGCAATGGAGACGTAAATAGTTAGCAGCAGCATGTTTGCCCTTAAATTAAATTGTACGCTTTAGCAGCGATTCAGCGTGGATTATAGTGAAAAAGTAGTGGCTAGGTCATCATTAATTTTGCTCTCAGCCCCTTTTAAACAAGGACTTGCTTAATAAAATCAGTAACAAATTGTGAGTTATTACTCATATTATGGCTAAAACTACGGCATTAGAGCTAAAGATCGACGACAAACCTTTGCCAGATGGGGCATTTATGTTTTAGAGTGAATTGAATTCAAAAATACAAAGAAGGGAAACCTAAAATGAACAAGACTCAATTAATCGACTTTATTGCTGAAAAAGCGGACCTTTCTAAAGCACAAGCTAAAGCTGCTCTAGAAGCGACTCTTGGCGGTGTTACAGATGCTCTTAAAGATGGCGATCAAGTTCAGCTAATTGGTTTTGGTACTTTTAAAGTAAACCACCGTGCAGCTCGCACTGGTCGTAACCCAAAAACTGGTGATGAGATCCAAATCGCTGCTGCAAATGTTCCAGCATTTGTTGCAGGTAAAGCGCTGAAAGATGCATGTAAGTCTTAGTTATATAGTTTCATAATTTGTGGATAACTTCAAAAGCTCTTGTTTACCAAGGGCTTTTTTTATTCTAAGTAAAAATTCTTCGAAATTTCGTTTCATTTAATTTGCACCTTTAAACATATTCATTAATAAAAAAATCGTTTCATAATTGACGCGTATTTCGTTGTTCTCTACTCTATAAATATTCGTGTATGAAAAATGGAGTTTCAATGTGAGCGAGGTAAATCTAGTCGATGTCACATTTGCAAAACTCGGTAACGTCAAACTAAAGCTTGTTGAAATAGATGGGCAGATTGAAATGCTAAGTGCGGGTTACCTGCTCCAGCGTTTCGATAGTGGGAGTAAGCCCAACACAGTAAAAAAAGATGCCCAGTCAATTCAGCACCTTTATCGTTTTTGTATATCTGACCATATAGATATTCACAGACATATCTCCTCACTGACACCGTTTTCGATGGGGTTTATCGAATCATATTCAGCTTATTGTTCAGCAGATATTAACACTGGAGAGCAGGTTAGTAGTGGGCATTACGAACAACGCATGAGAGTGAGCTGGCACTATATCAAGTGGCTATGGTTGTTTTATCAGAATCGAGCAAAGAATAGTTTAGACAGTTTACAGGCTGCTAAAATACAGTTTACCGCTATGGAAGAAGGATTTAAGTTGTATTTAAAATCTCCATATGCCTCTGCGGTGTCTAACAAAGAAGGTTTGCCTCCAGAGTTAAGAGGTAAATTCTTTAATATTATTAATCCTCTCTCAGAAAATCACTCTAATCCTTGGAGGTCCCAAAAGATTCGATGGCGAAACTATGCCCTCTTGTTGACGATGGTATTGGGAGGGAATCGCAAAGGAGAGTCCCTTTTACTTAAGCTCAATCACTTCTCATTATCAGGTCGTCGCAAATATTTTGAAATATTGAAATCTGGTGACATTGACTACCCTAGAAGTGAAGCTCCATCTGTTAAAACATTAGGTAGAGAAGTTGAACTAAACGATATGATGGCAAATATATTCGAACACTATATATCCCACTGGCGAACTCAATATAGAGGGGCTAATGAGAGTATGTACGTGTTCCTTTCAAATGTGGACGGAAAACCACTTAGCGTGCAAACGCCAAACGCAATACTCAATGAGCTAATAAAGAAACATCCAGAATTTTCAGGCAGGTTATCCCCTCATAGACTTCGAAATACATTCCACGACGTACTTAATGATGCGCTGAACTTGATGAACATTGGTGAGTCTTCGTTAAGTAAGAAATTAAATAAAACCCCAATACAGGAATACGCAGGGGGATGGAAGCGAGGTAGTGAAATGGTTAATCGTTACCCTAAAGGCTCAATACAGCGAGAGGTTGGGCAATTACACCAAATCATTCAAGGTAAAATATTAGAGCCAACTGAGTACGCAGAGGCTAAGAGAAAAGAACAAATTGACCAATCAGACGCCGAGTTTGAAGAATGGATGAATAGCTAATGATTACAAGCAATGGTGTTATTAGCGCTAATGAGTCGTTGTTAACGCTCGAAGAGAGAACAGTTCAGAATCGATTAGGATATAAAGTTGAGCTGTACGGTGAAACGGGCGAGTTTAATGATGTTGTGTTCATGCCCGATGATACTAGTGTGGTTCATAGGTTCCATTTTGCCAGTATCAATGAGTTGGAATTTGAGCTGAAAGAAATACTTAAAGGTTACTACGCCTACTTATTACCTCGTTACCTGCCTGATTCAATAAGAGCGCATCATGAAGCCATTGTTTGTTTGTCTGATAGTATTCTTATCGGTAATAAATTTGATGAAGCAATAGATGACGCTGTGATGGCGAACCCTGCACGTTTTGTTAGCCCTATTAAGTTACTTATTCGCTATTTAATAATACATGAATACGATGCGTTATCTTTTGACAAAGCGGAGGATATTTTAAGGCTTGAGGGATATACATCGAATAAAAACGCCTACTTGACCCTATTCACGATGGATGAAGAACTAGGCCCTTTTACTCGCGAGGAGTTACGAGTATTAAACGAAGCACTGAAAGATGAAGAGATTTATATTGATGATAGGTTGATTCTCGCGCTCTGTATCCAGTTTGGTTTAAGACCGATACAAGTATCGTTACTCAAGGAAAAGGATTTCATTGAAGATGTTGAGTTGGGGCTTTGTTATCTCAACGTTCCAAGAATAAAGCAGAAAGGTGCGCCGCATCGACGTGATGAATTTACTAAGCGCCCTGTTGATGTTGAATTGGCTGATCTAATTAAAAGGGTTATTAACAACAATCGCGAAAAATTCGATTACATTTCTTCCTCAGAACCTCCAATGTTTTATAGGAAGAGTATGCGTAATTGGGGAGGTAGACTTTATCTGGCTAAACATGTTAGAGAGTTTTACCTTGATCATAAGTTAGACTTTGTTTACCACTTACAGCCTCAAACTGTGCGTTCAAGACTACAAAGCTTGGTTAATTATTTACCGTCATCTCCAAGAACAGGAAAGCAATTTCACCTAACGCCTTATCGTTTCAGGTACACCGTTGGCTCTAACGCAGTCATGGAAGGCATGACCGAAGAGGAAGTTGCAGACTTATTAGATCATAGCTCAACGCTTTGCGTTAAGCATTATTTCCGATATACCCGAGAAATGTGGGAGTTGCTTGAAAATTCCACGGCAAAAAGAACTGAGCAGCAGCACTTTACAGCAGCATGGAGTCGAGAAGAGGATTTAAGCGGTAATATTTACGGCAAAGAGATAATCGAACTTGACACCTATACAGCGATAGGTAAATGCCAAAAAGAAGCGGCTTGTTACTTGGAGCCAGCAGTAGCTTGTTATACCTGCGATAAATTTTGCCCTAACAAAGATAAAACGTCCCATAATAATGCGTTAGCCTCAATTCAAGACCGAAAACAACGGGTCGCCGATAGTGCATTAACAGCTCTATCTAAACAGCTTGATGAAGCCATAGCGGGTTGTGAAGCTGCAATTGCATATGCTGAAGGTGCAGAAGTAATCAGCATTAATGAAGGAAATGGCGATGAGTGATGTAATTAACCTAATTAAATTAAAGCAAGGAACTAATACTCAGAGCTTATCCGAACTTGAGCAGCAAGCAAAAGAACGTTTTGAATCGTTGCCGTTGATAGTTGGTTGTGTCTGGGGGGATGATAGTTGGTCATATCTGAAACTTAACCAAAAGGTTCTTTTTAAAATGATAGGTGGAGAACCTTTGCCGAAGGAATTGATCACCTTAAGTAAAGTTTTCTTAGTTAACATGCTTTGGAATCAAAGGTTGCGAGCAGAGCCGTACTCTTTCTCCCATGTTAAAAATTCTATTGAACCCATTAAGGTATGGGCAGAAAAGGGATTTAAACAATTATCAGATATAAATCAACGTGCGTATGATGCGTTGATCGCTTACTTGGGTGAAAGGTACGCCGAGCCAACCACTAACGGCGTGAGCTTAAATCGAGTCATAAATTACCTCAATGATTGCCATTTGTTGTCGTCCAATATCGATACAGTGAATATATGTAAAGCATTGGGAAACACAGATGAATTTGGTCGAGTTCAAGCAAAAAAAGAAAAGATGCCTTTGCCAGAGCTGGTGAAAGCGGTGATTCATCTTAAATGGGCTATAGATGATAGGTTTGATGGCAGTACAAAAGCTATCAACGACAAATTGTGTATTCTGACCCAAGTATTCCAGTATGGGTTAGGTTTAAGGCTTGGAGAAGTATTGCGCTTACCGCTCAATCCGTTAATTGAAATGGATGGAGAAGTGTTCTGCCTTGTGTGGACTGAGAAAGGCTCCGAGCCAATGGCGAGATATGTTCCAACAATATGGCGTAAACCATTTAAAGATGCCGTTGATGAAATACACAAGCTCACCAAAGTCTATAGGGACATAGCAATTCAGTTTGAACAACATGGGGCATTGAGTTTTTTTGATGAAAGATTTGATGTTTATGTTCAAAAAAAGGAATCTTCTTTTGAAAAAAAGGTTCGTCAGTTAGATGGCTTATTATTGTCAAAGAAGTTGGCCGCAGAAAAATTGTGGCAGCTAAAAACAAAAATCAGCAACGGTGAACGATTCGAGCTTAAGGAACTAGCCAGTATTTTACCTATATCCTCTGGCGCTAAAGGTGCCACTTCCCTACTGAAATATTACAGAAATATGGGGTTTGAGGTGGTAAGTGAATCGCTAGGGACTTTTAAAAATAATCACTATGCTACAGGCGAAGCCATTGTAAATGGCATTGATGAAATAGTAACAGTGAGAGCTACACACGTTACTGTGTTGGAGCTACTTAAAATACTCAACATTTGCTCAGCTGATGGTGAGAACTATCGTTCAAAAGATACCTTTATCCGAAAAAAGGTAATTACGCTATATGGTAACTATATTGCACTTACCTTTGCTAATGACGTTAAATTAGAAAAGGTATCAAAGGTGGCGGTTATTAGTCGCGAGGATGCACTAGATATCATACGAGCCTATACACTTGGTGGTTACGATCACCACAAACAGATACCTCTCAAAGAACTAGAAAACATCTTGCCTGAATTTTTTACTCAAAATACAGCGAATAAGACTTACCTTCAAAAGCTTGTGAGTAATGAAAAGGTCACTTTTTATGTAGCGTCGATAGGAAAAAGAGAGTTTACGAAGGTAAAAGGTTACTTGGCTGATTTTGATAAAGTAAAGAGCCATTTTCGGGCGCAGTATGAACGCATGAATTTAGATATCGAACGGGAGTTAATCGAAAAGTCTATTCATGAATATGAACAAGATCATATCAAGATAAGCTCGAAATCCTTCAGTATTCGTCAAAAACCATCAGAGCATTTATTTCTGCGTGCAGGAATAAGCGGAGGAAAATCCTATGAACACTTACCTCAGGTTTTAGGGTATTTCGCTGTAACTTATTTCTTTGGAGGTAATGATAGGCAGGACAGCGCTTTTGTTCGTTACGAAATCGACGTTGATGATCATGTAGCTAATAGTTGGCAAAGCCACAAGGGAAGGCACTGGCAAACGACTAGCTTATTTAGAGCAGGCTTGGCTGAATTGGTCGTGAATAAGTGGATGGGACGAACAACAGGGCAAGGTGAAAACTACGATCATAATACTGGGCGTGAACGAGCAAAAGTTGTAGGTGATGCCATGTTAAATGACTCAGAGCGCTTTTTAGGTGATGTCCCAGACAAGGTAAGAATGTGGAAACAACAAAAAATTCCAACCAGTAGTTTGCCTGAACATTTAAATTCTACACTTCAATCAATTCAATATAGCCCAGTAGGTTATTGCACGAGGCCCTTATACCTAAAGCCTTGTGAGTTTAACTTAAAATGCCTAACAGGTAATAAAGGTAAAGGGTGTAAACACTACATATATGATTTACATGATCCTTCTCATAGGGAAAAAATCACCGCAGAGCGCGATAGGTCCTCCTTAGAGCTATCCAGGCTATTTGAGGTATACGAAAAAGGGGTTGAAGCAGCCAAGATGCACATTGAGCACCATATGGTAATCCTTAGAAACACTACATCGATATTGGATAATGCAGAAATCATTCTAAATGATAGTCAGCTCGATAAGCTCCAAGACTTTATGCCATTTAAAAAGGATGGTTCATTTCCTGATGATTGCCCATTTCAGTGTGGAGGTAATGAGTAATGGCGACGACCAAAGAAGAGTTTGAAAGTGCATTTAAAATATTAAGTCAATTTGAAAGACAACTCATACCTGCTGAAGAGTTTGGCTGGGAGTACATTACCAGCCGAGTGAAGCCTTCAAAGCCAACTCTATGGAGAAACCAGGACTTTCGTGATGAATTTAATCGCGTAAAGATACTGGTTAGGGCTTACAAAGGTGGGAAGGCAATTTATGATCTTAATGCTTCGAAGGAATCAGCTAAGGATGCTGAGATAAACAAACTAAAAAGGAAAATTGAAGATCTAGAACATCAATTGTCCAGAGAAAGAGAAAGGCTTGCTTATGCCGCAGTAGTAGCAAGACGAGAGAATATTGATCCTATTAAGTTTGAAGAAAACTCTCCTCTTCTGGGGGCTATTGGACGGAAGAAAAAATATGGCTAACGGACAACAAAAAGCGTAACAAAACCTTGAGGCATTTGAGGCCTGGAAAGCCACACAGACGATCGATGAGTTTAAACAAATCGTATTCAGAGGTCAGCTTAATCGTATTGAAGTGGCAAAGGGGATTGGTTGTGGAAAAGCGGCTTTAAACCAAAGTTCAGCCCTCAAGAAAACACTCAAAGCCTTAGAAGATGAGCTGCGCGGTAAAGGTGTCCTGCCATCGTTGACCGGCGCTGCCAAGAAGAATGAGTGCAAACCTCAAGCCTACGACAACACAGAAAATCGAAAGCATCTCGATTCAAAGCGGAGGGCGTCATTAGAAGCTGAGAACATTGAATTGAAAGCCAAGCTCAAGGAGCTTGAAAGCGACTTGAGCGTTTTGGTGAGCTATCTGAAACCTTATCCGAAATGGGATTGATGCCACGATGAATAACGCTTTGCATGAAGACCAAATGCGTGTCACCAGCATCCCTTATCGCTCGGCCAAGATGGTGATATTCAGCGGTGTACCGCTGGCGAAAGACTCTTACAAAACCAATAGTGGGAAGTATTACGTCACCATCAAAGCCGACCCCGATAGCATCCCTGCGCTTCCAAAGCTGGGTCTGCATTGGTCAGCCAAAGGCACTCGCAAGATAGAAAATATGGAGATGGGTGATTATGTTTTGCAGCAGCATACTTATGAATCACCCAGGTATATTGAATGCACTTTACCCGAAGCAGGAGAGCAACTGATACGCTTTATCGCCAGAGAAAGTAACTTCAAGGGTATTGGCGAAAGCAAAGCTAGGGCGCTCTGGCAGCTCTTGGGTAAAGACTTCCATGCTACACAGAGAAATGACACCCCAGACTCTAGAAAGCGTCTAACATCGATTCTGAGCGAAGATTCAGTGGAAGCGCTCTTTAAGGGGTACGCCAAATATAAAATCTGGCACATTGCAACTGGATGAGCGAGCACGACATCCCCGTCAGTGTGCAGCAACGGTTGCTCAAACATCACGGTGAAGCTTCCATAGAGGTCATTAAGGATAATCCTTATGCTTTGATGGGCTTTAGTCTTTCGTTCAGTGCCATTGAAGATATTATCAAGGTAACGGATTTTAAGAGCGATGTTGCGAAGGATGACCCATGAAGACTCAGCGCTGCTCTGGAAATGGCGATTCGCAAAGAGATTGAAAAAGGTCACACCTATACCACTCATGCCAATGTGCGCCCTTACCTCAAAAAGCTACTGAAAGACAAAACACTGGTCACACAGGCGTTCCAATCAGGTCATGATAAAGCTCAGTACATTTTAAATCCCGACACAGGAGCTTACCATCCAACGGCGCAAATTCTGATGGAAAGTGTTGTTGCCAAACGGCTAAATACACTGATTAAGCGAAATAACTTGTTTGATGAAAACGCCAATGCTGCGTATTGCTCTGCGGTTGCGGAGCTTCCCTACGAATTAACGCTTAAACAAATCGAAGCCGTCGCAACGTGTCTGGATAACTCGGTAAGCTGTATTACGGGCGGTGCAGGAACAGGTAAGGCAACGGTACTCAGTGTCGGAAGACAATATAGTTTGTTCTATTCCAATAAAGTCCGAAAATTTTTGATGCTCTTTGTCCTAGTCTGTCTTTTGTTGTAGCAAGCTTTTGCCCCTAAATGAGTTACGCCTTAAAGTTTAAACAACGTTCAATTCTCCTTTATATTCAAAAAGAAGTGAGAGGCAAAATGATAACCTTGACTCCATTTCCCTTTGCATAAAATGAATGAAAAGGATACTCACGCTATGCTGATTCTGACTTCACTAGAAAAATCAATAAGCCAATATGAAGGTGGGTGAATCATAAACTGTAGCCAGAGAACGCCGGGGGAGCGTTTAGTTCTGCAATTGGTTGAGGCACAACTTCTATTAAGTAATTGTTGACTAAGAGCAAAGCTCTGCAAGTTAAAGATAGTAAAAACTGGAATTTGGACATAATATGCACCCAAAAACACTGCAACAAAACTTACTAAGCGCAGTTTGTTTAGGTGTCAATGAGATGCAATTTGAGAGGTCATTTTGAACAATTCTTGGGTAAAAGTAATAGCAATTACTGGTTCTGTAGGTGTATTTGCTTTTCTGTTTAGTTTACTTATGGGTCATGTGTTTAGCGAAAAAATCGTAGATTTACTTGGCTCAGAAAAAGTCTTCTACATCATCGTCGCGTTTATATCTATTTTCGCCATATGCACTTTAGTCGCTTTATTCAAGCCTCGACGCCAAAGCGATAGCGACTCCAATGGAAATGTTTCTGAATCAGGAACGCCCAAGTCGCAATCAGAATCCTTGAAAAAAGACATTTCAGTAACATATAACGGCAACTCAACCCACAACGGCGATAATCACTTCTAGCATGAACCAACAAGTTTCTGTCAATTATAACGATGAATCAGCTCACAATGGAGATAATATTTTTACTCCATTGAGCTCTCTTGAACAAGCTGTTGAACAAATCAAAAAAACTCTGGGAAGTCAAAACGAAGCAGTGGAAATCATCGAAAACCTAGCGGATTACATCACAGATCACCCCAACAGAGAGATCATAGGTTTAGAAGCCAAGCTTTCAAAAGGCGACCGCCAAGAGCTCACAGATAGAGCAGTTTTGCTTAAAAATAGATTTGAAAGAAAACTAGCAAAAAACCAAATGTCACTGGCAGAGCAGCACGTATATGTTCAACTACTATCTACAATTAGCTGTATTTGGCATTCGAAGATCAAACCACTAATTGACCTTGAAACTTCAAAAAACAGCATAGATCAAGCCATATTTGATGACCTCATAGAGCCTGTCCATAAAGCAGTTGTTCGCTATGACACTTTGGCCACATCAGAGTTGGTCAGCGGTATGCTTTACTTTCTTACAGGCAAGTGCCATTTAGTGTGGGAGCCATCATGCTGATTTATCATCCTGCACAAGATATCAACCATTGTGTATATCGTTTACTTTCGATAATGGAAAACACCACACATCAAAAAATCAAACTAGATACTTATCGATTAATCGATTTTTATACTCTTTTTCCTTACTTAGTATCGCTGATCAAACCGCTACCGAAACCTCTGGATAGACATAGAAGTAAGTTTAGTGATGTTTCTGAACCTTTCGAAGCGCTTAAGAATACTCGCCGAATTCTATTTGAACTCGAGAATTTGCAAACCGTAGCCATTCAGAACTTATTGGCAAAAAATCTTTTGGATAAAGAATATTTTGATAAAGGCTTTATCAAACGAACCGAACTATCACTACCATCTTCACTTGAAAAAGAACTCATCAATTCAACTCTCGCTCAAGAAGGTTGGTTTCGTGCTCTAATTGATGATTTGCCTAACGTTAAATTTGGTGGAAAAACGGGACTGAAAGCTAGGACTGGCTTAATGGAATACCGTTACGATCTGGAGAAATAATGAGTCGCTCTAAACTATTTATCAACCGCTTTGCGGTCTATGCATTGGGTAAGTTTGTTTACGAAGAAAGCTTCCACACTGGAGTAAACATTATCAGGGGCGAAAACGGTACGGGCAAGTCTACAATTATAGACTTGATTAGTTACGCTCTGGGGGCAGAAATTACCGATTGGACAAGAGAACAGCTCAAATGCGACTATGTCATTGCTGAAGTAAGCATTAACGGTCATATCGCAACAATTAAGCGCACCATTACACCAACAGGGCAAGAGCGAGCACTTTTCTTTGATGGCGATATGACACGTGCCCTTGCGACTGAAGAGGGATGGAACAAGTTTTCTATGCGTCGCAACCAAGATACGCATAGTTTCTCTCAGCACCTATTCGAGTTATTAAATCTACCCCGCCATCAGACTGATGATAGTAAAAACTTAACTATGCATCAGATTCTTAGAGTGATGTACGTTGATCAGCTTTCTGCAACTAATAAGCTCCTCAAAGAAGAGACAAAGTTTGACAACATCACAACCCGCAGAGCTATTGGTGAATACTTGCTGGGGATCGATACTCTTGAGGCGTACAACTTAAGGCAAGATTTAATAGAAGCCAACAAGACATTCGAGAAGGTAAATGCAGAGTTAAATGCGATATATCGCATGTTCGGTCATGATGAGACCTTGATTAACCTTAAATCTCTGCATTCCGAAATCAATAAAGTAAAATCAGATATAACTGAACTAGAAAAGATGCGTCAGCAAGTCAAAAGTACACCTACTGAGCAGGTTTCTAACGATGTTGCACTTAAAATCAAATCATTGGTTAAAGGTATTGATGACCTTGCACAAGAGTTAACGACACTAAACTCTAAGCGTGATGCTATAGCAGCAGAGATACGTGAAACTTCTGCTTTTTTGAGGTCTCTCGAGTATAGAAAAGATTCCCTAGCGCAATCTCAGGTTACCTACAGCAGTCTAGGCTCAATCACATTCAAATATTGCCCATCATGCCTTGAACCTTTGGCTGTAAGTGAAGACGACTCATGTTGCCTTTGTAAGTCATCAAAACAGCATAACGATAAAGATTTCGCGTACTCTCAGTTATTCAACGAGTTAAACTTCCAGATCAAAGAAAGTCAAAAGCTCATCAATAGTTTTCAAGCTGATATCGCCCTAATTGAATCTAAAGTTCCATACGTAAAACAAAAGCTTTCAGCTTCAAAAGCAGAACTAAATGCGATAAATGTATCTAATGATGACAAAGATGCCATTTTACAAAATCTATCTACGGAAATCGGATTTTGTCAGAGCCAGATCATTTCGCTAGAAGATAAGAAAGAGCAAGTGACAAAGGTTGACGTCTTACAAACAAAGAAAGCAAAAGCCCAAAAACGTATAACAGATATTCAAGCTCAGTTAGAGAAAATTACAGTCCTTCAAGAGAACAGGTATGTATCGGTATATGAATCTATTGAGTCAAAAGCCAAAGACCTTCTGATGCTAGATGGAGGTTATGAGATAGCATTTGAAGAGCCTGAGGAGATAATATTCGATTTTGCTAAAGACAAAATGTTTGTGAATGGAAGAAGCAAGTTTTCAGCAAGCTCAATGGTTGTAATGAAAAACAGCATACGCTTTTCAATATTTTCTCATGCTGTTGATGACACCTATGCTCGACTTCCTAACCTAATTCTCATGGATAATATAGAAGACAAAGGGATGCGCGAAGAGCGCAGTCAAAACTTCCAGCGTCATATGGTTAACGTTTGTGATTCTATAGAGAGTGAATTTCAGCTGATATATACAACCTCAATGATAGCTGATGAGCTTGAAGGAACGACAATGTGTGTAGGGCCATTTTATCCTAAAGGGTGCCATACCTTAGAGCTTTAATACGATACGGTATTGTTTATTAATATGTTATCTAAAGTGCAATCAAGCCAAAATTGGCTCTCACAATTTCTTCCTGAACACCGTAGTATTGCGGAGCAACTTCTAGACAGCTTGCATATAGTTTCTTCTGAGGATATGCGTAGTGACCTAAGAGTTTTGATTGAGGATATTGCATGGGATCGCTTACAGAAAGCGGCGTTACTTCCGATTAGAGAGTGTACAGCTCAAGAATCTATTTACGACACTCAAAACCCCACTATTTCTCCAGTCTTGCAATCTGCAACTGAGAGTTTAGGGAGCGAAGCATTCGTCAGTAACTTATACACAGAACTTACTCGAGCCAGAAAGCGCCAATTTATGCTAGAAAAGGTTCGAGTTAATGGCGAGGATAAAGAGTTAGCCCCATCACTATCCTTTATGAAACAACATAAGTTTAAAAGCCTGTTCTTAGTTGATGACCTTATTGGCTCTGGCGATAGAGTCGTATCGTATATTGATGCGTTATTTCGCAACAAAACGATTAATAGTTGGGTTTCATATGGTTACATCAAGGTTCATATTGTTAGTTTTATGGCCACTGATGAAGGCAAGCGCATTGTATCTAGAGCAATCAAGCGGCGGAAAAATGTGTCTTTACATGTAATGCATAGAGCACCATCTATAAGTGACCTTGCAGGTAGTAAAGCGTTAGAATCTTTGTGCAAGTCGTATGCAGACAAGAAGACACAATACCCACTAGGCTACAAAGAAAGCGCTGTTCGTGTCGTTTTTACACATTCAGCACCCAATAACCTTCCATCGATCTTATATCGCCCTATATATAAAAAATTTCGTCCAAATAATGCCCCATGCCTAAATCTTTCTAAATGGGATCCAATGTTCCCAAATCGGACAATTCCCCAGCAGTTCAAGCAAGATTTAGCGGCTATAAAAAGAAAACCATCTTCAAGAGTAGACATACTACACCTACTTGAACTCTTGAAAAACGGTGCCAACAAGCGTGAGGATATAGCTCACCTTATGAATAGGGGTTCCGCATATATACAAACGCTTTTGGATTTATGTGAAAGAATGGGTTTTCTGACTCAGAATAGAGCGCTTATTGGTATAACTAACCAGGGTTTATATGAATTATCCCGACCCGCTGGTGCAAGTTATACTATTGAAAAAAATGAAGAATTTTATTATCCTTATTAGCGAGCGAGACTCTATGTCTCTATGCTAGTGTTAGTTAGCTGGTTTACAGTTAACCTCCTCAACAAAGAGGGGATCTAGGCTTCGTTTCATGAAGCTTGGCATATAGAACTTAACCACATGCCTTGTGTTTGTTGTTAACTTGCACAATGGAATATGTATCGCTTTCATGCGTACTCTATCTCTTCATCTTACTCACGGCGTGAGTCTTAGATCGCAAGATGAAGAGATACAGCGCAAATCGATAAAGGTAGCATTTTGACTATTGTCTCGACTCACCCTTACTTACTAAAAGGGCTGGAAAAGGGCCGCTCCCAGCAGGCGCTATACTCTCTTATGGCTCAAGCTCATAAGTTGGAGGGGTTAGGAATTCCCTACATACACAGCTTTCTGCATTTCGCCCACCTAACCAAACTTTCAGAGTCTTATATAAGATCCATAGTAAACAGACGTAACTCAAACTATACCTCATACTCCATACCAAAGAGATCAGGAGGAAGTCGATACTTGCATAGCCCGAGCGATGAACTAAAGGCTTTGCAACGTTGGATAAATGGCGAAATTCTTAATCGATTACCTGTGCATTCAAGTTGTTATTCGTACCATAAGGGTAGCTCCATAGTACAGTGCGCAGAAAAGCACTGCGGCTCTAAATGGTTGATTAAATTAGACATAGAGAACTTTTTCGACACAATTAACGAAGTTGAAGTCTACAAGGTTTATCGAAAGATAGGATATAAACCACTTATTGCTTTTGGATTAGCTAGAATTTGTACCTATCAACCTAAATCGGTAATCCAGAACAAAAAAATTGGGTTCAGTTCAACAAAAACTCTGACGAAATGCCGTTTCAGAAGAAGCATATTCGTTATTTTGGGCGTGTTCCCCAAGGGGCTCCGACTAGTCCTATGCTCTCAAACTTAGTATTAGCCAACCTAGATGAAAAACTAAGCAATTATGCTCAAAAACGTGGCGGCATCTATACACGTTATGCTGATGACTTATTTATGTCTTTTAGCCAGAATAACTTTGATAGACAGCAAGTAAGCCAGGTAATAGGCAGTGTTTTAAGCCAAGTAAAGTCTTATGGTTATAATCTTAGAAAATCTAAGATTAAGGTAATTCCCCCTGGTTCAAATAAGGTAATTTTGGGGCTAAGTGTAAATGACAAGCAGGTAAGACTAACTAAGCAATACAAACAAAATATAAATTCTCATATTTACGGAATGGTAAAATTTGGAGTTGATAAGCATGCTATCCATCGAGGTTTCGATAGTGTATTTGGTATGATTGATCACGTTTTTGGCTTGATAAATTATGCAAAAACAATTGAACCAGATTTTGGATATACAAAGTATCAAGATCTTCAAGACTGCCTTCGCAGCTCAGGACTTTCCTACACCTAAATCGGTTAAAACCTGCCGCACTCTACTACGTAGTCATCCAAATAAATTTAGCAATACAGCTGACAAGCTTTTGTCCAAAAATGCGCTAAAAGGACAGTTTACCTCACTCCAGACTAGGTTCGATACAGTTGGTACTTAGTAACTAGGGCTGCTCTGATGACCTGCTGAAATCGTGACAATTTTCGGTTTAAGACGTACCTTCGAAGGCTGGTAAGCTGCTAGTCAATCATGGTTTACCTTTGTTCGTTACCTAATGGTAGGCAAATTGGGGCCTGAGGCGTTTTTTTGTTAAGCCCAATGGACTGTGGTAGCTAAATTCGCAGTGCTCGCGGTTTTAGGTCATTTCGAAACGGGGCGTTTGGTGCCATTAACCGACTGTGAAAGGTGCGGCCAACCAAAAAACGCCTATTAAACTATGGGAACTGGAAACCAACAAGGCTTAGAAACCTATAGCCGTATTGCCTATGGGTTATGTACTTCCAGGTCAGAGCTAAAATACTCTATATATATGTTTTTAAAAGGCTATAATAGATCCAAGTTCAATCGAAATCGTGACAACTTGAAGGTTAATAGCCTTCATATTGGCACTGGTTGAAGGTTAGTAGGCAGACGGGAATCAATCATCAATACCTTTGTCCTTTGCCTTATGGTAGGGAAACGCGGGGTTGAGGCGTTTTTTGGTTGGTTCTATGGACTATGGTAGCTAAATTCGTTCTTCACGCGGTTTTTAAGTCAATTCGTCACGGTTTGGTAGGGAAAATCCGATTGGTGGCGGTTTTAGGTCCGGTGTAAGTACATTTAACCAAGGTAAAAGCTCAACACTTGAAGAGTGTAGGGTTCTATTAAACAGCGTAATAGACGCCAGTATTAAGTTTGAAACTAACTTAATACCAAGAAATACCTATCAAAAATGCTGGTTATGCTTATGATGGTACATGTATATAACTGGTTTTACTTGATGAAATCAACTCGCTCGTCTGATACGTAATCGAGATAAATGGAATCAAAGAGTACTTTGACAATTTTTGGTGATTATATTTTTAAGGGTAGCTAAGGCGATAGATGATTACACTAAATGTTTATTTTGGTTCTGTTAACGCACCGTACATATTAACATCCGAGCTTTTGAGCAGCATTCAAGAGAGTTACCCTGCACTCTATCCCGAATTTTTAAAAGATGAAGGGGCGCTAGAAGTAACAACAGTCAGGATTATCGATAAAGAGTATGCTTTTTACCCATCAGATGTAGAAAAAATTGCACTCCGGTTTGGTATTGATATTGAATTTAAGAAAGTAATCCTCTGACTTATAAAAAGGGATTGGCTGAAGTCATGTGTATGGTCAGAGAGAGTCTAAGTTGTAAATACTACAAGAATAATGAAATCTGACTATTCGTAACCTCCCTCAAGCTTCATATCAATGTACTGCAGTAATGCAGAAGCACCATATTTGTTGATAATGTCTTGAGGTGTTATATGTCCGTAGCTAGCCACCAAGTAGGAGGTATACCAACTTACATAATCTTCACCTAGATGACACAGCCTATCCATAATTAACTCAGTATCCACGCTAGAAACAACCTCTCTAATATTTTCCAACAGGCTTCCAATGTTCTGCCCTTTAGATTCATTGCATTTCATAGTAAAAGACCTTCTTCAGTGATTTTTTTGGGGGGGGGAACCCTAATTCAACTATACTCAACTTCGAGTTTGTGTAGCAATACTATGAAAAGTCAAACCTAAAAATGCCCAAATTTTCCATCTAGTTCAGTATCTCGGATTTTTTGACCATTTCGGAGTGACTGCTTCAGTGTTATCAGACACTCTCGTTAGCAACTTTTGTCATCCTTTTAATAATTCATGCTTCGCTAAATTAGCGATCTTTCTAAAACGGAATTGCCCCGAAACGTTTTAGCGGAATTATTCCTCTTAAAATGCTGAGCTTCATTTTTCCTTAGAAAATGGTATCTGGAATGCGTGCATAAATTGGTCATAGATTACAGCCCATTTGATCAGGTGTATCGCAAACACAATGACAAAACGCAGTGGAAGATTAACGCAGGCGTCAATGCCAACAAGCAACTTGGTCAGTTGATGTCACGCCAATACATGGGCAGTTACACCGACAGCAATACTGGATTGGTGAACCTTGATGGAAGACTTGGGCGAAGTGGTCCAAGATACCGCGACCACACTCATCTACATTCACGAGCAAGCGGGCTATGTGTCGATACCAAGTCAGGAAAGGAGTATTTCTAAGCGGCTTTAGACGCCTATCGAGTGACGAGGCTAAGCGAGACAGAGGGTTGAAAAGATTAAGAAGAAAGCGTGGCAAGTAGAGCTAACGGTGGGGCCTCCCTATCTGGCTAAGCCAGCAACCCCACATAGCACTCCGACTCACACAAGCTAGGCTTGCTGCGTGTTACGGCCGGGAGAATATCACCGTGTCACATTCGCTCTATTGAGTATATGCTTTGACATGGTTTGCAGAAACTATTGCCAAAACGGCGAAAACGTTCTGTAAGCGATTCTAAGCAAGGTGATTTATCCAAGTGCTAGCTCATGTTGTTTGAGCGAATAAAATTGAATCTACCCCGTTTAACGCCTGTTTAATTTTGATGTGTAGATTTGATAAGAGAATCTGTGAAGCAGAAGAGTTTTTTTGAGTAGATGGAGGTGTCACTATGCCTCTGGTTGTGTAATCCTTATTAATCTAAACTATTTTTAATGTTGGTAAGGATTAAAAACATGACAAAGAAGTCTGATCAAAACGGTGTAAAACCGCAACGCAGTGGCGGCGGTAACGGTAAACGGGTAATTATAGGTGAGGCATTTGATACAGCCCTTAACCGACAGATGCCCCAAGGCGGAAGAAAAGACGTAGAAACGATCATGCAACGTAGCGCCACTCCGCCCAACCCTGACTCTGGGGAACAAAACAAAAAATAGGATTTTAGATGAGCGAACTAGAAAAGAAAGCAAACAAAAGACATTGGGACTTGTTGTGGAACACTCGCTTAGGAGTGCGCTATCACATGCACCTACAAAATTACTATAGCCGTATAGGCAAAGGAATTACTGTTCTTTCGTTAGTTACTAGCTCCGCTGCATTTGCAACCCTTTGGGCCCAAGAACAAAACCTTGCAAAAGTTCTGGCTTGTATTGTGGCTTTGGCACAGATTTTAGATTTGGTTATCGATACCAAGGGTAAAGCGCTTTTGCACGCCTCTTTGCGCCAGAAGTATTTAGCCCTTGAGCTGGAGCTGTCAGACATCACTCAAGTTGTGGATGAAGATACTAAGGCGTTTGAACAAAAACGGATCAATATTGAGATTGAAGAACCACCTATATTTGATTCGTTAATTGATAAGTGTCACAACGAATTGGTTAAAGTTTACGACTTAGAAGATAAGTACATAGAGCCGATGGGTAACTGGCATAGCTTTAAAGCTTGGTGGTTGAGTTAGTAGCAATAGCTTGCCCATGTCAACAACAAAAAGCCCTAGCTGATGTAGTGAGCTAGGGCTTTCTTTTGACTTAAAGTTTTAAAAAGGGGAATAAACACCGCTAGTATCATCTCACCAAAGGTAAGATGGGTTGAACAATGCATCAAAGTGATTTTTTATCTGAATTAAATACAATTTTTGAGAATTCCAAGCACAGCCATAATAAAGAGTATGATTACGCTTATGCGATTAAAGAGCTAATCTCAAAGCCAGCTTTAAAGCTTTCATATCAACAGAAGTCTATAGCAGAAGCACTGATTCACATACTTAGCTATAAGATTGTTCCTGGGAAAATGAAGCTAGAGTTTTCTGACATTTGGTCTGTCAACGAAATTGACATAAACGACCTTCAGCTCATAAAAGACTGGATCACTCAACTAGATTCAGATTGGTTAGTAGCGCGATACTACGATGTATTGTGGTCCACTTTTGGCAACAGAATAGAGCATAATATTGAGTGCGCTATCAATGCCTATCAACACTTTCCAATTGAATATATGTTAGGTGATTTAGCCTACTGGCAAAGAGCAGTTTACCTATCTAAGGCTGCTAAACGAAAAAGAAACAAGGATAATCTAGTTAGAACATTGGCAGAGACAGCGCTAGTTGAAGACTGCACCTATGCTATTACAAAACTGCTTTTACAACTCGGTGAAATCGAGCCCTATGCTCAAGAACTATCAAAGTGCCTAGCTAACAAGGCTATCGAAAAAAAGGGACACTACCTAGCAGAGTCCTATTTAAAGCTTGCCTTAGAGGTGAAAGAAAAACATCCGAAAATCGAATTATCTAGGGAAGCTATCATTGATTTATTATGTGATAGCTTGCAATTTCGTGCCGCAGAGGATGAAAATAGCGGACAGTTTCAGGTGTCGGCTCAAAGATACAGAGAAGCGATTGTTCTTCTTCGTGGTTTGAATAACCAATACAAAAAGAAAAATGATGTGCAGACCAGAATTCAATTGATTGAAGCTCGATTGGTTCACCTACGTGAAGCTATTCAAAATCAGGCTCGAATGAGTGCAGTCGCAATTGAGATGGATCTTACTCCTTACTTGGAAATTGTAAGCGAAACCGTCAAAGGGCAGTCATTAGATGAATTAATCCAGTTCCCAGAAATGGAATACAGTCACCTTCTAAAGATCAACAAGGCTCGTGAATCACAAGGATTGTTTAGTCGCCTCTTCATCGGTTCCCATGTTTATAGTGATGTTGACGGTAGACAGTTGGGACGATTTGCTACAGGTTCAGACAGAAGCCAAGCGTGTTGAATGCTTCAAAACATTTGAAAGAAGTGCCCATTGTACCGCGGCAGGTTTCATTATTCCTGCGCTCAGAAAGCTTCGCGAAAACCTAAAACTCGATCTGGAATATTTTGAGAGTGTTGTTCGAGATTGTGTACTGGTTCCAGAAGAGCAAAAGAATATTATGTCAAAAGCGCTTTATCACGGTTACAACATGGATTTTCATAGTGCATTGATGATGTTCTGCCCTATGGTTGAAGCGATTCTGAGAAATGTACTAAAAAGAGCGGAAATCCCAACAGTCACAATAAATGAAACATCTGAATCAGAAAAGAGTATGACGTTGCTTTTGGATATAGCGTCTAACCACGGGATACTCAATCGAGAAACAGTCTTTAAGGCTGAAGCTCTATTTACTGACCCACTAGGGTTTAACTTCAGAAACAAAGTCGCTCATGGTTTGATTGATGATTATTCTGGTAATAGCTATGGGGCCGTATATGTTTGGTGGGTTTGCTTAAAGTGGGTATACATTTATAGGGCAATCCAATAACCAACGTTTATCTTACGCTACCCGACAAAACCGTAATCTGGCATTCAAACCACAACTTGGATGCCAGATAAGGCCATCAAAACTGACCTTTTGGCTACCTGCACTAATCGAAAAAAAAGGTACTTCCGTGAAAACGAAACTCATTTTTGTCCAAAAACGAGTTACGGGAGGCTCTTCTACAAGTGTGATACCGATGTTCAAGGAAAGTCATAGATGCCTAGCGAGTAGTGAGCTTTGCGAGCGTCAGGAATGGCTTTATTATTTTACTTTACCATCCTGTCCTTAAATATCCTGCGCAATCAAACCAGTTACACTCATAAATGAACGTTTACTAGTGAAGAAAAATGAATGAGCACCGCAGATGGATTCGGAGCATTTTGTTTCATTTGTGAAGTGGTTTGGGTTTAGTTTTATATTGTAGTTGTTTTGCTAAATTGTTTCATATACTTTTCCTTAAGGTCTTAAATGGCCTATAAAAGGTAATATTGAAACGATTTTTAGTTGCTACATGCTTTAGTATGATAGTTATTGCCCGTATAGCAATGGATTTACTCACTCACTCGGTGAATGAAACGAATTTTACTGTATGTACTGAAAGATTCAGTGAAATAATCTAAACTGTACCGAGGTAGTCGTATTCCACCTCGGTACAGGTTTTTATGAAAAAAGCATTTCTTCTCGTTTCACTATTATCTACATTTCTTATTGGCTGTTCTTCAACAAGCCCTCGCAAAAACCTAGAGCAATTTGAAACTCACACCGGCGGCCAAGTCATGGGCGACGCGACAAGTTTCTACTGGGTTACAAACAAGCTAACACAACCTCATACTTCAGCTGACTACGTCACTGTCGGCGATTACGGCTGGTATCAAACTGACTATGCTTGGTCAGAAGGCGTGCTTCGTGAATTTATTCGTGAAGGCGAGCAGCGTAATTCTTCGAATGAGCTTGTTCCTTATCGTGTCCATGTGCGTTTCAATAAGTCAGGCGAAGCTGTGTATCAACAGTATCGTATCGACAGCAAAATTTTACCTATCCAAGCTAAGCAACTTGAAAACTATCAGAAAGAAGCTAAATCGGTTCTAGAAACTACGATGAAGCAGGATGACGAAGGGCTCAGACTGGTTCAAGGGTATTGGAATGGCAGCTCTTTTGAAACGTGCGCTGGTGGTGAGTTTGATCGCTTTGAATTTAACCAGACCTTACCAAGCTTCGTGATCAACCGACTAGCAGCTGTGGAAAGTTATGCAGCGTTTCTTGGCAGTGATTCACTGGGTAAGATGAGTGTGGAAGAGTTGCTGATGCTAGCTGAAGACAGCCATGATTGTGTCGTTAGGCCATCATTGTTGAAAGAATAGCGATCAATTTAAGGGTTGAGAGTGTTTAGCCTACTGTAGGCCAAATGCTGATTTGTCTGTACAGGTACAGATTCTTAGTAAAGATTGAGTAATAAAAAAGGCGCCTATTGAGGTGCCTTTTGCTGTTATTCGCTTACTGTTATTGGAAAGTAAGCGAGTAACAAGATTGATTACTGCTCTTGCTCGCGCGCAATCGCACGGTAACCAATGTCATTGCGGTGGAACATACCATTCCAGCTAACTTGCTTAGTCAACGCGTAAGCGCGCTCTTGAGCTTCAGAAACCGTGTTACCCAGTGCCGTTGCACAAAGTACACGACCACCGTTTGTCACCACATCGCCAGCTTCGTTATTTGTCGTACCCGCGTGGAAAACTTTTTGGCCTTCAACTTCACTTGTTGGTAGTGAAATAACGTCACCTTTTGCGTAGTCAGCAGGGTAACCGCCAGCCGCAAGAACAACACCGATAGAAGCGCGTGGATCCCACTTTGACTCTGCTTCGTCTAGTTTCTCGTCGATCGCCATTAGGCAAAGCTCAACAAGGTCTGACTCCATACGCATCATGATAGGTTGCGTTTCTGGATCGCCGAAGCGGCAGTTGTATTCGATAACTTTAGGTGTGCCGTCAGCATCGATCATTAGGCCAGCGTAAAGGAAACCGGTGTAAGGTGCGCCTTCGGCATCCATACCACGTACCGTTGGGTAGATAACTTCCTCAAGGATACGGTTGTGGATTTCAGGCGTCACAACTGGAGCAGGAGAGTAAGCACCCATGCCGCCAGTATTAGGACCAGTGTCTTCGTCGCCAACACGTTTGTGATCTTGGCTGGTGGCCATAGGAAGCACGCTAGAACCGTCAACCATTACGATGAAACTTGCTTCTTCGCCTTCAAGGAACTCTTCGATAACCACGCGGTTGCCAGCTTCGCCAAATACGTTGCCTGCTAGCATGTCTTTGATTGCGTCTTCAGCCTCTTCAAGCGTCATCGCAACGATAACGCCTTTACCTGCCGCAAGACCGTCTGCTTTTACTACGATTGGAGCGCCTTGCTCACGGACGTAAGCGATAGCTGGCTCAATCTCAGTGAAGTTTGCGTAGTAACCCGTTGGGATGTCATGACGAGCTAGGAAGTCTTTAGTGAATGCTTTCGAACCTTCAAGCTGTGCTGCTGCTTGAGTTGGACCAAAGATTGGCAGACCCACTTCGCGGAATGCATCAACCACGCCAATTACTAATGGTGCTTCCGGGCCAACGATGGTCAGTTCGATTTTTTTCTCTTGAGCAAACGCGACTAAACCAGCGATGTCTTCAACGCCGATGTTTACGTTCTCAAGTTTCGGCTCAAGTGCAGTACCAGCGTTACCTGGAGCGATGAATACCGTTTCAACATTTGGGTTTTGTGCCGCTTTCCAACCAAGTGCGTGCTCACGACCGCCAGCACCAATAATAAGAACTCGCATTGTAAAATCCTTAACTTAAATTGCTTAAGCCTCGAAGGTCATTCGAGGCTTTGAACTGTTTCTAGAACTTAGAACTAGAAACCAAGTGATTTTTAATGATTAAAGTGACGCATGCCTGTAAAGATCATCGCCATGCCGTGTTCGTCTGCTGCTGCGATGACTTCGTCATCACGCATAGAGCCGCCCGGTTGGATAACACACTTGATGCCAGCTTCTGCTGCCGCGTCGATACCGTCACGGAATGGGAAGAATGCATCTGATGCCATCACACAACCTTCAACCTGTAGACCTTCGTCTGCCGCTTTGATGCCTGCGATTTTCGCAGAGTAAACGCGGCTCATTTGGCCTGCGCCTACACCAATCGTCATATCGCCTTTCGAGTAAACGATAGCGTTAGATTTCACGTACTTCGCTACTTTCCAGCAGAATAGCGCGTCTTTTAGCTCTTCAGCTGTAGGTTGGCGCTTAGACACTACTTTAAGGTCGTCTTCAGATACCATGCCTTGGTCGCGGTCTTGAACTAGCAAACCACCGTTAACGCGTTTCACGTCAAAGCCAGTTGTCTTAGTTGTCCATTCGCCACACTCAAGTAGGCGAAGGTTTTTCTTAGCCGCTACGATTTCTACTGCTTCAGCAGAAACAGAAGGTGCAATAATTACTTCAACGAATTGACGTTCAGTAATAGCCGTTGCTGTTGCTGCGTCTAGTTCACGGTTGAAAGCGATGATGCCGCCAAATGCAGACGTTGGGTCTGTTTTGAATGCACGGTCGTAAGCTTCTAGGATGTCTTCACCTAGTGCTACACCACATGGGTTGGCGTGCTTAACAATCACACATGCTGGCTGGTCGAACTCTTTCACACACTCAAGTGCTGCGTCAGTGTCCGCGATGTTGTTGTAAGAAAGCGCTTTACCTTGAATTTGGCGAGCAGTAGAAACTGATGCTTCTTCAGGGTTTGCTTCAACATAGAATGCTGCTGCTTGGTGGCTGTTTTCACCGTAGCGCATGTCTTGTTTCTTCTCGAACTGTTGGTTGAACGTGCGAGGGAATTTGCTTTCTTCGTCACCTTCCTTGTTCTCACCGTAAGATGGAACCATAGTGCCGAAGTAGTTTGCGATCATGCCGTCGTAAGAAGCGGTGTGCTCGAATGCTGCGATAGCGAGGTCGAAGCGAGTCTCTAGTGTTAGAGATTTCTCGTTCGCGTCCATTTCAGCGACAACGCGCTCGTAGTCGTGTGCGTTAACAACAATAGTGACGTCTTTGTGGTTTTTCGCTGCAGAGCGAACCATTGTTGGACCGCCGATGTCGATGTTCTCAACAGCGTCAGCAAGAGTACAACCTTCTTTAGCAACGGTTTCTGCGAATGGGTATAGGTTTACAACAACCATATCGATAGGGTTGATACCGTGAGTTTCCATCACGTCATCATCTTGACCACGACGGCCTAGAACACCACCATGAACTTTTGGGTGCAGAGTCTTAACACGGCCATCCATCATTTCTGGGAAACCAGTGTAGTCAGATACTTCTGTAACAGAGATGCCTTTTTCAGCAAGCAGGCGAGCAGTGCCACCAGTAGATAGGATATCTACACCACGGTTAGCAAGAGCTTGTGCAAATTCAACGATACCAGTTTTGTCTGATACGCTGATTAGAGCGCGGCGAATTGGACGAGCGTTATTCATGCTTCCATCTTCCTCAAATTCATGGGGTTAAAATAAAGATATTTGCCAAAAAAGAACTTGTTTCTATCTTCTTAGCGTGGATTATCTTAGATACCAGTAAGAGATAAAATATTGGCCAGTTTTGGTAAAGACCTTTTGGGTTAGTCTTATGATTAAGCTATAAGATAACCAACTCCAAATTTGATGGCGCAGATTCTAACTAATTTATTACAAAAAAGCTCGCGCAATCGTTTGGTATCTCAAAATTAATTATGAAAAGTGCCATTTCAGCCTGAAAAGTAACGATAAGGTTAATTGTGGAATGGACGAAACAGTAGGAAAAAACATGTTTCAGATCGGTGAATTAGCGAAACGATGCGGTGTGACAGCCGATACCTTGCGATTTTATGAGAAGAATAACCTGATCGCGCCAGCCAGTCGCAGTGAGTCGGGTTATCGTCTGTATGATGAAAATAACCAGAAACAGGTGACGTTTATTCTTAAATCTAAAGCGTTGGGGCTGAGTTTGGACGAGATTAAAGAATTGCTTGAGATTCGCCTCGAGGCCACACAGCACAGTTGCGCTGAAGTGAAGTCGATTACCTCAGCAAAGCTAGAGATGATTGATGAGAAGATTACCGAATTAACTAAGATTCGCACCGCACTTAAAAAGATTAATGATGCGTGTTGTGGCCATGTAGATGACGATGCAAGCCATTGTTCGATTCTGGCAGCTTTGGATTCTGCAAACGTCGACAAAGGGCGCTGTTGTCGCACTGGGGAGTAGTCAGCCACCGAGCAGGGCTATACAAGCCAAAAAAAAGCCAAACTCAAAAATGAGTTTGGCTTTCAATTCAATAAATTACGAAAGAATGATTAGTTCATACCGTATTTTTTAAGTTTCTTGCGAAGAGTACCGCGGTTAATACCCATCATGGTTGCTGCGCGAGTTTGGTTACCGCGAGTGTACTGCATGATAGTGTCTAGTAGTGGCTGTTCAACTTCAGCTAATACTAATTCGTATAACTCGCTGACTTCTTGACCGTTTAATTGAGCAAGGTAATTTTTCAATGATGCTTTAACTGAGTCACGTAGTGGCTTCTGCGTGATTTGGTCTTGTGATGTAACTGTAGTTACTGTCAATGCTTCTGAAGTCAGATTTTGTTCGAACATATTCGGTCTAGCTCTTCTCGTAATTATGGTGCAACGTTATCAAAAAAACCTTCTAGCGCTTCAAGCTGCAGATCACCTGCTTCGAATGCGTTGAAGGTACGGCGAAACTCACTCGCTTGTTCATGCTCTTTTAGATACCAACCCACATGCTTACGAGCGATGCGAGGGCCTAAAAACTCTCCATAAAATTCATGTAGAGCGTGCACATGACCAAGCATGATGTCTTTCACTTCCGAAATCGGGAGTGGGTCCATCGTGGTGCCGTTTTCCAAATAGTGTAGGATTTCGTTAAAAATCCAAGGACGTCCTTGGGCAGGTCGACCTATCATTAAAGCATCAGCGCCGGTGTACTCCAGCACAAACTTCGCTTTTTCCGGACTATCGATATCACCGTTAGCGATAACCGGAATAGATACTGCTTGTTTCGCTGCTTTAATGTGTTTGTATTCTGCCTCACCTTTGTACATACAAGCGCGAGTTCTCCCGTGAAGGGCAAGTGCCTGTATGCCGCAGTCTTCGGCTATTTTCGCGATTTGGACACAGTTTCTATTGTCTGTATCCCAGCCTGTGCGCGTTTTCAACGTTACTGGAACGTCGACAGCATTTACCACCGCTTTCAGAATGTCTTCAATGAGTTCTGGATGCTGCAGTAGGGCTGAGCCCGCAAGCTTCTTATTCACTTTTTTGGCTGGACAACCCATGTTGATATCGATGATTTGCGCACCGTTATCGACATTAAATTGAGCAGCCTCGGCCATAAGCTGTGGATCTGCACCAGCGATTTGTACTGAACGAATGCCCGATTCGCCTTCATGTACCATACGCTGCTGAGACTTTGACGTTTTCCAAACCTTCGGATTGGAGGACATCATTTCACTGACTGCCATCCCCGCACCGTAGCGAAGACACAACTCACGGAATGGTCTATCCGTTACGCCAGCCATAGGAGCGACGATTAGATTGTTCTTAAGTTGATAATTTCCGATTTTCAAAAATGTCATCACAGTTCTGTACCAGCAAGGGCGCGCATTTTACGCATTTTTTCGCTGCGTGAAAAGACTAATATTTGAGCATTTACAAATTGTTTTTGTAATTTGTTTAAATTTCAGTCAATTAGCGCCCAAAGTCTTGTCTAGCCTTGCTTGCGACCTGAGATTCGACACCATTCTTGTTGCTCAATGATCGGATCAATGTGAAGCTCATCACGATAATAAGTCGCAACATCTTCTGCTTGTGTATCTAAAACACCCGACATCGCAAGCACACCATTTGGCTTAACTAGGCCTTTGATGATGCCAGAAAGGTCGCGTAATGGACCGGCAAGAATGTTGGCAACAACCACGTCAGCTAGCAAACCTTCCGGTTGATCTTGTGGCAAGAACACCTCTAGTTGCTCAGCAACGCCATTGCGTTGTGCGTTGTCTTTTGATGCAAGCAGAGCTTGAGGATCAATATCGATCCCGATAACTTTTGCCGCGCCTAGTTTGATCGCAGCGATCGCTAGGATGCCTGAGCCACAACCGAAGTCGATCACGGTTTTGCCGGTTAGGTCTAAGCCTTCAAGCCACTCAAGACACAATGCCGTTGTCGGGTGGGTACCTGTACCAAATGCAAGACCTGGGTCTAGCATTACGTTGACAGCGTCAGGTTCAGGGATATCGCGCCAGCTAGGGCAGATCCATAAACGCTCACCAAACTTCATGGGGTGGAAGTTGTCCATCCATTCACGTTCCCAATCCTTGTCTTCAATTTGCTCTACTTTATGAGCAAAGTCTGCAGGGAACATGTTGCTTGCTTTAATCTGCGCTAGAACGACACTAGTATCAGTCTCAGCGTCGTAAAGCGCGAGAATGTCAGTATCACCCCAAAGGCGAGTTTCGCCCGGCAGAGGCTCAAATACAGGGGTATCTTGTGCATCCAGGAAAGTTACAGAAAGAGCACCAGTCTCTTCCATTAACATGTCGCCGATTTGTTCGGCATTTTCATTGGTAGCATTAAGCTTGATTTGAATCCAAGGCATGGCTGCATCTTCTATATGAGAAAAATTGGATGGCGAGTCTAGCAGAAAATATGAGCAAATTCACCAAAACCCCACGGAATATAATGGGGATTAAAGATTGATTTTTTCGGCGGCTCAAAAACAAAAATGCTCACCGAAGTGAGCATTTTGACTGTTCTTAAACGAACGGGTTATGACAAACCAAGTTTCTTCTCAAGGTAGTGGATGTTTGCACCACCGTGTTGGAAGTTTTCGTCGTTCATAATAGACAATTGAAGCTCGGTATTAACGTTAATACCTTCAACAATCATTTCACCCAATGCGTTCTTCATACGAGCGATAGCAACATCACGGTTCTCACCGTAAGTGATCAGCTTACCAATCATTGAATCGTAGTGTGGTGGCACTGTGTAACCCGTGTAGATGTGAGATTCCCAACGTACGCCCATGCCGCCCGGTGCGTGGAAACGTTCAATCTTACCTGGTGAAGGTAGGAAGCGAACTGGATCTTCAGCATTGATACGACATTCGATTGAGTGGCCGCGCAGCTTAATATCATCCTGAGTGAATGATAGAGGCTGACCAGCTGCAATACGTAGCTGTTCTTTCACTAGGTCGATACCCGTTACCATTTCAGTAATCGTGTGTTCAACCTGGATACGAGTGTTCATTTCGATGAAGTAGAACTCACCGTTTTCGTATAGGAATTCAAATGTACCTGCGCCGCGGTAACCGATCTCAATACATGCACGAGTACAGCGTTCACCGATGTACTTACGCATCTCTTCAGTGATACCTGGAGCTGGTGCTTCTTCCACAACTTTCTGGTGACGACGCTGCATTGAACAGTCACGCTCACCTAGGTGGATAGCATTGCCTTGACCATCTGCAAGCACTTGTACTTCAATGTGACGTGGGTTTTCTAGGAATTTCTCCATGTAAACCATGTCGTTGTTGAAACATGCTTTTGCTTCAGCGCGAGTCATCGCGATAGCTTCTGTTAGTTCTGCTTCAGAACGAACAACACGCATACCACGACCGCCGCCGCCGCCAGATGCCTTGATGATAACTGGGAAGCCAATGCGCTTAGCGTGCGCTTTGTTTTTCGCTTCGTCATCGTCAAGAGGACCGTCAGAACCTGGTACACAAGGTACGCCAGCTTTCTTCATTGACGTGATAGCTGACACTTTGTCACCCATCATGCGAATGGTTTCAGCTTTAGGGCCAACAAAGATAAAGCCGCTGCGCTCTACCTGTTCTGCAAAGTCTGCATTTTCAGATAGGAAGCCATAGCCAGGGTGGACAGCTACTGCACCTGTCACTTCAGCTGCGCTGATGATACGAGGGATGTTTAGGTAGCTATCGATACCACGAGCTGGACCGATACAAATGGTTTCGTCTGCAAGCAGTACGTGCTTAAGATCACGGTCAGCAGTTGAGTGAACCGCTACCGTTTTAATGCCAAGCTCTTTACATGCACGCAGAATACGTAGTGCAATTTCACCACGGTTCGCGATTACTAATTTATCTAACATATGAGTGCTCTCTATTATTCGATAATTACTAGAGCTTGGTCGAATTCTACTGGTTGACCGTCTTCAACTAGGATAGCTGTTACAACACCAGATTTATCAGCTTCGATTTGGTTCATCATTTTCATTGCTTCAACGATACATAGAGTTTCGCCAGCAGTTACAGATTGACCAACTTTAACGAATGGTTTTGCGTCTGGGCTTGGAGCGCCGTAGAAAGTACCAACCATTGGAGAAAGAACTTGGTGACCAGCTGGAACTGCAGGAGCCGTTGCTTCTGCTGCTACAGGTGCCGCCGCAGGAGCTGCTGCCGCTGCTACAGGTGCTGGAGCTGCTGCATATTGAACAGGTGCTACAGGTGCAGTGCTGTTACGACTGATTCGTACTGACTCTTCACCTTCAGAGATTTCTAGCTCAGAAATACCAGACTCTTCAACCAATTCGATTAGCTTTTTGATTTTGCGAATATCCATTGTTTCTTTCTCTTTATCTGTTAATTGAACTTACTCTTTGACTGAGTAGGTTAGTAATAGTTCGTTGTTTATGTTTACTTTGAGTTGAGCTTGCTGAGCGCAGCGGTCAAAGCAAATTGATAACCTTGGGCACCTAAGCCACAAATCACACCTTCTGCTTTATCAGATAGGTAAGAGTGGTGACGGAATGGTTCACGTGCGTGAACATTCGATAGGTGAACCTCAATAAAGGGGATTGCAACGCCAAGTAGTGCATCACGCAGTGCCACACTGGTATGTGTAAAGGCTGCTGGATTGATAATAATAAAATCAACATTTTGGTATGCACTATGGATAGCTTCAATCAGTTCATACTCACGATTTGACTGTAAGTGAGATAGCTCAACATCGTGTGCTTTCGCTTGCTCGGTCAGTGAGCTAATAATCTGGTCAAGTGTTTGAGAACCGTAGTGTGCAGGCTCTCTAAGGCCTAACAGGTTAAGGTTTGGGCCATTTAAAACTAGAATGCGAAACTTTGTAGACATCGTGGGGCTATCTTCCTTTATCGTGTTTACGAACGTGAATGTTGCCATTTTATTGAAAATTTGCGGTTAATTTCCAGTGAGAAAAACCCAAATTTAAAAATTAGAACCAGATTATAGCTAATTCAGCGCAAATCGCAGCAATTTACTGGTCTAATCTCCTATTGATACAGCGTGGAATTGTTACCAACTTAACAAAAAAGCGCCTTAGCCTTAATTTGGGGCTGGATATTTGAGATCAAGATCAGCCATAAAAAAACCGCCACATAGGTGACGGTTTAGGTAAGGTCTGTTTTAAACAGTAATTCAGGGTGTGACCGGTTGCTTATGCCAGTTCTGCTTTCTCGGCAATCAGCTTATCAACCACACTTGGGTCTGCCAAAGTAGAGGTATCACCTAGGTTACCTGTATCACCGGTAGCAATCTTACGCAGGATACGACGCATGATTTTACCTGAACGAGTTTTCGGTAATGAGTCGGTCCAGTGCAGCACATCTGGCGTTGCGATTGGGCCAATCTCTTTACGTACCCAGTCTTTCACTTCTTTATGAAGTTCAGCAGTTGGGAACTCGCCATCATTCAGCGTGATGTAAGCGTAAATCGCTTGGCCTTTAATATCATGAGGGATACCCACAATCGCTGCCTCTGCGATCTTATCAAACGCGACTAGAGCCGATTCAATTTCTGCAGTACCCATACGGTGACCAGACACGTTAAGTACGTCATCAACACGGCCAGTAATCCAGTAGTAGCCGTCTTCATCACGACGAGCGCCATCACTGGTGAAGTACATGCCTTTAAATGTAGAGAAGTAAGTCTGTTCAAAGCGGTCATGATCGCCATGAACGGTACGCATTTGGCCCGGCCAAGAATCTAGAATGACTAGGTTGCCGTCAGTTGCGCCCTCAATGATGTTACCCATGTTATCAACTAGCGCTGGCTGTACACCGAAGAATGGACGCGTTGCAGAACCTGGTTTGAGGTCGGTTGCGCCTGGTAGCGGTGCAATCAAGATACCGCCCGTTTCTGTTTGCCACCATGTATCTACAATAGGAGACTGCTCGTTACCAATCGTTTTGTAGTACCACTCCCACGCCTCTGGGTTGATAGGTTCACCCACAGAGCCCATGATTCTTAGGCTGTCACGAGAAGTACCTTCAACGGCTTCATTGCCTTTCGCCATTAGTGCACGAATAGCCGTTGGCGCAGTATAAAGAATATTAACTTGGTGCTTATCGACTACTTCACTCATGCGGCTGGTGTTCGGGTAGTTTGGCACACCTTCAAACAGAATGGTTTTTGCGCCATTAGCTAGTGGCCCGTATACAAGGTATGTGTGACCCGTAATCCAACCCACATCCGCTGTACACCAGAAAGTCTCGCCTTCTTGATAGTCGAATACGTATTTGAATGTCATTGCTGCATAAACAAGGTAGCCACCTGTGGTGTGCATAACCCCTTTAGGTTTACCTGTTGAGCCTGACGTATAAAGGATGAATAGTGGATCTTCTGCATTCATCTCTTCTGGTGGGCAATCTGCAGATACATTAGCAATAGCATCGTGCCACCACACATCACGGTGTTCATGCCAAGCAACATCGCCACCAGTACGTTTGAATACCACAACTTTCTCGATGTTCTTAACTTCAGGGTTAGTCAGAGCTTCATCGACGTTTTTCTTCAGTGGAACCGCACGGCCGCCACGCACGCCTTCATCGGCAGTGATAACGACTTTAGAATTTGAATCGATAATACGACCAGACAGTGCTTCTGGTGAGAAACCACCAAATACTACCGTGTGCACCGCACCGATACGGGTACATGCCAGCATTGCTACTGCTGCTTCTGGCACCATCGGCATGTATAAACAAACTACATCACCTTTGCGTACGCCTTGCTCTTTCAGAGCGTTTGAAAACAGGCACACTTCTTTATGTAGTTCATTAAAAGTTAGAGTTTTATCATCAGCCGGGTCATCGCCTTCCCAGATGATAGCGACTTCATCACCGCGCTCAGCAAGGTGGCGGTCGATACAGTTAGCCGAAACGTTAAGCGTGCCATCTTCAAACCAGCGAATATCAATGTGGCCTGGGTCGAAAGAAGTATTTTTTACCTGTGTGAAAGGTTTAATCCAATCAACGATTTTTCCGTGTTCACCCCAAAAGCCTTCAGGGTCAGAAACAGATTGCTGGTACATGGCTAGGTAAGTGTCATTATCCGCGTGTGTGGTTGATTTAATATTTTCTTTTACCGGATAAACGTGGGCTTCACTCATTGCATCTCTCCTTGTGCCTACATTCCTAATGAACTGGCAACTTCCTTTGTGTTCAGTTTCTAGGTCTATTACAGAACCGTCTTTGTGTTATCACTCTCGGCTAGGACGGCGATTTCCACAATTAGACTTTAGGATGAGACGCTGCTTTTCACTTACAAAATAGCGAGTTAAGTTCATTTTTGAGATGTTGCTCTCTATGTGAAGCGCCAGTGGTTGAATTAAGAATAAGAAGAGTTGAAACGGGGCAGGTCACCATGTTTTAGGCGCACAAAGATCAGCGCAGCGGAGATAGCGTCTTGTAATGCATCATGTTTATTGACCGGGATAGGTAAATCGAGCTGGCGACAGATGGCGTCCATACTGAGATCAAAATAGGCATTGGGCAGCTGTCTTTCGAGCTTATCTTGATAGAGTTGGCTCACTTCGACTAATCGGTTAGGCAGTGGAAATCCAAGCTGTTTTAAACAGGCGCGATCGAGAATTTTTTTATCATAACGGATGTGATAGCCGACTAAAGGACGATTTCCAATGAAGTTCAGTAGCTCAACTAAAGCCTGTTTTTCTTCGATACCGTGCTTTAGGTCTTGATGACGAATGCGGTGGATTTTTATTGAATTGCAATCGAGCGATTGAGGGGCGCGCAATCGGACTTCAAAAGGTTTGCTGGTAATGATTCGGTTACCGATGATCTTGGTCGCGGCAATAGTGACTAATTCTGCCTGATTGGGGTCTAGGCTGGTGGTTTCACAATCGAGTGAAACATATTCATGATCAATAGGCGCAGTAAACAGAGGCTGATAGAGAGAGCCTTTGAGCTTGTGATGCCAGTAATAGCGAACCAACCTATTCATCGTTCAATTGCCTAATCCCGTATCTGGTAGTGGTAGCCGAGCCATTGCTTGAATTTCTTCACCACGTGCAGGCTATGACGAAGCAGATCTCTGTCTGCTCGCTCCATCAGTTTGACGTCGATTTTATTGCTGCTGTGCTGTTGCGATAGGCGCTGTGATAAGCGCCACTTAAAGAACTGCTTGAGCGCTTCATTGAGGTTATCCGCGGTGCTTTGCTCTAGTACCTTTTTGTTCACGAGGTGCTCAATGCGTTCAAAGGTGTTATTGACTGTCACACCATGTTCAAGGCTCAGCGCTCTCACACCGTGAACAATTGGGAAAATACCGCCTTGTTTGATGTCGAGTCCTGACTTGGATTGTTTCACATTACCAAACAGGGTCAGGGGAACCGAGAAGTTCAGAGCAGGGCGGCAGAACTCGGTCAGAATCAATTCTTGTCCGAGCATCAAATCACTCAAGTGCTGCTTGACCGGTTTGAGTAGTTCCCTGTTACCCGCCACAGCGTGTGCGTCCGCCATGATGGCGATATCCATCACTGTCTCTGGCGTTGCTTTTCTTACCCAACTGGTGAGGGTTTGTTTCCACTCTTGCTCTGAATGCACCCATTTCGGGTTGTTGACCATCACGTTGCCCGGGCATAACGGATAACCCAATTGCTGCAGTGTGTGGGTGAGGTCGTTCATGGCGCTTTGGCATTGATGCCACTCCAAACCATCTTGAATAATCAGAGCGTTGTCTTGATCGGTTTTGAGAATTTGTTCTCCACGCCCCTCAGAACCCAACACGATCAGACAGCAATGATTGTGCAGCGCTGGCGGGATAACTAACTCAAATGCTTTCTCTATAATCTGTTCATTTACGGCTGAAATTAGCTCCATGATAAAGCGTGTGCGAATGCCATTACTGAGTAGGCTTTCGACCAATTGACGCTGCTTGTTGGAAGCCATGGCCAACTCTTCAATGCTGGTGGCTCGCGCAATTCGCAAAGTAAGTACGTGCGAGTGAGTGGAGAACGCGCTGAGTATTTGCGTCATATCGACCATACCCACTGCGTTTTGACCATCGCAAACCATCAGCCTTTTTACACGATTTCGGGTCATGGTGATCATGGCATTAAACAAGAAATCGCCTTGATTAACATGCAACACAGGGAAGGTTGCTATCTCGCCAACCGCAGTATTTAGAGGGCGATTATCGAGCATTACTGCGTGCAATAAATTGGTCCGTGTGACGATTCCATACGGAAAGGTACATGATGATCCAAAAGCTTTTGGAACATCATGATCTAAATGAACTAGAGCCGAGTCTAACCCTTGTTCTTTCAGGGTTTGAGTCACTTGGTTAATCGGTTGTTCGGGTTCAAGTATCAGTGGTGGGTGATAAATAGAGTCGTCTACTTTGGTCAGTATGAACTCGGCAAGGTTCTGTTGCTGCTGAGCGGCTTCAATCAGTGCTTTGCGTGTCGATAGGTTACTATCAAAGTAAGCCGCGAACTGGCCATTGGCGTGGTAAAGCTCAAGGAAGACATCAGTTGGCAATAGATAACTTAAGGTATCTTCCAGCGCAATATATTGGTGCTTAGTGTGAGGCTCAAACTGGCTGCGCACATCGAAAATATCGTCATTGGCATAGTGCGCGTAGATCTCACCATCGCTGCTGGCACGCTCTTCGACGGCCCCTTTAATCAGAATATGCAGGTGGCGGCTCGGTCGGTCGGCCTCCAATATCACCTCGTGTGCTCGGTAATAAACCACATCTAATGAGGAACGCAGCGTTAACTGTTCCGCGTCGGACAGGCTATCGAAGGGCGGGTGCTGCATATTAAATTTATCAGGCATAAGCATCGAAAGAGTTAGGAGTCTCTTTTCAGTCTGACAAATTACCAGCGAAGCTCCAGACGACTTTAGTCTAAATGCGATCGTGAGGGCTGTTGAACACTGGATACTTGAACCAAATGGGATATCGATATTCATTGAATACAGGAATGCTATCTCTGCAATAATTCCCTTTTTCATCCTATGCGACGTAGGCATAATTGGTGCTGCTTCTTTCTGCACATTTTATAGGTCGCCTATGTTTAGTCCTTCTCCCTATGGCTGGATCTCCCAGTACTTTCTTGGTTTCTTTTTTGCCTATGGTGTTTATTTGCCATTTTGGGCGCTGTGGTTTGAAGACCAAGGCGTTTCTGCGGGTGACATTGGTGTCTTAATTGGTATCGGCTTTGCGACGCGTTGTGTGGCAAACCTCGTGATTACGCCTCGTATCCATAAAGTTGAACACTTAATGCCGGCTCTGCGTTGGTTGAGTTTTGCGGCACTGCTATTTGTTGGCTTCCACTTTTTCACTGGCGGCAGTTTTATATTGATGCTGTTGGTAACGGTGATGTTTAACCTCTGTTATGGGCCGATCATTCCGCTCTCGGATGCGATGGCTAACCACTACAGTCGCCTTAATATGCTCGACTACGGACGCACTCGCTTGTGGGGTTCGATTGCCTTTATCGCAGGTTCGACAGTGGTGGGTTACTTGGTCGCGAAATTTGGCACGGACATGATCTTGTACACGGCGTTTGCTGGTGTGCTGGTGTCATTAGTGTTGGCGATGAGAAATCCGAACGTGATGCCGGTGACGCATTCTCAACAACAGGCCGTTCGTCCTAAGCTGGGTGAACTGCTGCGAGAATCTTCTGTTGTGAAGTTCTTGGCCTTAATGGCGTTGTTGCAAGGTAGCCATGCTGCGTATTACAGCTTTAGTGCGATTTACTGGAAAGAAGCGGGGCACTCTGAAGCCATTATTGGTTACCTATGGAGTTTAGGTGTGGTTGCCGAAGTGGCGGTGTTTGCTCTGAGCAAGCGACTGTTCTCTGGATTAACGTTGCGTACTTTGTTTGTTGTGGCGGCATTAGGTGTGATGGCTCGTTGGGGTATCACAGCATCAACCACGGCCATTGCTGCTCTGATTTTGGTGCAACTACTGCATGGCGTGACCTTCGCGATGGCGCACATCGCTGCTATTCAATACATTCAGTCTGAAGAACAGAACAAGATGGTGGCGTTGCAAGCTCTGTACAACGCAATCCCGCTGGGTGCATTCATTGCTTTAATGACAACACTGAGTGGCTGGGGCTATGAGCTATGGGGTGCCAATATCTTCTGGGCAATGGCTGCGATGGGTGGACTGGCACTGTTCATCAAACTGGATGAAAGAAGCTCTGTGGTTGAAGTTAATCAACCTGATTCCGAAGTTCATAGCTGATAACCAATAGTGATTATTAGAGTCTAAAGCACAGAATTTAAGCGATGCGATTGAGTTAATGACTCATCCTTAGTTAAATGAAACCTCTCCCTTATGGAGAGGTTTTTTTATGGATGAAGAAAGGGTTTTCAATGCAAGGATGGGTAGTAATTCCAGTCTCTTTAGCCTACTTGGGCGTGTTATTTCTGATCGCTTGGTATGGAGACAGGCAGGTTCGTTGGTTATCACGCTGGCGTCCGTGGATCTATAGCCTTTCCATTGCGGTGTATTGTACCTCTTGGACCTTCTATGGAACTGTTGGTCAGGCGAGCAATAACCCATGGTCTTTTTTACCTATCTATCTTGCACCGATTTTGGTCTTCACTCTCGGCTGGCGGATCTTAGCTCGGCTAATCCTCATCGCGAAGCGTGAACATATCACCTCTATTGCCGACTTTATCGCGGCTCGTTACGGAAAATCTCAGGGCTTAGCGGTAGCAGTGACCGTTATTGCAGTGGTCGGTATCCTTCCCTATATCGCTCTGCAATTGCGTGGTATCACCATGGGGCTGGATATTGTTGCGCCAAACCTAGCGGCTGATTTCGGTTATCAGGACTATCACGTATCTTGGTTCGTGGTCGGTGCTTTGGCCATTTTTACCATGCTGTTTGGTACAAGGCACATTGATAACACAGAGCATCACCGTGGCATGATGATGGCGGTAGCGTTTGAATCCATCGTTAAACTGGCGGCGTTTTTGATTGTTGGCTTATTCATCATGTATCTGGCGTTGAGCAGCGATAAAATTGATTTGCTTGATGTGGCTGCTTCCACCTACGAATCGCCCAATATTCCGACATTAATTATTCATACCGTTTTAACCATGTTGGCGATTGTTTGTCTGCCGCGTCAATTTCACACCATGGTGGTAGAGAACGAACGTCCGCAAGATTTGCATACCGCTCGCTGGTTATTTCCGCTTTACCTGATTTTGATGGGACTGTTCGTGCTGCCAATTGCTTGGGCTGGGCAAGGGCTACTTACTGGCATGCCTGCGGATACCTACGTGATCAGTGTACCAATTGCAGAAGGCGCTAATCACATTGCATTATTAGCTTTCCTTGGTGGTACTTCTGCGGCGAGTGGCATGGTGATTGTATCGACCATTGCACTGGCGATCATGGTATCGAATGACTTAGTGATGCCATTGCTACTGCGCCGTATGCGTCTAACCCAAAGAACACATCGACACTTTTCTGGCCTGTTATTAGTGATTCGTCGCGGGCTAATTTTACTGCTGTTACTGGGTGCTTGGCTGTTTTATCAGGCTCTCGATACCATTCATTCACTGTCAGCGATTGGTTTTCTTTCGTTTGCTGCGATTGCTCAATTCGCGCCAGCATTGATTGGTGGTTTGTACTGGCGCCCGGGTAACCGCAAGGGTGTGTATGTCGGCTTAATGGTGGGCTCGTTGATTTGGCTTATTACCCTAATGAGTCAAACTAGCATGTTGGCAGGCGACAGCCAAAGTAACCTTTTACTGTGGATTATCACGCCACCAGAGTTGCTCAGCAGTTGGGATATCAGTAGTTCAAACTGGGGAATTGTGCTGAGTATTGTGCTTAATACCTTGTGCTATGCCGTGGTTTCGATGTCGACAAGACCAAGCCTAAGTGAGCGCTTACAATCAGCAGCATTTGTTGGTACACCGCTGCCTGAGAATGAAAACATCAGCCTTTACCAGAATCGTGTGACGGTTGCGGAACTAGAGATGTTGGCATCACGCTTTGTCGGTCGAAAGCGAGCGAAAAGCGCCTTACACAGCTATTGGCAACAACACGGACAACCGCTGCTTCCCAATCAACAAGCACCTGCGAGTTTGATTCGACATGCAGAGCGCGTACTCGCGGGTGTATTCGGTGCCTCTTCCGCTAAGTTAGTACTTACTTCTGCTTTACAGGGTAGAAACATGCAGCTTGAAGAGGTCGCGACCATCGTTGATGAGGCCTCTGAGCTGTACGATTTTAGCCGTGGTTTACTACAAGGTGCGATTGAACACATTGGTCAAGGCATCGCAGTGATCGATAAGCAAATGAGGCTGGTGGCGTGGAACCAACGTTACTTAGAACTGTTTGAATTTCCTGCGGGTTTGATTCAGGTAGGGCGACCCATTTCAGATGTGATTCGTCACAATGCCGAGCAAGGTTTGTGTGGTCCGGGTGACCCAGAAGATCACGTTCGCCGCCGTGTTTATCACCTTGAACAAGGCACTAGACACACCTCTTCTCGTATTCGTCCTGATGGTCGAGTGATTGAGGTGCAAGGTAACCCGATGCCAAGTGGTGGCTTTGTAATGAGCTTTACCGATATCACGGTATTTAGGCAAGCAGAGCAAGCGCTAAAAGATGCTAATGAAAGCTTGGAGTCGAGAGTACATGAGCGAACTCAAGAGCTCGAAAAACTGAACCATCGCTTGGTAAAAGCAACTCAGATTTCGGATCAAGAATCACAATCCAAGAGTCGTTTTCTAGCCGCGGTAAGCCACGATTTAATGCAGCCGCTCAATGCTGCGCGCTTGTTTGCTTCGTCACTTTCTGAGGTGGCAAAAGAGCAAGAGGTGAAGCAGTTGTCATCTCATATCGAGAGTGCGTTAGGGGCCGCAGAAGATCTGATTGGCGACTTGTTGGATATCTCTCGCTTGGAGTCAGGGAAATTAGAAACCAACATTCACGCGATTGCCGTGCACGATGTGCTAACCAACTTGAACGCGGAATTTAGCGCGTTAGCGAGACAACAAAAAATTGAGTTTCAGATGATCCCATCGTCATTGTTCATTCACTCAGATCCTAAGTTATTGAGGCGTGTGATTCAGAACTTTTTGACCAATGCTTTCCGTTATAACCCTGAAGGAAAAGTGGTCCTGGGTGCAAGGCGAGTGAACGGCCAGGTACGAATCGATGTGTGGGATAACGGAACCGGTATCGATGAAGACAAGCAACAAGAGATCTTCGAAGAGTTTACTCGTGGCAGCCAAGTTCGTGCTGATCAAGGATTGGGACTAGGGTTAGCTATCTCTAAAGGTATTGCTCATGTACTTGGTCATCAAATTTCGATGCGCTCATGGCCGGGCCAAGGCAGTGTTTTTTCCATCACCTTAGCTCGAGCGGAAAAAGTGGCTCCAGTTGTGCAAGCTTCAACGCCAATGGTGACCAGCGACATCGAGCATCTCAAGATATTGTGTGTCGACAATGAACGAGAAATTTTAGTCGGTATGGAAAACTTGATTGGACGTTGGGGCTGTGAGGTTAAGACGGCGGTTGATCTGGTCGAAAGCTTGAAGTGTCTCGACGATGGCTGGCAGCCGGATGTAATTTTCTCGGATTATCGTCTCGACAATGGTCGAACCGGGCTTGAAGTCTTACAACAGTGTCGCTTGCGCCTTGGAGACTCTTTTGAAGGGGTCATCATTAGTGCCGATAGAACCGATGACATGTTGGCTGCGATAAAGGCCAACAGCTTTAGCTTCATTGCCAAGCCAGTGAAACCGTTAAAACTCAGAGCGGTATTGAATCGTGTGAGTTAATTAAATTAACGCCAAGTGTGAAAAAGGCCTCGTATGAGGCCTTTTTCGATCTGGTCGCTATGTTATGGGTTACCGATTTAACTCGCAATACCACCTTGAGTGAGGGCGGTTGGGTCAAGCAACTTGCTGAGCTCTGCCCGGCTGAGGTCCGTTTCTCGTTCTGCCACATCCAGAATTGGTAAGCCTTCTTTGTAGGCCTTCTTTGCAATATCAGCTGCCTTCAAGTAGCCAATCACAGGGTTAAGTGCCGTCACTAGGATTGGGTTTTTTGACAGTGCCAAATCGAGATTGTCTTGGCGTACCGTGAAGGTCGCGATGGCTTTATCTGCTAGGGCGACGGAGCTGTTAGCTAAAAGCTCTATACTTTCTAATACGTTATGAGCAATCACTGGCAGCATCACGTTTAGCTGGAAGTTACCAGATTGGCCTGCGACAGTAATGGTGGTGTCGTTACCAATTACTTGTGCTGCCGCCATAGCTGCGGCTTCTGGAATCACAGGGTTTACTTTGCCTGGCATGATAGAAGAACCTGGCTGTAGTGCTTGCAATTCAATTTCACCTAAGCCTGCCAATGGGCCAGAGTTCATCCAACGAAGATCGTTTGAGATCTTCATGATCGCAACGGCTGCAGTTTTGAGCTGACCCGAGAATGCAACGATCGCGTCTTGGCTGCTGAGATTAAAAAAGAAGTTCTCACTCGCGTTAAAGCTGACCTTTGTCGATTGAGACAAGTTATTTGCAAACTTATCGGCAAAGCGTGGGTCGGCATTGATCCCCGTTCCTACCGCCGTTCCACCTTGAGCAAGTGCTTTAATAGTGGGCAGGGTGCTTTCAATGGCTTGCTTAGCGTGTTCAATCTGGAACTTCCAACCACCAAGTTCTTGAGCAAAGGTAATTGGCATCGCATCCATTAGGTGAGTACGGCCTGTTTTTACTACCTCAGCCAGCTCTTGCTGTTTAACGGTAAGTGCTTCTGAAAGGTGAGTTAATGCCGGTAGCAGTTTGTTTTCAGCCATAAGGGCGACACTGACTTGAATTGCGGTTGGTACCACATCGTTGCTGCTTTGGCCCATATTGACGTGATCATTCGGATTCACGTCCCCTTGCAAACTTCTTGAAGCGAGTGTTGCAATCACTTCGTTGGCATTCATGTTGGAGCTAGTACCAGAGCCAGTTTGGTAAACATCGATCGGGAATTGATCGAGGTATTTACCATCGATGATCTCTTGGCTCGCTTCTGCAATCGCATTGGCAATATCACCTTCCAAAAAACCCAACTGAGCGTTGGTGTCTGCGGCGGCCTGTTTAATGAATGCCAATGCTTGAATGAAGCTGGTGGGCATCTTGTGTGAACTAAAAGCAAAGTTATCTGCAGCACGTTGAGTTTGTGCTTGGTATAGCGCATCAGTAGGGACTTTCACTTCGCCCATGCTGTCTTTCTCAATTCGATATTGTAGGGTCATCTTCTATCCTTGTTAGCCAAGTGGGGCTTGGACTTGTTGTAGTGTTTGGCTGAGATTCAAAAAACGCGCTTGGCCTTGAGGCTGCTGGCAGTAATGGCGTTTTAGATAAAATAGTGGTGAGTGAATAGAGTCTAGGCAGATATGACGAAAGGCGAAACTGCGCTCAGGAGACTCAATCGCTTCAATCAAATGGAAGAAAACTTGGCGCAGGTACAGCTCGCACAACAAGATGTTTTCTTGGGCGGCGTGCTTTTCATAGTAAGCGGAAAGCGTCAGTGCGCACTCGATGTAGTCTCGAATCACAAATGGCTCATGGCCTTGCACTTGTTCTAATGAAACAAAGCGATCTTGTGCTTTGTAAAACCTCGAATAGAGACCCTGCTGTTCTTTCATCATCATTTACATCTCTTTATTGGATGTTAATGATAATTATTATCAAATGAGATTTTAAAAACAACCCTTTGTTTGTCTTTTTATAAAATGAAACGGGAAAAGAAAAAGCCGATACATAACGTATCGGCTTTCTGAGATTCAGTACCTAATCCCTACAATGTAAGTACTGATTCATTTTTTGCTAAACATCTTTATTTAGTGGTCGTGCTTAGTGGTCGTGAGCTTCACCAGCACCTTTCGGGTATCGGATGTTCTCAACCATATCTTGTACGTCTTGTGGTACTTCAGCTGTTACTTTGTTTACAGCAATCGATACTACGAAGTTTAGACACATACCTAGCGTACCGATGCCTTCAGGGCTGATACCAAACCACCAGTTTTCAGGTGTGCTTGCTGCTGGGTTGATGAACTTGAAGTAGATGATGTAGCTTGCTGTGAAGGCAATACCTGACAACATACCTGCAATTGCGCCTTCCTTGTTCATCTTCTTGTAGAAGATACCTAGGATAATCGCTGGGAAGAAGGATGCTGCGGCTAAGCCGAAGGCAAACGCTACTACCTGTGCTACGAAGCCTGGTGGGTTAATACCCAAGTAACCAGCACCGACAATCGCGACCATGGCTGCTAGACGAGCGGCTAATAGCTCCTGCTTGTCGGTCATGTTTGGTCTGAAGCCTTTCTTCAGCAAGTCATGTGAAATCGACGTTGAGATTACCAATAGTAGACCCGCGGCTGTTGATAGTGCGGCTGCTAGGCCACCTGCTGCTAGTAGTGCTACAACCCAGTTTGGTAGTTTCGCTAGCTCTGGAGAAGCCAGTACGATGATGTCACGGTTAATCTTCATCTCGTTTCGTTCATCGCCCGAGTAGAACATTTTGCCATCGCCGTTCTTATCTTCCCAACCCACTAGGCCAGTGCTTTCCCAGTTTTTGTACCAGCTTGGTGCATCTGCTGCTGCGACACCTTGCATGTCAGGGCCGTTGATTGTTTCGATCATGTTTACACGAGCGAAGGCTGCAACACCTGGTGCTGTTGTGTATAGCAATGAGATGAATAGTAGAGCCCAACCCGCTGAGATACGAGCATCACGTACTTTTGGTACCGTGAAGAAACGAATGATTACGTGTGGAAGACCTGCAGTACCGACCATTAGAGCCGCACAGATGAAGAATACATCCACCATGCTCTTGTTACCTTCGGTATAGGCGGTAAATCCGAGTTCTTCTGTGAGTCCATCCAGTTTATCAAGTAAGTAAACATCTGTGCCTGATAGCGTAGAACCCATACCAACTTGTGGAAGTGGGTTACCTGTCATCATAATTGATGTAAAGATTGCTGGAACAAGGAAGGCGAAAATGAGGACACAGAATTGAGCTACCTGCGTATAAGTGATGCCTTTCATGCCACCAAGTACTGCGTAGAAGAACACAATACCCATACCAATGATGATACCTAGGTTAATGTCGACTTCTAGGAAACGAGAGAATACAACACCCACACCACGCATCTGACCTGCAACGTACGTAAACGATACAAAGATTGCACAGAATACCGCTACCATACGTGCTGTTTTCGAGTAGTAACGCTCACCGATGAAATCAGGAACCGTAAACTGACCAAACTTACGTAGGTAAGGTGCTAAACATAGTGCAAGTAGTACATAACCACCTGTCCAACCCATTAGGTAAACTGCACCGTCGTAACCAACGAATGAGATGATACCTGCCATTGAGATGAATGATGCTGCCGACATCCAGTCAGCTGCAGTCGCCATGCCGTTTGCTACTGGGTGTACACCACCGCCAGCAACGTAGAACTCACTAGTAGACCCTGCACGAGCCCAGATTGCGATGCCGATATATACCGCGAAAGTAATACCGACGAGAATAAACGTCCAAGTTTGAATATCCATGTTCTAGCCTCTAGTCTTCCTGTACGTTGTATTTTTTGTCGAGCGCATTCATGCGAACAACGTAAATAAATATCAGCGCCACGAAGGTGTATATCGAACCTTGCTGAGCGAACCAAAACCCTAGCTTGAACCCGCCAAACTGAACGGTATTGAGGGCATCCACAAATAAGATGCCAGCGCCGTAAGACACTGCAAACCAGACCGCGAGCAGTGTTCCCATAATTCCCAAGTTTTCCTTCCAGTAGGCTTGAGCATGTTCCGTAGATTCGAACGCCATTGCCTTCTCCTTTATTTCGTTTCCGTAGAAACTGTTTCTGTAGAAAATTACCGTGTTAACGTAATGTTACGACTTAGAATGTAGCAAGGATAAGTAAAGTGATCTGTGCAACTTTAGTCGGGACGCTATTAGCGCTAATCCACTGAAATATGGGAGTTAGAAGGCATAACCATAGAAAAATGTGATGTTGCAATGTTGTTAAATTAGCCTAAGGTCTAACAAAAACGTATGAATTAGGCGGCGAGTCATAAAATTTAACAACTAAATGACCGAGAAACGGTATTTAGTCCTGCCTATGACACGAAGCGAAACATAAGTTTGTTATAGTAACTACGGTACTTTCACCGGCTGTGACTTGCTTAACGGCATAAGATCAACAAGCTAGTGGCAAAAGATCAACAGGCTTAAAGCTCGAGTTTTATTCTTTGGGGGAACGAATTGGACGCAATAACCATTAATCACTTATTTTTGACTGGTGCCGTACTCATCGCCATCAGTGTACTTTTCTCACAAGTGTCCTCTCGATTGGGCGTTCCTATTCTTTTGATCTTCCTTTTCGTTGGCATGTTAGCCGGTGAAGATGGGCCCGGTGGCATCAATTTCGACGACTACTCCCTCACTTACTTGGTGAGTAACCTTGCGCTTGCCGTGATCCTGCTTGATGGCGGTATGCGAACTAAGGTCGCTAGCTTTAAGGTCGCTTTTTGGCCGTCGCTCTCGCTGGCGACGATAGGTGTCGCATGTACTGCAACCCTAACGGGCTTAATGGCGGCTTGGCTGTTCGATCTGTCATTGATGCAGGGTATCTTAGTTGGTGCGATTGTGGGTTCGACCGATGCAGCTGCGGTATTTTCTTTGTTGAAAGGGCAGAGCCTCAATGAACGTGTTGGCTCAACCCTAGAGATCGAATCCGGTACCAATGACCCAATGGCGGTGTTCCTGACGGTGACCTTAATTGCGCTGCTGGGCACTCCTGATGCTGAAATGGGGATGAACTTCCTACTGAAAAGCTTCGCGATGCAGTTTGGTATCGGCACTCTTATCGGCCTTGGTGGGGGCTGGGTGCTATGGAGTCTTATCAATCGAGTGCAACTGGCTGATGGTCTTTACTCTATTCTGGTGCTCAGTGGCGGTGTGGCTCTGTTTGCGTTCTCTAACATGCTTGGCGGCAGCGGTATCTTATCGATCTACCTCGTTGGCTTGTTCATTGGTAATCGTCCAACTCGCTCTCGACACTCTATCCTTAATGTTCTTGATGGCATGACGTGGCTAAGCCAGATCGTGATGTTCTTGGTTCTGGGATTATTGGTGACGCCATCGACATTGATGGACATTGCACTTCCTGCGTTAGCATTGGCTTTCGGTATGATTTTGTTTGCTCGCCCGTTGTCTGTTTGGTTGGGTTTACTGCCGTTCAGAAGCTTTACCACCAAAGAACGTTGGTTTGTTTCTTGGGTAGGTTTACGTGGCGCTGTGCCGATCATTTTGGCGGTGTTCCCGATGATGGCTGGCCTGCCTAATGCCCAGCTTTACTTCAATATCGCCTTCTTCGTGGTTATGGTTTCGCTGATTGTTCAGGGCGGTAGCTTGATGAAAGTTGCGAGGTTGGCTCAGGTGACCTTACCACCGACACCAACCCCAATTTCTCGTACCGGCATGGAGATTTATCCGACCAGTGAGTGGGAGATGTTTGTCTACAAGCTGAAAGAGGAAAAGTGGTGTGTTGGTGAACCGCTTAAGCGTTTGTCCATGCCTGAAGGGACACGAATTACGGCACTGTTTAGAAAAGATGCTTTGCTTCACCCATCGGGTAGCACCGTGTTAGAGGCGAACGATATTCTTTGTGTGCTTGGCCAAGATAAAGACCTAGATAGCTTAAGTGCGCTATTCAGTGAGGCTCCTCTAGCTGAAGAGACCGCTCGATTCTTTGGTGATTTCTTCTTGGATGTCGAACTATCGGTTGGAGCGGTCAGTGATTGTTATGGTATTGAACTGGGCTCGGAAGAAGAGCGAGAAATAACGCTAAAACAATTGGCTGAGCGAGAGCTTGGTGCACATCCTGTATTAGGCGATAGTTTTGTGTGGCATGACATTACTTGGGTGGTTGCAGAGATAGATGATCATAAAGTCGTCAGGTTGGGTTTATGTTTACCAAAGACGACTTTAGAAGAGGATATCAGTGAAGCTTAGTTGTGGACTTCTTGTAGCAAGATAACCGCCTGAGTTCGGTTTTTCACATCCAGTTTACGGAAGATGGCTGTCATATGTGCCTTGATGGTCGCTTCCGAAACATTCAATTCATACGCGATTTGCTTGTTCAGCAGGCCGTCTGAAAGCATCCCTAATACCTTGTATTGCTGAGGCGTCAATGTGGAAAGCTTTTCCGCAAGGTCGCTACAGGCTGCATTGTTGGTGATCAGCCCTTCAGGAAAGAACGGGTCGCCATTCAGCACTTGATTGAGTGCGCTGACCAATTCACGCATATCACTCGACTTAGGAATAAAGCCAAAGGCACCATGGCTCTTCACTTGAGTGACAACGCTGGCATCCTCGCTGGCAGAGATCACTACAATCGGTAAATCTGGGTATTCAGCACGCAGTTGAATTAAGCCAGACATCCCATTGGCACCCGGCATCTTAAGGTCGAGAAGCAACAGGTCTGGTTCATCTTCTTTCTTTAGCAGAGTCAGTAAGGCATCGAGGGAATCAGCCTCAAGCAGGTTCGCACCACTGATCGCCATATGAACTGACTGAAACAGGGCGTTGCGAAAGAGAGGATGGTCATCAGCAATGATGATGGTATAGGTCGAGTCCATGACGTTCATACTTTTAACAATTTAGTTAATATTTATTATCATCCTGATTGAGTATGTGGACAATATCTATGCATTAAAAGTCTGAACCATATCGACTTTTATCCCCGGAATAAGAAAGCGTTACTCTGAATAGCAAAAAAGCCGCACTGCCATCTCGTTACGGAGGGGCGGTGCGGCTTTCGATTCGGCTATATTTTAGTGAATATTACCGTTATAGCTGGTGGTTTTGCATGTGTTTTAAGAATACATCGGCAGGCATAAAACCGGTTACACGAGCATTTGGAACATGGTTACCCTCACCATCCCAGAACTCAATCGTCGGTAAGCCGAGCACCTGTAATTGTTTAAGAAGTTCAATGTCTTGAGGCATGTTTCTCGTTACATCCGCTTGTAGCAGTACGAAGTCAGAAAGCTTGTTTTCCACATCAGCTTGGTGGAAGGTGTACTTCTCGAACTCTTTACACGCCACACACCAATCGGCGTAGAAATCGAGCATTACAGGCTTACCCAGTTTCTTGGCTTCGATGAGCTGGATTTCTAATTCTTCAACCGTGTTGATGCGTGCAAATTGGATTTGCTGTTCAACCACCACGCTCTTTTCTGCAAACCAGTAATTCAATGCGGGTTGTGCAGAAGCAAACAGACCAAGCATTGCGATGATGCCCACAGCGCTCTGCTTCCAGCCGCCAAATGGCAGTGCATTCTTGCTGTGATACAACCAACCGAAGGCAATGAAGCCAAGGCCAGACCAAAGCACGGTTGCCCATAGCTCTGGGATGATGCGCTCTAGCAGGAAGATAGGCGCTGCCAGCAAGATAAAGCCGAATACGATCTTCACCTTATCCATCCAGCTGCCTGCTTTTGGCAGTAGCTTATTACCAAATACCGCAACCAAGAGCAGCGGGATACCCATACCCATAGCTAACGCATACAGAGCAATCGCACCGGTAAATAGGTCGCCACTCTGAGCTACATACAGCAGCGCACCTGACAATGGCGCCGTGGTACAAGGTGAACATACCAAGCCAGAGATAGCGCCCATCGCGAACACGCCCAAGCTATTGCCACCTTGCTGCTTGTTGCTTTGATTGTTAAGCCAAGTTTGGATGCTGCTTGGCAGTTGCAGGTTATAAACGCCAAACATTGACATCGCTAACGCCACGAATAGAACACTCAGCGCGATCAGCACGTAAGGGTGTTGCATAGCAGCTTGGAACTGCATGCCTGCAGAAGCAACCACTAAACCTAATAAGGTGTAGGTTAACGCCATGCCTTGCACATAGATGAAGGACAACATCAAAGCGCGACCTTGGCTGAGCTTGCCGCCACCCAATACGATACCCGTCAGAATTGGGTACATAGGCAGAACGCACGGCGTAAAGGCTAAGCCAACACCGAGTGCTAAGAATAATAATGGAGTCCACCAACTGTCACCGAGTTTATCGGCTAGGCTCGCTTCTTTTGAAACGGGTGCGCTTGATTGTGGTGTCGTGTTATTTGCCACATCTGCTTTTGGAGAAGCAACTTGTGGTGCGGTGTTCGCTTGGTTGCTGGTAGTGTCGCTTGAACCCGTTGCTTCAAACGGTGCTATGTCGATTACTCGAGTTTCTGGTGGGTAGCAGAAACCAGCATCTGCACAGCCTTGATACTTAACGATCAGCTGTGAGCCATCTTGGTAACTCTGTAGCGGAACTTGCACGAATAACGGCTGAGTATAAATGCTCACCTCACCGAAGAATTCATCTTGGTGTGGTTGGCCATCTTCCATTTCAACGTTGCCGATAGCGAGGTTTTGGCCAGTGAACGAGAGGCTATGTTGATAGAGGTAGTAGCCCTCTTTTACTTGCCAGTCGAGAAGGACCTTGCCGTCTTGCTGGTAGTAATTGAAAGGGAAAGCTTGGTCTACAGGGACAAAACCGTTGTTATTGCCTCCGAAGCTTGGCTCGGCGTTGTCGTTTCCAAAAAGCGCCCACGCAGGCTGGGTGAACAGGGAAACGCAAACAAAAAGTAATGTGGCAAGTCGTCGCATACTATTTAGTCATCAAAATGGAGTTGAAGGTATCTTAACTCAATCAGACCGTAATAGTTTGTGATTAGTTTCATCGACCAGCAAATATCCGCTAGGGCGGGTGAGCCACTTTCTTAGGCAGTCGAGAGAGGGTTAGCTGCGCAACTGCAGTGAACAGCCCTTGCCAATAAGACATTTAGGCAACACCTAAGCGTGCTCTTACTACTTGTTCACAAGCATCAATGTTCATCGTGTCTTTTGGAATAATGAGCACGGTGTCATTGCCGCCAACCGTACCGATAATCTCGGTATGTGGGTCGATATCGACTAATCTTGCGACCAACTGTGCGCAACCAGGGTTTGTTTTTACAATCACCATCGCTTGGTTGTGAGTAATTAATTCGATTTGTGATGAGATTGAGGCATCGACACGCACAGGCGCGCTTTCAACCGTGATGCAGTAAACCTTTTTGCCACAGGCATTCTGAATTTTGACAACGCCAAGCTGTGACAAAATGCGAGAGACGGTCGATTGGCTAATGCCTGTATAGCCAATATCGACGAGTTTCTCGCGCAGTTGGTTCTGGGTCGAGAAGCTTTGCTGTTGTAGTAAGCGTTTGCACGCGGCAGTCAGTGTTTTATCTTCAGCTGAATACAAGCAACCGTGCTCAGTGATTGGGTTCATGAACAACTCCTTAAGGTCAACGTGTTGATATCGCTTGTCCATAGCGCAGAACGCACTCCCAAAGCCGTAGAGTACGATTGTTAATTAGGGCTTACCGATGAACCCCGAAATAAGAGGGAGGGTATGCGAGATGTATGATCATCTATGCATTGAGTTTACCACTAAAGGATAGTTATCTTTTTGAAGGCGATCACCAAACAAAATTCTGGTTAATTGCTTTTATTGTGGAGTTTTATTCTTTGGTTAAGTGGATATTTATTCCGCGTTGGGAATAAATATCCATAACTTATAAAGGGTTTTTGTTGCGGAGGTAATAGCGCTAAGGGTTAGCGAATTTCACTCATGATCTCGCGAGAGAATACTTTTTCACAGTAGTGACATTTTAGTTGCACGTTTTCCTGTTTAAGCTGAACTTTAAAGCTACTTTCAACAGGCTCACCGTGTGAAATACAGTTGCTATTTGGGCAAGCGAACACACTATTGATTTGGTCTGGCAGTACCAGTGTTAACTTGTTGACCACCTTGTACTCTTCAATTTGATTCACCGTCGCTTGCGGAGCATACAGAGCCAATTGGTTGGCTTGTTCTTTGGTTAGAAAGATGTTCTCAATCTTGATCAGATCTTTATGACCCAGTGCTGATGATGGCAAATTTAATCCCATGGTGATGCGTTGCTCGGTCTTGTGCAATTTAAACAGCTTGAGGATTTTGATCCCAAGGTGAGCAGGGATGTGGTCAATGACGCTGCCGTTACGAATGGCTTCTACTTGTAGCTGAGTTTGTTTAACCATGACTGTTTCTCCTGCTTATAAAGTGTCGTTTAGAACTAGGGCTAATAGGGCTTCGCGAGCATACACACCATTTTCAGCTTGCTCGAAGTAGTAAGCGTGTGGCGTTTTATCTACATCAGTTGTGATTTCGTCGACACGTGGTAGTGGGTGAAGCACTTTCATGTTTTGGCGTGCATCTTTCAGCGTATCAGCTGTTAGAATGTAAGCCGATTTCATGTGCGCGTATTCTGATGCATCAAAGCGCTCTTTCTGTACGCGAGTCATGTACAGAACATCCAGCTCAGGCACCACTTCTTCAATGCTGCTGTGGGTGCTGTATTGGATACCCATCTCTTCCAGTTCTTCACAGATGTAATCAGGCATCGCTAACACTTCTGGCGCAATAAAGAAGAAACGTACGTTATTGAATTTTGATAGTGCTTGCGTCAATGAGTGTACGGTGCGGCCATATTTTAGGTCACCAACGAATGCCACATTGAGGTTGTCGAGCGTGCCTTGCGTTTCGTAAATCGAGAATAGATCCAACAAGGTCTGTGTTGGGTGCTGATTGGCACCATCGCCACCATTCACAATTGGCACACCGTTAGAGAACTCAGAGGCTAAACGTGCTGCGCCTTCTTGTGGATGACGCATCACAAAGGCATCAACGTAAGAAGAGATAACTTGCACCGAATCGGCAAGTGTTTCGCCTTTTTTCGCCAATGACGTGTTACCGCCATTATCAAAACCGATGACAGTGCCACCTAGGCGTTGAACTGCGGTTTCAAATGAAAGGCGAGTTCGAGTTGAAGGCTCAAAGAAGCAGCTCGCAACCACCTTATTTTTCAGCAGCTCTGGGTTTGGCTCTGCTTTGAGTCTTGCTGCAGTATCGACGATAAGCTCCAGTTCATCACGAGAGAGCTCTGGAATGGAGATGATGTGCTTGTTAAATAACGAATGCGCCATAACGGGTCTTCCTTTTTCTATGCATACAGTCAAATTGCGGACAAAAAAAAGCCCCCTAAAAATAGGAGGCTTCGAAACGATCAATAGAGCAAAATAAAAATGACACTAACGCCACTCTTTGGCGTGTAGTTTGACAATTATGTGCGACAGAACTGCGGTTCATTTTTTGCTCTCTTTAGACAAATTGCGGAGGATTATACTCAGATAAAAAGGCCATGCAATACTTTCTGTAAAGTATTCATTTAATGGATTTTTATGCGAAATCACGTCCGTTTGTAGCTTCCATTTAAGCCTTTGTCGGAACTGCGAATCTCAGGGTTTTTCAGGTAATAATCTTTTTTAGTACATGAAAAAAAATGCGGGTTTTATCCAAGGTCAAAATCCCAAGAACGCCACCCGCATTTCCCTGTTATTGCACTTAACTTGTCAATGTCTTGCGAACAAGTGAGTGCTTAATTTTTTAACTTCGTAACTTTTTAATTTATTAGCTGCCTAGTGTCGCAACCATGACTGCTTTGATGGTGTGCATGCGGTTTTCTGCTTCATCGAATACGATTGAGTATTCAGACTCGACTACTTCATCTGTCACTTCTACGCCATCTTTAAGTTGCGGATATTCAGCAGCAAGTTGCTTACCGACTGTTGTATCTTCGCCGTGGAAAGCCGGTAGGCAGTGCATGAATTTCACATGTGGGTTGCCTGTTGCTTTGATCATTTCCATGTTCACTTGGTAAGGCATCATTAGGTTGATACGCTCAGCCCATGCTTCTTTCGCTTCGCCCATGGATACCCAAACGTCGGTGTATAGGAAGTCACAACCCTGCACGCCTTCTTGAACATCTTCTGTTAGCGTGATTTTGCCGCCAGTGTGTTCTGCGATTTCACGACATTGAGCTAGTAGCTCTTCTTGTGGCCAGAATTGCTTTGGAGCTACAAGGCGGATGTCCATACCCATTTTCGCAGCGCCAACCATCAGAGAGTTGCCCATGTTGTTACGAGCATCGCCTAGATAAGCAAAGCTGATTTCATGCAGTTGTTTACCACGGCCGTATTCCGTCATGGTTAGGAAGTCAGCCAAGATTTGAGTTGGGTGGAATTCGTCAGTCAGACCATTCCATACAGGTACACCAGCGTAAGCGCCTAGTTCTTCAACGATCTCTTGACCGAAGCCGCGGTATTCAATGCCATCGTACATACGGCCAAGAACGCGAGCGGTATCTTTCATAGATTCTTTGTGGCCAATTTGAGAGCCAGATGGACCTAAGTAAGACACGCGAGCACCTTGGTCGAATGCCGCGACTTCGAATGCACAGCGAGTACGAGTTGAGGTTTTCTCAAAGATAAGTGCAATGTTTTTGCCAGTCAGTGTCGGCTGTTCGTAACCGTTGTACTTCGCTTTTTTTAGCTCCATAGAAAGATCTAACAAGTGTTGAATTTCGCGTGGAGTGAAATCTAGTAGTTTTAGGAAGTTACGATTGCGTAGGTTAAAAGCCATGATGTATTCCTTCTTAGATTTAGGCGCTTTCCTGTTACAGGGAAAGAAAATTCAAGAAAGCGCGATTCAATTTTTGTGTATTAATTTCAGTTCAAACGGTGATTCAGTTTTCTCGCAAGGCTTGAAAAGCTCGCGAGTGGATTAATCTTTGGTGATATTGGTGCCCGCCAGGCCTTGCAGGATTTGCAAACCATCTTCGAGCGCACCGATACCGACGACCTTGCCGCCTTGTTGGATGAATTCGCACGACGCTTCAATTTTTGGCCCCATTGAGCCTGCATCAAATTCGAATTGCGCCAGTTCACTTGGTGTAGTGCTACGCAGTGCGTGTTGAGTCGGTTTGCCCCAGTCAAGGTAAACAGCGTCAGCGTCGGTCAAAATAAGCAGCGCATCCGCATCCAGTTGTTTCGCTAAGAAAGCCGCTGACATGTCTTTGTCGATAACCGCTTCAACACCGACTAATTTGCCGTTTTCTTTTTTGACTGGGATGCCACCGCCGCCAGTACAAATTACTAGGTGGCCGGCACCGATAAGTTGGGTGATTGCTTCGTGCTCAACAATGCCAGTAGGGCGTGGGCTTGGCACCACGCGACGGAAGTGTTGGCCGTCTGGTTTAACGATCCAGTGGAATTTCTCAGCCAATTCACGCGCTTCAGCTTCTTCGTAGATCGGACCAATCGGCTTGGTTGGATCTGCGAATGCAGGATCGTTTGGATCAACTGTCATTTGCGTCAACATGCATGAGATGTTGCGGTTAGGCAGATAGTTTTTGAACTCCTGCATCAACATGTAGCCGATCATGCCTTGAGTCTCACTGCCCAACACATCCAATGGATACGGATTTACTTTTTTGTATTCCAAACCTTGCAGAGCAAGTAAACCAACTTGTGGGCCATTACCGTGAACTAAAACCACGTTGTACACTTTCGCGATTTCAGAGATGGTTTTAACAGCTGTTTCAATATTACGGCGCTGAACATCGGCTTCTAACGGCTCACCACGACGAAGTAGGGCGTTTCCACCGAGTGCGACAACAACAGTTTGCTTAGTCATAATTGTGTTCTCTCATTTGGCCAAGCTGAGATTATTTAAGGTCGTTCAACTTGGCCGTTTCGTCTTAGTGATTAGATACCATCACGCTCAATTGGGCAGCTCATGCAGCGTGCGCCACCGCGACCGCGGCCAAGTTCATCTCCAGGGATAGGAAGAACCGTGATGCCTGCTTTGTCGTATTTTTCGTTGGTGTATGTATTGCCTTCGTAGCCAATAACAACGCCTGGTTTAACGGTAAGAACGTTGTTCGCATCGTTCCACTGTTCGCGTTCTGCATGGAAGTTGTCACCACCGGTCGTGATTAGGTTTAGCTTGTCTACGCCAAGTGCTTTTTCGATAGCCGTTACGAAGTAGCCCTCTTCTTTCACTTTCACTGCGCCAGACTCATCGCCAGTTAGGTTCCAGCACTGCACGTCTTTACTTACAACTTCAGGGTAAACAGAGAAGGTATCTTCGTTCATGTGAGTCATAACGGTGTCTAAGTGCATGCAAGAGCGGTGTTTTGGTAGTTGCATTGCGATAACTTGTTTCGCTTGACCGTGTTTGAATAGGCTAGACGCTAAGTGCTCAACACCTTGTGCTGTTGTACGCTCAGACATACCGATAAGAACTGTGCCACGACCGATAACAAGAACGTCACCACCTTCAATCGTTGAGTTGTCGTAGCTGATATTTTCTTCATCACCAAAGTATTTAATGAAGTCTTGGCCTGCGAATGTTGGGTGCCAGCGGTAAATAGCGCGAACATGGTTGGTTTCACGTTGGCGAGCAGGTTTCGCCATCGGGTTGATAGATACGCCACCGTATACCCAGCAAGATGTGTCACGAGTAAATAGGTGATTTGGTAGCGGTTCGATAATGAAGTCGGTCGGTGCGTGCATGCCTTGCATCATTGAAGATGATTTCATTGGCATTTCAGCGTAAGACAGACCGCCCGTTAGGATTTTTGCTAGCTCTAAGTTCGGTAAGTCGCCTAAGTAGCAACGCACGTCATTAGCAAAAGTTTTACCTAAGCGGTAATCAGAAACTTGATGATTCAAAAGCCAATCTTTCGCTTCTGGCACTGCTAGTGTGTCTGCTAGTAGGTCAGTAAGAAGAAGAACTTCAACACCTTGATCACGTAGCGTTTTAGTAAATGCATCATGCTCTTTACCTGCGCGCTCAACAGCCAGTACGTCATCAAATAGCAAATCGTGACAGTTAGAGGGTGTTAGGTGAGTCAGTGCGCGTCTTGGGCGGTGAACTAGAACGCGGCGTAATTGACCTATTTCAGAACCAACATAGAACTTACTCATGATCGTCTCTCTCTTATATATTTGAATTACTTTTATCGCTAAGAGTAATTATTTATTTTCAGTTGAGAAGAATGAATTATTTATTCACATCTCTTGTCTGGAATTAATATTACGCCTGCTAGTCAGGTATTCTTAGAGATCTATCACAAATCGTTTTTTATCCCGCAGCCCTTTAAAATTAAGGGTTTTAACAAACTTTATGCACTTTTAGTTATGAGCAATACATTCTAAATAGTTAGCTGTTTGGGAACTTTATGCACGCTTTTTTGACGAAACTTACTAGAATCTAATTTACGAGGGATTATATGCAGAATGTTTTTATTGATAAGAGTGTACTTAGCTTGGAAGTATGCAGTGTTTTTATTTAGATATTTAATTTTGGATATGGAATTAATTATTTATTAACAAAGTAAATGCGAATAAAGCTGTTGTGATCACATTTTAAAATCGTCTGTTTAAGTGTGTTTTTTGATAAAAAATGGCATTAACTATCGTTTGTCTATTAGTATGTAAATTACTTTAAATATAATTAACGCTAATAAGTGACTAACTATTTGTTTAAACATCACAGTTGAAAATAGAGTGTTATTTCCTCAAGCTAATTTGATGTTTAAAAGTCGGATTGATTCTTCTATTGCGAGTGCTTTGGGTTTGGCTGAGCTTTGCTACGAACAGAAGATAGCTTGAATATCGCGTGTATGGCTTTGAGGAGCTGTTTTAGTAGCAGAGGGTTACATTGGGAGAGGAAGCAATAAAAAAGCCGCTGTGAGAAGCGGCTTTGGATGAGAAAGGAGTGAAGTGCTGTTAGTTAGATCAGCGCACCAATACTCAGTACAACAATACAGAACACCATCAAGATACCGACTAATGGCATCACCCATTTAACCCAGCGTACATAAGGGACGCGAGCAATCGCCAAGCCGCCCATCACCACCGCAGAGGTCGGGGTGATTAGGTTGACCAAGCCGGATGCAGATTGGTACGCAGTGATAACCAAGTCGCGACCTACACCGGCAAAGTCAGCCAGTGGTGCCATGATTGGCATGGTCAATACTGCTAGACCAGACGTCGATGGAACTAAGAACGACAGTAGAATCTCTAAGAAGAACATCACGTTAATGAAGATAACTGAAGAAAGCCCCGTTACCATTTGCTCTGCAGAGAAGAGAATTGTATCAGTGATCATACCGCGGTCCATCACCACCACGATACCCCGTGCAATACCTATGATAAGCGCAACGCCAAGTAGGTCGCGGGCACCATCAATGAAGCTGGTGGTAAACTCTTCTTCGCTCATACGAGCCACAATACCGACGATGATGGTTGCTGCTAGGAACATTGCTGAGATCTCTGCCATCCACCATCCAGCAACGGATACACCGTAAATCATCACAGCGAACGAGCCACCAAAAATGGTCAGAATCAGTTTGCGAGTCGCGGTGAATTCAAGTTTCTCTCCGCTCGCATTACCTAAGAAGTGCGCTTTGTTCTCTTCGTATTTATCGTAGACAATTGATGTTGTTGGATCGGCTTGAACCATTCTTGCGTAACGCATCACGTAGGCAACACAAATACCCCAACCAATAATCAACATCGCAATACGCAACACGATACCGTCTGTAAATGGAATACCAGAGGCGTTAGCAGCGATCACGGTTGCGAATGGGTTAATTGTTGAACCCAGCACCCCAATGCCTGCGCCAAGCAGTACGGTTGCAGCGGCAACTAGAGGGTCAAAGCGAGCAGCCATCATTACAGGCACTAGCAATGTATAGAATGGGAGTGATTCTTCCGCCATGCCGTAGACAGTACCGCCAGCGGCAAACAGTGCCATCAGGATTGGTATCATCAACTCTTCTCGCCCTTCTAAGCGGGCGGTGACGCGCTCGATACCCGCATCAATGGCGCCAGTTTTGGTTACTAGTCCTAAGAAGCCACCAATGATTAAAATGAATAGTGAAACGTCGATTGCGGCCGCTTCATAACTATTATGGTCGTAGAAGCCATCAATAGGCGCTAGCAGTACATCAATCACGCCTTGAGGGTTACCTTCTACCGCTTGATAGGTGCCGGTTACGGGTACTTCTCGACCTAGCTCTTCATTCATTGCGCGGTCGTATTGGCCTGCTGGAACAATCCAGGTAAGCAGAGCGACGAACGCAATGAGAATAAATAGAATGGTGTAGGCAGAAGGGAATTTAAAGTTGGCAAAGAAGCCGCCCTTTTTTTCTCGCTTGGTATCGTTTGAGTTGTCATGGCTATCTCCTTACATCATCTTAAATAGAAGTGATGTGAATTAGCGACTAATGATTTATAGATTGTAAATACATTGACACTTATAAAATATCCAACGATATAAAGTTGGATGTTTTAAATTAATGTTTTTATATTTACCAATCCAAATGAAGTTAGATTTATTTTAGCTGCGGTTATTTTATTCCTTACGTTGGAATTTAAGTTTGGTGCTGTTCACAAAAATAATGGCCAATGAATGGGTTAGAAAATGGTAAAAAAATGGCAAGGTTTTTTGGTTAGTTAGCTTGGATTAATATTCGTTGTGGATTAAGGGTAAGTGGGGGATGATTGATTTGGTAGGTGTTGTTTATGAACGGCTAGAATAATCTTGGAATTTTATTCAAACTTTATTTTTAAGACGTTTTTAAATTTTATAATGGTTATTTGATGCGTATCAAATAATACATTGAGCAGAAAACAAAAAAGGAAGCCGAAGCTTCCTTTTAAATGTTCAATCGCCAGCGTATGTTAGATAAACAGACCGCCGAATGCGAAGCCTAGTGCTACCGCAGTACTGATTGTTACCACACCTGGAATGAAGAATGGGTGGTTGAATACGTAGTTACCAATACGTGTTGAGCCTGTGTCATCCATCTCAACTGCCGCTAGTAGCGTAGGGTAAGTTGGCAGTACGAACAGAGCACTTACCGCAGCAAAAGAAGCAACGGCTGTTAGTGGTGCTACGCCAATTGCTAGTGCTGCAGGCATCAGTGCAACCGTTGTTGCGCCTTGAGAGTAAAGCAGCATAGAAGCGAAGAACAGAACAAGAGCCAGCATCCATGGGTAATCAGCCAGTAGAGCGCCTGCTACGTCTTTGATTTCAGCAACGTGTGCGTTCACAAACGTTGAACCTAACCAAGCCACACCAAGTACACAAACACACGCTGTCATACCAGAGCGGAACGTTGGCGCTGAAGAGATCTTCGCTGCATCAATCTTAGTGAACATCACGATAGCCGCTGCCGCTGCCAGCATCACAGACATGATCGCTTCGTTACGACCTAGCGCTGGGTTTTCAATTAGGCCAACAGAGCTAGAGATAGCCGCTGCGTAACAAACCACGAAACCAATCGCAGCTAGGAAGATGTACGTTGCTTTCTTCGCTGTAGGAAGGATCTCGCGTTTCTCTTCTGTCGCCAGTTTGATTAGACCTTTCTCTAGACGTTCTTGGTAAACAGGATCGTCTTTCAGTTCGCTACCCATGTAGTTCGCAACAACAGCACCAACCATACAAGCGATGAAGGTTGTTGGGATACAAACCATCAATAGCGTTAGGTAATCAACACCAAATGGTGCCAGCATTGCTGCGAAAGCCACAACCGCTGCCGAGATTGGCGAAGCTGTGATGGCAATTTGAGAAGCGACAACCGCGATAGACAGTGGACGCGAAGGACGAACACCTTGGCCTTTCGCTACTTCTGCAATAACAGGAAGCGTAGAGAATGCTGTGTGACCAGTACCCGCCATTAGTGTCATTACAAAGGTCACAATCGGCGCGTAAAAGGTGATGCGTTCAGGGTGTTTACGCAAAAAGTTTTCTGCAATTTGCACCAACCAGTCCATACCGCCAGCAACTTGCATTGCAGCAATAGCGGTAATAACCGACATGATGATCAAGATTACGTCGATCGGGATGAAAGATTGGCTTGTTGGAACGCCAAGAATAAGTGAAAGGGCAATAACACCAGCACCACCGGCAAAACCAATACCGATACCGCCAATTCTGGCCCCCAAAAAGATAAAGAGCAGGACGATAAATAGTTCTACTGCAATCATAAGTAACACCTCATTTAGATTTTATTATGTGAACATTCGCCGATGGAATGTTCACATAATAGTTCTATGGTTTAGATTCAATTTAGCAAAAACGCAACCAATGGAAATCCACATAATAAGCAGGGTTAACCGTATTGGAGCCTAAAAAAGGGCTCCGCTTGGAGCCCTTTTTCGCTAACGTTATTCGTAGCGTTTTGCTTTATACTGAGGATGCATTAAATTTTCAACAGAGAAAATGTCATCAAGCTCTTCTTCGGTTAATAAACCGCGCTCTAGAACCACATCACGTACACTCTTACCTGTTTCAGCACAGATCTTACCGACAATGTCACCCTCGTGGTGGCCAATGTATGGGTTTAGGTAAGTTACGATACCGATAGAGTTAAATACGTGTGATTCACATACTTCTTTGTTTACAGTAATGCCGTCTACACACTTGTCGCGTAGATTCACACATGCGTTTGTTAGGATGTCTAGAGACTCAAACATGCTTTGTGCGATTACAGGTTCCATAACGTTCAGTTGCAGTTGACCACCTTCTGCAGCGAAAGAAACCGTGTTGTCGTTACCTAGAACTTTAAAGCAAACTTGGTTTACTACTTCAGGTACAACTGGGTTTACTTTAGCAGGCATGATTGAAGAGCCAGCTTGTAGTTCAGGTAGGTTCAGTTCGTTCAGGCCAGTACGTGGGCCAGAAGAAAGTAGACGTAAATCGTTACAGATCTTAGACAGTTTAACCGCTAGACGCTTAAGTGCGCCGTGCGTCATTACGTATGCGCCACAGTCAGACGTTGCTTCGATTAAATCTTCAGCCGCGACACATTCAAGACCAGTTACTTCTGCTAGGTGTTTCACTGCAAGACCTTGGTAGCCTGGTGCTGCGTTTAGACCGGTACCGATAGCTGTTGCGCCTAGGTTTACTTCAAGCAGTAGTTTTGAAGTGTATTCTAGGTTTTTGATTTCTTCATTGATGGTTACTGCCCAAGCATGGAACTCTTGGCCAACCGTCATTGGAACTGCGTCTTGAAGTTGAGTACGACCCATCTTCAAAATTGTATTGAATTCTTGGCTCTTAAGCTCGAATGCGCCCTTTAGGTATTCGATAGCGTCGATCAGTTTACGAACACTGTTGTAAACAGAGATACGGAAGCCAGTTGGGTAAGCACAGTTTGTCGATTGGCTGCGGTTTACATGGTCATTTGGGTTGATGAACTCGTATTGGCCTTTTTCTTTGCCCATAAGTTCAAGTGCCACGTTCGCAATAACTTCGTTCGCGTTCATGTTTACAGAAGTACCAGCACCACCTTGGAAAACGTCCGATGGGAACTGATCCATGCACTTGCCCGTGTCTAGGATTAGGTCACAAGCTTGGATGATGTATTTAGCCACTTCGCTTGGGATTACACCTAACTCTTTGTTTGCTAAAGCCGCCGCTTTCTTGGTCATTACCATACCGCGAACGAATTCAGGTACATCTGAGATCGTTACATTTGAGATGTTGAAGTTTTCAACTGCGCGTAGAGTGTGGATGCCGTAGTAAGCATCAGCCGGAACATGACGTTGACCTAATAGATCTTCTTCGAGACGAGTAGCTTGAGGAGCTTCAATTTGAGCTTCTGATTGAGTAGCCATAACAGGATCCTTAGAGAATTATTCTGATTATATAGTTAGTTATTAGCCTATTCTGTGTGCAAATACTCCGTTCGCTAGAATATTGGGCTGATAAATCCGTCCTGACTTATGTGGCACATGATACTGTACTTAGCGCATAAAAATATTAAGTTGATCACCTTTTTCGGTTTTGTTTCGTCAATATTCAGCAAACTTATTCCGGGTCAATAAACACGCTCATTTACAGGATAAATTTGAGATTGGTAGGGCTTTCAGCGTAAACTGCAAGTAACAAAGGAGGGCGTGTGTTTCCTATCTTATTATTACTATTTATCTTCGTACCCATCATTGAGATTGGGCTATTTATTCAAGTTGGTGGCTTCTTAGGATTGTGGCCAACTATTGCGTTGGTTTTGATTACTGCATTTGTTGGTGCATCTCTTGTTCGTAGCCAAGGTATTCAGACACTTATGTCTGTTCAAGGTCGATTGCAACAAGGCGAAATGCCGGCACAACAGATTCTTGAAGGAGTGATGCTTGCGGTTGCAGGCGTATTACTGCTGACTCCGGGTTTCATGACAGACGCGCTGGGTATGTTGGTGTTGCTACCAGCACCAAGAGCGATGATTGCCAAGAAAATGATGGAAAAAATGGTGGTTAAAAATATGTCTGGTGGTTTCCATGCGGGTGGGCAAACTGGCTTTGGTCAGAGTCCTTTTGGACAAGACCCATTCAATCGTGACCCATTTGACCAGTCAAAAGATGGCAACACCTTTGAAGGTGAGTTTGAGAAGAAAGACGACGATAACGATCGTAACCGACTAAACTAATCCACTTTCCCTCTTCTTTATATAGAGGGAAAAACAGAAAAGGCTGTTACCTTTATCCTTCGTCAGAAAGTGATAACGGTAACAGCCTTTTTTATTGAGTATTACTTACTCGTGATATCAAGTAATAAATAACAGGGCGGATGAGCGGTTATTTACTGCGATTGGCATTATACCGCGCCTTCAAATCCCATTTGTCGCCATGCTTCAAACGCGATGATTGCTACAGCATTTGATAAGTTGAGGCTGCGTGCGTCTGGCATCATTGGAATGCGAATACGTTGTTCCATCGGCATGCTTTCGATGAACTCAGCTGGCAGGCCGCGTGTTTCTGGGCCAAACATCAACACATCACCTTGTTGGAATTTTGCATCAACGTGGTGACCTGTTGTTTTAGTGGTACAAGCAAAGATGCGGAAACCACCCTCGCGCTCATTTTCTAGATACTCAAGGAAGGCTTCTAGGTTCTTGTGACGTTTAACTCGCGCTAGGTCGTGGTAATCCAAGCCTGCACGACGAACTTTCTTCTCTTCAAAATCAAAGCCAAGCGGTTCGATAAGGTGAAGGTTTGCGCCGCAGTTAGCACATAGGCGGATGATGTTACCCGTATTGGGTGCAATTTCTGGTTCGTATAAAGCGATATCAAACATGTTGGTTCACAAGAATAATCAAAGATAGCCAGAGTATACGGTGGCAAGCTGAGTGAGTACAGTTCGTCACCATCAGCTTACGCGTTGTTCGCTAATGTTTGTGCGTAGTTTTCTGATACTGCATTCCAATTCACCACGTTCCACCATGCATTGATGTAATCAGGACGACGGTTCTGGTAGCTGATGTAGTAAGCATGTTCCCAAACATCGAGCGCGAGAATCGGCTCACCATCGCTGGCAACTGTATCCATCCAAGGATTATCTTGGTTTGAGGTTGAGACGATCTTGAGTTGTCCTTCTTCTACCACTAGCCAAGCAAAGCCAGAGCCGAAGGTGTTGATTGCCGCTTGAGCGAACTCGTCTTGGAATGCTGCAAAATCTCCAAATGTGCTTTTAATCGCCTCAGCGAGTTGACCCGTTGGTTCACCACCGCCGTCTTGAGACATGCAGTTCCAATACAAGATGTGGTTGTAGTAACCACCACCATTGTTACGAACGGCAGGGCTGTGTTGGGAGATGTTGGCGAAGATTTCAGTCAGTGATTGCTGTTCAAGTTCGCTGCCAGAGACAGCCGTAATAAACTTATCGTAGTAAGTTTTATGGTGCTTACTGTAATGCACCTCCATCGTTTTGGCATCGATGTAAGGTTCTAGGGCATCGTAAGCGTAGGGCAGAGCTGGGAAAGTATGAGACATGGTAAATCCTCCTTAATTAGAGGATTTACCATAATGATAATAACAATCATTATCAACTATGATCTTTGTAGGGATATTACACCGGTAAGATAGGTAGGGTGATTTCGAGTTGTAATCCGCCTAACGTGCTGCGGCTTGCAGTGATGGTTCCGCTGTGTTGACGAATTGCACTCTCAGTAATGGTTAACCCAAGTCCAGTACCGCCTGAGTTACGATCACGAGCAGTGGAAACTCGATAGAAAGGCCTGAAGATAGAATCGAGTTCATCCTCTGGTACACCATCACCATTATCATTGACGCAAATTGTTAGCTGATCCTGAACCACATGGAATTGCACATCCACTTGGTCTTTGCCGTAGTAGATCGCATTGCGTGTAATGTTGTCTAGCGCGCTCATCAGCAGCTTAGGGTTACCCGAAATAGAACGCTCAGGGATCTCTGAGAACGTCAGTTGTTTGCCCATCTGTTCGGCTTCAAACTGTGCGTCTTTCAAGATCTCTTCCCATAGACTCGAGATAGGCTGAACCTCACGAGTAATGTGGCTGTCGACTTGCATACGAGATAACGTCAGTAGCTCACTGATCATCTGTTCAAGACGTTGTGCTTCGGTATCAATACGTTCAAGTTCTTGGCTCTCACCTTGTTTACGAATTGCCAGCGCATTCGCCATGCGCAGACGAGTCAGTGGTGAGCGGAGCTCGTGTGATATATCAGAGAGTAGTCGCTGTTGCCCCGAAATCATCTGGTTTACCGCTTCGACCATTTGGTTAAAGCTTTCACCCGCTTGTCTGAATTCAGAGGTACCTTTTTCAAGTGTTGGGTCGACCTCAAACTGGCCTTTTGCTACACGTTGCGCAGCGCGTTCTAGCCTGCGAGCTGGTTGACTCAGTGCCCAAGCTAGCCAAAGTAATAGCGGAGTACTCGCTAACATGACAGCAAGCAATAGCTGTAAAGGTCTATCAAACAGGCGTAACAAGAATGGCGGTGGTTGATTCCATTTCACTCCGGCATACATCAACAACTCTTCACCTGCCAGTTTGATCGGTACTGGACCGGCCACCATGTAATGTCCGTAGAGCTTTTGTTTCGGCACTTCAGGGTTCTCAATTGAGGTCACAAAGTTGCGAATTGCCTTCAACTTGTAGTCTGAATGTCTCTTAGAGGTAAGGACGGCTCCTTCAAGGTCGGTTAAGTAGATGCGAGCTCGTGAGTCCTTGCGGCTACGTGGTGCCTCAAGTTGGAATACAATTTTGCCCAGATTCGGTTCTTTGGCGTAGCGTTTCTCTGTGAATTTAGCGATACGCTCTAATTTATTGAGATGATCCGCGGGTACATCGCGTGCTACACGCGGGTCTAAATGGGGAAGCGACAGTACCGACAAAAGCACCAGTAACATGGTGAACCAAAAGATAGCAAAGATACGTCCATATAAGCTGGTGATTTTAGGTATACGCATTAATCTTCCTCTACCAATAAGTAACCACGGCCACGTAAGGTCTTGATGCGAGGTTTGGCGTCACTGCGTTCAGGAATTTTTTTACGCAGGTTGGATATGTGCATGTCTATCGCACGGTCAAATGCTGCTAGTCTTTTACCGAGCACATCTAAACTCAACGTTTCCTTGGTGATCACTTGCCCCGGGTTCTGGATTAGGTGGCTCAGCAGGGCGAACTCGGTAGTGGTGAGGTCGATAAGCTGGCCATTACAATAAGCTTCTTGTTTGCCAGGGAATACCTCGATGTCTTGATATTGAACCTTATCGCTGGTGGTTTTAGGTGCCGCAGTGGTCTGCGTTCGGCGCAAGATAGCTCGAATACGCGCTAACAATTCGCGGTCACTGAAAGGCTTAGGTAGGTAATCATCCGCGCCAAGTTCAAGGCCAATCACACGGTCGATCTCTTCGCCTTTTGCGGTCAGCATGAGCACGGGTGTTTCCCAATTTTCTCTCAGCTTCTTTAGTGTTTCCATGCCATTAAGACGCGGCATCATCACATCCAAAAGAATCAAATCAATCTCATCATTGATCGCCTCGAGCCCCGCGTAGCCATCATTGGCTTCGGAAACAGTGAAGCCCTCAAAGCTCAGAATGTCTTTGAGTAAGCTGGTTAACTCGGTGTCGTCATCAATAAGAAGAATGTTCGCCATTGGGAAGCCTTAATCATTTAGTTGGGTTAATAATACTGCTAATTATTCGTCAACTTTCACTCTTTACGATTCTTTACGCTTTCTAAACGTCACTTTACGAGGGAAAGACTAATCTATATTCAAGCGCTGAGAAACAGACGCAACACATGACTTATTATACCGAATTGAGGCAACAATTATGAAAATGACTAAGAAACTTGTACTAGCAGCTGCGGCACTTCCACTTATCTTTGGTACAGCAAGCGCGTATGCTTACGGTGGTGGTGATAAAGGCGACCACAAAGGTATGCACGGCAAATGTGGCGGCTTCGATAAGAAAGTGATGCGTCAGCTAGACCTAACGGATGCTCAAAAAGCAGAACTAAAAGAGATGCGTGAAGCGAATCGCGCTGAGATGAAAGCAAAACATTCAGGCAATAAAGCTGACAAGATGGCGCAAATGAAAGCGCATCACGAGAAAGTTCAAGCATTGGTACTTGCAGACAACTTTGACGAAGCGGCAGCAAACGACCTAGCAAGCCAAATGGTTGAGAAGCAAACTGAGCGTCGCGTAGCAATGCTTAAGAAACAACATCAAATGATGAGCGTACTAACACCTGAGCAAAAGACTCAACTGAAAGAAATCCAGCAAGAGCGCATGGCGAAGTGTGCGGACAAAATGGAAAAGCATATGAACAAAAATCAGTAATTCATGGTTTGAAAAACCTAGTTGAATGAAGGTGTTTGCAAAGAAGCGGCTGTGTGCCGCTTTTTTTGATCCTTAAAAATGAATATTTTACATCATGGCTGTCATATTCAATCGGTTGTTTGCGGGTTATACTTTGTGCTATCAGTCACTTTATAGCCAATTTATGAAACAAAAATATGCACGTTTAGTTACGCTCGCCGCTTGGGCAGCCACCATCATTGCTACCATATTATTGGTTGTGAAGGTTGCAGCGTGGTGGGTGACAGGTTCAGTCAGTTTATTAGCTTCTGTTGTTGATTCACTGTTGGATATCGCTGCTTCTGTAGTCAACCTCGTCGTTGTTCGCTACTCTCTGCAACCCGCTGATAAAGAGCATACCTTTGGCCATGGTAAGGCTGAATCTCTTGCCGCATTAGCACAAGCGATGTTTATTTCTGGTTCCGCTTGTTTCCTTATTCTTAATGGTATAGAGCGTTTCTTCCGACCACATGAGCTGAATTCTCCAGAAGTTGGCATTTATGTCAGCTTGTTCGCGATTGTAATGACCTTTGGTTTGGTTCGATTCCAAAAGTACGTTGTGAGCCAAACAGGTAGCCAGGCGATAGCTGCCGATTCTCTTCATTATCAGTCTGATCTTTATATGAATGCGGCGATCATGCTGGCATTGGCACTTAGTTGGTTTGGCATCGGTCAAGCAGACTCAGTATTCGCGATTGGTATCGGTATCTACATTCTTTACAGCGCTTATCAAATGGCGATGGAGGCGATTCAATCTCTGCTTGATAGGAAGTTGCCTGATGAAGAGCTCAAGCTAATTAAAGAGACATCGTTGAGTGTGGAAGGGGTATTGGGTGTGCATCAACTAAGAACGCGCCGTTCAGGGCCTGTTCGGTTCATTCAATTACATTTAGAACTCGAAGATAATATCCCACTTATTGAAGCGCACCGCATTTCTGACGAAGTAGAAGACAAGCTTATCTCTGTTTTCCCTGATGCTGATGTATTAATTCATCAAGATCCATACTCGGTCGTATTTGGACCAGAGAAGCAGCAGAAATCCCACTCATGGTAAGCGTGCTAAAAAATGGGTAGCAAATGGTAAGTGAGTGGCTTTTGAACTAAAGTGAGTAAAAATTGCTAGCTCTTTGGTGAGACAAAATACAGCTGATAACAATTAATGTTGATTCTGATGTGAATCAACAAAGTTATTGAGTAAAACTGTAATACTCTTACAGAAGTAGAAATGTTACATAAATTTACGCGATTTAAGTGCTATTCCCTTTGAGGAAATGTAACATAAAGCACAAATACAGATTTAAAATCTTGTTGATATACAGTCAGCAAGCAAAAGAATTGAATAATAGATTCCCAAAAATCGAGGGTGAGCATGATTAAGAAGATCGGTGTTTTGACCAGTGGTGGTGACGCTCCAGGCATGAACGCAGCAGTTCGCGGCGTAGTTCGTACTGCACTATCAGTTGGCATTGAAGTTTACGGCATTTACGATGGCTACCAAGGCCTTGTTGAAGATCGTATCGAAAAGCTTGACCGTTCAAGCGTATCTGACGTAATCAACCGTGGTGGTACTTTCTTAGGTTCTGCACGTTTCCCTGAGTTCAAAGACGTTGCTGTTCGTGAGAAAGGCATCGAGAACCTTAAGAAGCACGGTATCGAAGCACTAGTTGTTATCGGTGGTGACGGCTCTTACATGGGTGCTAAGAAACTGACTGAAATGGGTTACCCATGTATCGGTCTTCCAGGCACAATCGATAACGATATCGCGGGTACTGACTACACAATCGGCTACCTAACAGCGCTTAACACTGTTATCGATTCAATTGACCGTCTACGTGACACGTCTTCTTCTCACCAACGTATTTCTATTGTTGAAATCATGGGCCGTCACTGTGGTGACCTTACGCTTATGTCAGCAATCGCGGGTGGTTGTGAGTACATCATTACTCCAGAGACTGGTCTAGATAAAGAACAGCTTATCAGCAACATCCAAGATGGTATTGCTAAAGGTAAGAAGCACGCAATCATCGCTCTAACTGAGCTAATGATGGATGCGAACGAACTGGCTAAAGAGATCGAATCTTCAACTGGTCGTGAAACTCGTGCAACGGTTCTTGGTCACATCCAACGTGGTGGTCGTCCTACTGCATTTGACCGTGTACTGGCTTCTCGCATGGGTAACTACGCTGTTCACCTTCTTCAAGAAGGCCACGGTGGTCGTTGTGTTGGTATCGAGAAAGAAGAACTTGTTCACCACGATATCATCGATTGTATCGAGAACATGCAGAACCCAGACCGTTCTGAGCTATTCCGCGTTGCAGAAGAGTTGTTCTAAGCCACGCTTAGCGTTCGCTTGAAAATATTTAAAAACCGCTGATTTATCAGCGGTTTTTTTGTACCTGTCGTTTGAGGTTTCAAAAACTACAGGCAATAAAAAAGGCCAACCTAAGTTGACCTTTCATCTAATCTAAACGGTGACGTTTAAATTAAGCTTTTGCTTCAGCTGCTGCTTTAGCGATAGCTGCGAAGCTTTTCGCGTCTAGAGCTGCACCGCCAACTAGAGCACCGTCGATGTCTGGTTGTGCGAAGTAAGCTGCTGCGTTTTCTGGCTTAACAGAACCGCCGTATTGGATAACAACTTTCTTAGCAACTTCTTCAGATTTCTCTGCGATGTGTGCACGGATTTGAGCGTGGATGCGTTGTGCATCTTCAGCTGTAGCTGCTTTACCAGTACCGATAGCCCAGATTGGTTCGTAAGCGATGATAGCGCCTTCAAGAGCTTCAACACCTTGAGTGTTGATAACTGCGTCAAGTTGACGTGCACATACTGCAACAGTTTCGCCTGCTTCGTTTTGTGCTTCAGATTCACCGATACAAAGAACTGGAGTTAGGCCGTTCTCTTTTAGGAATGCGAATTTCTTAGCTACGAACTCATCTGATTCATTGTGGTATTCACGACGCTCAGAGTGACCGATGATGATGTGAGATGCGCCGAACTCTTTAAGCATTGCTGGAGACATGTCGCCAGTGAATGCACCGCTGTTGTTTAGGTCAGAGTTTTGAGCACCTAGGATGATCGCGCTGCCCGCTTCAGTAAGCGTACGCTCTGCTAGATCAACGAAAAGTGCTGGTGGAGCAACTGCTACGTCTACGCCTGTTACGCCTTCAAGTTCAGCGTTAAGACCGTTTAGTAGTTCAACAACCATTTCTTTGCTGCCGTTTAGTTTCCAGTTACCCATAACTACAGGATGACGCATAGGAATATCTCCAAAGTATTTAAATAAATCGAATGTAAAAAAGTAAACTTTATTACGAAATAATATAACAGAATAATATCAACAGATCATGACTGTGGTCATGACTTTCTTGGATCTTACTCAATGGTCAGAGTAGATTTTGAGCATATATCAGTGATCCGGCAGACAGAATAATAGCTAACTTCTCGGATTTTTCACCGTTAGTTGTTATTAAGGGACAAACGATTGCGTTAACAACAGGAAGTAACAATGCCGAATCTAGTTCTTGAGTACTCCAATTCAGTGGATGAGCGAGTAAATATCCAAGGCTTACTGGAAGATCTCCATCAAGTCGCTCTCACATGTGGCTTGTTTGATGTGCCGTCAGTGAAGTCTCGTTCACTGCGTTGCCATAATTGGTTGGTCGGTGATGAGGAAGATAGTGTAGACTTTATTCATATCAGCTTTGAGTTACTTTCGGGACGAACGGAAGAGCAAAAGCGAGAATTGTCACGATCGTTAATGCAGATCCTGCAAGAACAAGCGAGTCATGTAAGAAGCTTAACGGTGAATATTCGTGATATGGATAAAAGTTGCTTTCAAAAAGTAATAAACTAACCATTGCTGCTGACTTTTAGCGGCGTATAAATTTGAGTATTTAAGATGTCGATGAAAGAATTACTGCTCTCTTTCAAGGGGAGAATTGGTCGTAAGACTTACTGGATTTGGAATATTTTCTACTATATAGCGATTACTGGTTTTGCTTCTGGTATCTCTGTATTATTCCCTGCTTACTCTTATATCCTGCTACCAATCTTCCTATTGCTGCTAGTGATCCCAGATCTAGCGGTTACCGCTAAGCGCTGGCACGATCGCAATAAGTCGAATTACTGGTTATTGTTAAATGTGCCTCTAGTTCTGGGTCGCTTAGCTTCACCAATGGCTGCGACTACCACAGAGTCGGTATCGCCAGTTCATATGGCGGCAACCGTTGCGGCATTAGTGTGTGGTTTATGGATTCTTATTGAGTGTGGCTTGTTGAAAGGTACAGAAGGCCGCAACGACTACGGCGAAGACCCGTGTAAGTATTAACAAGGAATAGATAAGAAGGGAGCATCGCGCTCCCTTTTTTCTTTTTTATACTATTCTACTTTCAGTACATTTTTGGCTCTGTATTCGGCCTGAAGGGCACAACATTCTCAGGTAGAGGTTCTTCGAATCTGCAACGTCCTTCGAGTGCATCTCGGAATTTACATACCTGACAACGAAGTTCTTGCATGAGCACAACATTGGCATGGTGTGGGTTTTTACAACGGCTAACCACTAAGTCGATGTGACTTTGCTGAGCGCGTAGCCTGTCTTGCATGGCTTCAGAAGCCGAACAAATCATCTGCTCGCACATCTCGTGTTTGAATTGGTTGAATGCTTTAGGATCGCTTTTCGCGAGTTGGACAAGTTCATCAAAGGGTGGCAGTTTTTGAGCGGGTTGTGGATGCGCCATCATTCCTTCCTTAGCATTAAGCGTGTTTCATATGCTATAAGCTTAAGAAAGAAATTTGTACAAATTTTAATCTATTTATATTTTCTCAATATTGAGACGTCATTAACCGCTTACCGTGATGATCAAAGTGTGGGTGTTAAGGTATAAGTACAGCGTCGCTCGCCAGCAATGATGTGCTCTGTACGGCTCACATGACACTCATCTTTGAGTAACTCAGTAAACACATTGAGCTCAGATTGGCACAGGCTAGGACAACGAGTCGCAGCCTTGCAGATAGGGCAGTGGTTCTCGATCAAGATGTAGTGATCGTCATGCTCTTGAAGTTCTGCCATGTAGCCTTCGTTTTCACGAAGTTGGGTGAGTTTTTTAAGTTTGCTGATGAGTGAGTCGCAATCAGACAGCGCAGTTTGATACTGCTTGAGTGTGTGTTGTTCACGTTCGGCAGCAACCTTAGCCAATCCTTCTTTACCAAATAGGTTTTCTACAGCATCAATCACTTGAATGGTGAGTTCACCATGTCGGTCGGAAAATTGACTATGACCTTGTTGCGTCAGGGACCAGTGGCGAGTCGGGCGACCCACTTTTACTTTCACATCATGAAACGCAAGAATACCGTCATCTTCCAGGCTTTGCAGATGTTGTCTTGCCCCCATTGTCGTCATGCCAAATTCTTCTGACAGTTGTTTCGCGGTTACCGCACCTTGACGTTTGATGGTCTGTAAGATTTTGTCGCTTGTTTTCATACTATCCCTACCTTATGAACCTTACTATTATGAGGTAAGGTGTTTATAAAGCAAACTATTTACTATATTGATGGGGATTTACTCTATAGCTAGCGTTTTACTCTATTGGCAGCCATGGTCAGATTCTGGTGCGCTAATAAAACAAAAGGCTGATACTTGGTATCAGCCTTCGCGTGTTCTGTTGAACCTAGTTTAGGTTTACAGGATGTGACCAATCACTTCTGGGTCTTTACGCTCTAGGTAGTGAATAGACTTGATACGACGAATAGTACGGCAGCGGCCACGGATAAGCAGGGTTTCTGTTGTCGCGATATTGCCTTGACGAGAAATGCCTTCTAGCAAGTCACCTTTAGTGATGCCTGTTGCTGAGAACACAACGTTGTCGCTGCGAGCCATGTCTTCCATCTTCAACACGATACCCGCCGTTACGCCCATTTCAGCACAACGCTCAAGCTCAAGTTCACCGTGCTTGCGGTTTTCTTCTGTGTCGCCTTTAACTTCATGACGAGGTAGAAGACGTCCGTGCATGTCGCCGTCGAGTGCGCGAATTACCGCAGCAGAAACCACACCTTCAGGTGCGCCGCCGATGCAGTACATGACGTCTACTTCGCTGTCTGGCATACAGGTTAGGATAGACGCTGCAACATCACCATCTGGTACTGCGAATACACGAACGCCCATGGCTTGCATATCGGCAATTACTTGATCGTGACGAGGCTTCGCAAGTGTGGTTACTACTAAAGTATCGAGTGTTTTACCTAGTGCTTTAGCGATGTTTTCTAGGTTTTCTGTGAGTGGCAGTTCTAGGTCAATCACGCCTTTAGCGCCCGGGCCAACAACTAGCTTTTCCATGTACATATCAGGCGCTTTAAGGAAGCTGCCTTTTTCGCCTGCCGCCAATACAGCCAATGCATTTGATTGGCCCATTGCTGTCATGCGTGTCCCTTCAATTGGGTCAACTGCGATGTCGACAGCGTCGCCGCCTACACCTACGTTTTCGCCGATGTACAGCATAGGTGCATCATCGATTTCACCTTCGCCGATAACAATCTCGCCGCTAATTTCGGTTTTGTTTAATAGGCTACGCATTACTTCTACAGCAGCGCCATCTGCAGCGTTTTTATCGCCACGGCCAAGCCACTTGTAACCAGCTAGTGCTGCACCTTCTGTGACACGAGAGAATGACATTGCTAAATCGCGTTTCATGCGGACTCCAAAATTTTCAAAGGGGGAATAGAAATTTCGCGGCGAATTTTACCATATCCAAAAGGAAACGTTTGCCTTTTTGTTTTTTGGAGATTGCTCTCGATCAATTCGCAGTGGAAAACAGTTATTATTCATCAAAATAATCGGTTTGCCGTTGTGGCGGTAATCATTCACGTCAATATTCGGTAAAAAGCGCTGTTTTTTTCATCGAATGGCGCAAAATATCGAATATATTGAGTGTTTATCCTTGCTCTGCTGAGTAGAATGGGGAAATAAGTGGAGTGAACCTTCACCATCAAACGGATAACTTAAAGGTAGGCCAGAATGTCTTTTGAAGTACTAGAGCAGCTAGAAGCAAAAATTCAAACAGCAGTAGATACAATTGCACTTCTTCAAATGGAAGTGGAAGAGCTTAAAGAAGAGAAACAAGCACTAGCAACAGAAGCTGGTGAGCTTAAAGCAAGCCGTCACGAGTTAGAGCAAAAAACTCAGCAAATGCAGGAAGAGCATTCAGCATGGCAAGATCGCATCCGTAACCTTCTTGGTAAAATGGATGAAGTAGAGTAATCGACTCTTCAGGTTTAAAAAAACGCCCGCTACTCAGTAGCGGGCGTTTTTGTTTGTTCTTAATCTTTGTTTTATTATTCAAAGCTGAGTGAATTACTCGACGTCTTCTTCTTCAACATCCAGATCGAGTTCTACGTCCAAAGGTTCTGCTGAAAGAATGATGCCGGTGTTGTCTGCGTAGAGGTAATCTTCGGGTAAGAAGGTCACGCTGCCAAAGTTCACAGGAACGTCTAACTCACCGACACCCTCTTGGCTCGCACCTACAGGGATAGAAGCCAAGGCTTGGATGCCGAGGTTCATGTCTTCAAGCTCATCGACTTCACGAACGCAGCCGTAAACTACAATCCCTTCCCACTCATTGTCTTCGGCAAGTAAGGCAATTTCAGCATCGATCAGCGCTTTGCGTAGTGATCCGCCACCATCGATTAACAGTACACGCCCTAGACCATCTTGTTCTAATACGGAGCGAATTAAAGCGTTATCTTCAAAACACTTTAATGTCGTGATCTGTCCTGCGAAGGATGCACGTCCACCGAAGTTGCTGAACATTGGCTCCACGACATCAACTTGATCCAAATATATGTCGCACAGTGCTGAAGTGTTGTATTCCATTCGTATACCTTTTGAACAATGAGCTTACTTTGAGTATATCGGTGCTTGATCCCTTTGCAATGATTAGTCTCAATTAACTCAATAGAGTTTGAGCTACGACAACCCCTGCAAACAATAGGTTAGTGACCAATGAACATTTCACAATCACAGGCATCATTGGTGCGATCTGTGCTGGTTTTTCGGTTTCCCAAACAGCCTTACCATGCTTATAAACGATAATAATGCTCAGTAAAAACGGCAGACTGATCCAGGCCGGTTTTTCTTGAATAAGTAGGTAGATAGCGAAAGACGCAAGGGCGAGGCCAAGCAGTGCAAAATGATAGTGCTTGGCTTTGCGCTGTCCTAGGCGAACCGCCATGGTGCGCTTACCGCATTCGCTGTCGTTTTCGATATCACGCATGTTGTTGATATTGAGTACCGCCACCGCCATCAGTCCGCAGCCTAAAGCAGGCAAAAACAGGCTGGGTTCAACATGGCCAGTGTGTAAGAAGTAAGTCCCTGAAACACCTAACAAACCGAAGAAGATAAACACCGATAAGTCACCAAGGCCAATATAGCCATAAGGTTTGTTACCGACGGTGTAAGCGATGGCTGCAACAATGGCCAATATGCCTAACGCAATGAAAGATAAGATACTTTCGAGCGAGCTCAGCGCATGAAAAATAAGAATCAGCCCGGCAATCACGGTAAACATGACGTTGAGGATGATCGCTTGCTTCATGGTTTTCGCTGTTACCGCGCCAGATTGCATGGCACGTGTAGGCCCCAGACGGTTTTCGTTGTCTGTGCCTTTTACGGCGTCGCCATAGTCATTGGCGAGGTTCGATAGAATCTGTAATAGGGTGGCGGTTAAAAAAGCCAGTAATGCTATTGATAAAGAAAACTGACCACCGGCGAACGCTAAACTACTTCCTGTAAGAATAGAGACAAGTGCGAGAGGCAGAGTTTTTGGTCGTGCGGCATCAAGCCAAATCAGTAGAGATTGTTTCATCGTAGGTCTAATTCTTTGTAAGTCTTCGTTTCATACTGTGATTTGAGTATACGCCCATTTTTCGGGTAATAAAAAGCCCACTCGAAAGTGGGCCTTGAATTCGCTTATTAGCTGCTATTTCTTTGAGATAGAGCAATAAGTTGGAGTTTGGTGTGCTACAGGATGAAGCGACTTAGGTCTTCGTCTTCTACGAACTCACCAAGTTTTGATGTTACGTAAGCTTCATCAATCACTAGCTTGCTGCCAGCTTTGTCTGTTGCTTCGAATGAAATCTCATCCATTAGGCGCTCCATTACAGTGTGTAGACGACGCGCACCGATGTTCTCAGTGGTTTCGTTTACGCGCCATGCTGCGTCCGCAATCTGGTTGATGCCATCTTCAGTGAACTCAATGCTGACATCTTCTGTTTTCATTAGGGCAATGTATTGCTCTGTTAGAGATGCTTTTGGTTCAGTCAGGATGCGTTTGAAGTCATGTGCTGAAAGCGCTTCAAGCTCTACGCGGATTGGCAGACGACCTTGTAGTTCAGGGATCAGATCAGATGGCTTAGCCACTTGGAATGCGCCTGATGTGATAAACAATATGTGGTCAGTTTTAACCATGCCGTGCTTCGTTGATACTGTGCTGCCTTCAATAAGAGGCAGTAGGTCACGTTGCACACCTTCGCGAGATACGTCTGGGCCTGAGCTGTCGCCACGCTTACAGATTTTGTCGATCTCATCGATGAAGACGATACCGTTATTTTCTGCGTTGAAGATCGCATTCTCTTTTAGCTCTTCTTGGTTCACAAGCTTTGAAGCTTCTTCTTCCGTCAGTGCTTTGAATGCGTCTTTGATTTTCATCTTGCGTTTTTTCTTGGTGTCGCCCGCTAGGTTTTGGAACATACCTTGCAGCTGGTTTGTCATCTCTTCCATACCTGGAGGTGACATGATTTCAACGCCCATTTGCGGTGCAGCTACATCAACTTCGATCTCTTTGTCGTCTAGCTTACCTTCACGCAGTTTCTTACGGAAAATCTGACGAGTGTTTGAAGAGGTGGTGTCTTCAGTTGATTGCTCGTTCTGACCCCACGCATCACGAGCAGGTGGTAGAAGGGCATCAAGAATGCGTTCTTCCGCTTGTTCTTCAGCGCGGTATTGTACTTTTTCCATCGCTTGTTGGTGTGTCATCTTGATTGCAACGTCCGTTAGATCACGGATGATGGTCTCAACTTCTTTACCAACGTAGCCAACTTCGGTGAACTTAGTCGCTTCTACCTTGATGAAAGGCGCGTTTGCTAGTTTCGCTAGACGGCGAGCAATTTCAGTTTTACCCACACCCGTTGGGCCAATCATTAGGATGTTCTTTGGTGATACTTCAACACGCAGGCTTTCTTCAAGCTGCATACGACGCCAGCGGTTACGCAGAGCGATGGCAACTGAACGTTTAGCGTTGTCTTGGCCGATTATGTGGCGATTGAGTTCGTGAACAATTTCGCGAGGAGTCATCTCAGACATGGTTTTTCCTTAATTCTTTAATCACTGTTGAATACAACGTTATTGATGGAAGCGGTCGTTACTCTGGCTTTGGCAGCTCAACGGTGCTTTCTAGTTCTTCAATAGTGTGGTGATGGTTGGTGAAGACACAGATATCGCCTGCAATGTTCAGCGACTTCTCTGCGATTTCACGCGCATCTAAATCAGTATTTTCTAATAGTGCAGTAGCTGCTGCTTGAGCAAAGTTACCGCCTGAACCGATCGCAATCAGATCGTTCTCAGGTTGAACTACGTCACCGTTACCTGTGATGATCAGTGAAGCGGTCTCATCCGCTACTGCTAACAGTGCTTCTAACTTACGTAGAGCACGGTCGCTACGCCAATCCTTCGCTAGCTCAACGGCAGCTTTGGTCAGGTGGCCTTGGTGCATTTGCAGCTTGCTTTCAAATTTTTCGAATAGCGTGAAAGCATCAGCGGTACCGCCAGCAAAACCTGCCAGTACTTTGTTGTTGTATAGGCGACGTACTTTACGGGCATTGCCCTTCATTACAGTATTGCCTAGAGATACTTGTCCATCACCCGCGATGACGACTTTATTATTACGACGTACAGATACAATGGTAGTCACGAGTAGGGCCTCTTAATATTTCTTATCTTTGGGTATAAAAAGTATATGAGGATGGTGCTCGGATAATTCAAGGAAGGGGGAGTGATGTCGTGCAACTTATCGGTGGAAGTTGTAAGGAAATTTGGCTAAAGGGGAGGGGGATAAAAGAAAACCTCCACAATGGGAGGTTTTCGGTGTTTGGTTTTGGCTTTTACTAAGACAGAGACTGACGCTGAACTCAAAACTACTCGGTGTCTTTCCAAATAGCACAAGGTTCGATTTTTGCTCGTTGCAGCTTATGGCGATCGCGTTCTGCGTCACGCTTCAATTTGTATGGCCCTAGAACCACACGGTACCAGCTACTGCCGTCTTTTTTACGGATTTCACTCGAGATACCTTGGAACGCAATATCTAACTTGCGCGTTTCTGCCTGTGCTGACGTTTTGTAAGCGCCACACTGCATCACGTAAGGGATCTTAGAGATCTGTTGTTCTTTGGCTTTTACTTCAATTTCGCGGCTTGGCAGCGTTTCAACGTAGTCCCACTTCTCTTCGGGAGGCGGTGGAATCACTTTCGCTGGTTTTGGCTTAGGTTTTGGTTTGGTAGCCACAGGTGTTGGTGCTGGCGGCTCAGGATCATTACTCAATAGGTAAAGTCCGTAACCAAAACCACCGGCAAGGAGGATCGCCAAAAGACCACTGCGCCAAGGTTTACGGCGAGGGGCTTGTTTCTTGGTCGGCTTTTTCGTACCACGACCGCGCTTTACATAATCTCTATTAGCCACAAGACAATTCAATAGTTGCTGATTCTGCCCTCATGGTAATCCAGATTGCGCGAGGATAATAGTGTAGAAATGGAAGCGGCACATCAAAATGTGCCGCAGATTTGTAAGGGTATTTTTGAGGGTTACATTCGAGGTGGTGCTGTACTGCCTCGAACCACTAATTTAGCTTCAAGTAGACGCGAACCTGCTTGCACATCGTTGCCTTTCAGTAGATCAAGCATCATCAACATCGCTTGGCGTCCAATCTCATAACGAGGTTGAGAGATGGTGGTGAGCGGTGGATCGCAGTATTGAGCAAATTGGATGTCATCGAAGCCGACAATCGATAGGTCTTGAGGAACGCGTAAGCCTAGCTTCTTCGCTTCTTGAATAGCGCCAATGGCCATCGCATCGTTGTGACAGAAGATAGCGGTTGGTTGCTCAGGTAGTGCTAGCAATTGACGAACTGCTTGAGCACCCGCTTCAAAGGTAAAATCACCGACGGTACTGTAGGCTGGATTCATTGAGACTCCAGCACGGCGTAGCGCTTGTTGGTAGCCTTGTTGACGGAACTTACAAAGTGTTGCTGATACTGGGCCTGAGATTTGAGCAATACGTTTATGACCTAACTGAGCTAGGTAGTTAACCGCTTCAAATGCCGAGGTCAGGTTATCGATGTGTACGGTAGGAAGTTCAAGCTCAGGGGCAAACTCACACGCCATCACCATTGGTGGTAAGTTCTTTTGTTCAGACTTACTGACATCAAATGGATGGTCAGTGCCAAGTAACAGCATGCCGTCAGCTTGTTTGGTGAAAACTAAGTTAACAAACGAAGACTCACGCTTCTTTTGTTGGCCGCTATCACCCAGTAAGACAAGGTAGTCATTTTCTACTGCGGCATCTTCGATACCACGAATGATCTCGGCGAAATAAGGGTCACAGATATCAGGAACGATTGTGATGATGGTTTTTGATTCGTTGCGACGTAAGTTTCGAGCTAATGTATTGGGTGAGTATCCAGCTTCAAGTACTGCTGTTTCCACTCGTTTACGAGTTGAAACTGAGACTTTCTCAGGGTTCATCAATGCACGTGATACTGTGGCTGTTGAGACGCCTGCTAGCTGGGCAACATCCTTCATTGTCGCCATAAATTAAACCCTCTTTTAAGTTCCTTTGCTGCCTAAGTATCTAAGGCATGAATAATAAATGTAATCGAATAGATATTATGAAAGTGTTGCTAACACTTTTTTTATTGCAATATTTTATTCGTTTAGTCCGTGTAAAGTTACGGCTAGATTAACAAAAATCACATGACTAGTGTGAAGTTGCTCACGATAAATATGAAATATTTGTGAACAAACTTATCATTAGTTTTAACCCAAGTGGGTTTAGCTCAAATCTTGCGGCTCAATATCGAGTGACCAACGGACTTTTTTCGCAGCAGGTAACATATTGATGGCCGGCTTGGCACTCATTAATAGCTTCTGCATTAACGAGCGCGTCTGAGTTTGTAAGATTAACTGCCAGCGAGATTTGCCCGCTCGTTTTGCTAACGGGGCCGGGGTTGGCCCTAACACCATGCAATATTGATCAAACAGTGGATGCGATTCCAATGTGTGACGAACTTGACGTAAGAACTCTTCCACCAAGCGCGTGTCGTTCGCTTCTGCTCTAAACAGCGTCATAAAGGTATAAGGTGGCAACATAGCCTGTTTACGCTCTGCCAAGGCCGTTTGAGCAAAGTGGTTATAATCTTTATGTAGTAGCGCCTGCAGCAACCCGTGTTCTGGGTGGTGCGTTTGTAAGATCACCTCACCTGGCTTACTAGCACGACCTGCACGACCAGCCACTTGAATAAAAAGCTGAGCAAGACGCTCAGAGGCTCGGAAGTCACTGCTGTATAAAGAGCCATCGACATCCAATAACGCCACGAGTGTCACATCAGGGAAATGGTGGCCCTTAGCAAGCATCTGCGTACCGATAAGAATTTGGTATTCCCCCTTACGAATCGACTCTAGTGCGCTTTCTAAGCTGCCTTTCCTGCGGGTGCTGTCACGGTCAATACGAATGGTTTTGTATTCAGGGAATAGTTGGCCAAGCTGAGCCTCTAACTGCTCGGTACCGACACCCACAGTCACTAAGTTCGCAGACCCACAACCTTGGCAATTGTGCACGATATGCTGTTGCGAGCCACAATGGTGGCAGCGCATTTCATTACTGTATTGATGGTAGGTATAGTACGCATCACAGCGCTTACACTCGGCTGTCCAACCACAATCGTGACACATCAATGCCGGAGAAAACCCGCGGCGATTGAGGAACAGCATCACTTGGTTACCTGCTTTGAGGTGTCTTTGCATCTCTGCAATCAACGACGCAGACAAGCCACTTTCTAGATATTCTCCTTTAACATCCAATACCTTATTGGTGGTCGGCAGTGCGACACCCGCACGTGAAGTAAGGGTGAGATAACTGTATTTACCAATCTGAGCGTTGTGCAGTGTTTCAAAGGCCGGAGTCGCCGAGCCTAACACTATTGGAATCTGTGCTTTATGAGCACGCATGATCGCCACATCTCGAGCGTGGTAGCGCAGGCTATCTTGTTGTTTATAAGACGCGTCGTGTTCTTCATCGACAATGATAATGCCCAGATCCGCAAACGGCGTGAACAGAGCCGAACGGGTACCAATCACGATGCCCGCTATTTTATCACGCGCCGATAACCAAGCATTCAGTCGCTCAGAATCGTTTAAACCTGAGTGGATAACCTCAACAGGCACATTAAAGCGTCGCTTAAAGCGGTTAATCGTTTGAGGGGTGAGGCCAATCTCAGGCACGAGTACTAACGCTTGTTTACCTTGATCGAGAATCGGCTTAATCATATTCAGGTAAACCTCGGTCTTACCTGAGCCAGTAACGCCTTCTAACAGGAAACAACCAAAGTCGGTTTGGCTATTTACGGTCGCAATCGCGATGGCTTGTTCAGCATTGAGCTTAGGTTTGTCTTGGTCGTTTTCAAGATCAACTGGCCACGCCTGACGCTTCGGCTTTTTCTCTACCGATTCAATCCAGCCTTTCTCTTCTAGTGTCTTGAGTACGGCGCTGCCAACTTCTTCATCAATGAACTCTTGATGGGGTACGGGGCCGTGCTCAAGCATGTGCATCACTTTGGCTTGTTTGACTGCGCGACCAAAACCTTGCATCAGTTGGTCTTTGCCTGATGGCGTTAACTGCCACTCAACCAGCGTTGCGAAGTCGGCGGCTTTGCCTTTTCTTAGAGCGCTCGGAAGGGCGTTAGCAAAGGTCTCGCCAAGAGGGTACTGATAAAATTGACTGCACCACATTAACAGTGAATAGACAGATTCCGGCCAAACAGGCTGATTGTCTAATAGGGCTTTAATGGGTTTGAGCTTGTCTAGCTCGAATTCAGATTCGTTAACCAGAGCCGTTACAATACCGGTTAAGGTTTGTCGTCCAAAAGGCACAGAGACTCGTCCACCAATAATCGGAAATAGATGGCTAGGAATCTTGTAATCGAACTGCTTGTCGAGTGGAACAGGCAGTGCCACGCGGGCAATCATTGGACGCATAAAGGGACGGCTTTATCTGAGTTGACGAGAGCGAACAGTCTAAAGGATAAGGCGGTTAAATTCGAGAAGCAGTTTGGATGAAGGCGGCGAGTTAACGTATACAGACAACGACAGCTCGAAATCTCAGGGCGATAAAGGAAATAAAGAGAGAATTGGTGAAAAATGTATCAAATCAGTTGATCCTGCCTTTTAGATTCATTACTATACTGCGCCTTAAAGGTATGGCTTCATCACTCTTTTGTGTCGATGCGGTGTCTTTATTTCTTTTTTAAACTACGTGTGGTGTGCGGCTTAGAATCGTATAGCGACACGGCCTACTTGAGGTTATCCCATGAAAGCTGGAATCCACCCAGAATACAAAGCAGTTTCTGCAACTTGTTCTTGCGGCAACACATTTGAGTTCAACTCAACGCTAGCAAAAGAATCAATCCACCTAGACGTATGTGACAAATGTCACCCGTTCTACACTGGTAAGCAACGTATCGTAGATACTGGCGGCCGTGTTGATCGCTTCAACAAGCGTTTCGGTGCTCTTTCTAGCAAGAAGTAATTCTCGCTATTTAGACATGAAAAAGGACACTTCGGTGTCCTTTTTTGTTGCCTGTAATTTGAGAAAGCAGTGACTTTCATTCAAGCTTCAATCCCGCCTAACGATAAGGTGCCTACCTTTCTATTGCAGGGCAATTCCTTGCGTACCTCTCTTCACCAAATTCAGCTCGAAAGTTCAACAAGCGACAGTAATTTCAACTGCTCACTGGTCTTATTAGTAGTGAAATCTCGTTTTTTAATGAGACAGAGGCTTCAACCACCTAGGAACTTTGAAGTACATCCATTAACATGAACAAGATCCCCCAAATAATAATACCCTAGGAACCTACACCTATGTCTGAAGACAGCAGCCAAGCTCAATCCTCTCAAGCGTTATCATCTGAAAAATCGTTATCGCCTCAAGAACAATTCCGTCAGCAAGCTCTTGATTACCATGAGTTCCCAATTCCTGGCAAAATTGCCGTAGAACTGACGAAGCCTGCAAACTCTGCAGAAGACCTAGCACTTGCATACAGCCCAGGCGTAGCCGAGCCTGTTCGCGAGATCGCACAGAACGTCGATAACGTTTATAAGTACACAGGTAAAGGCAACATGGTTGCAGTTATCTCTAACGGTACAGCGATTCTTGGCCTAGGTAACCTTGGTCCTATTGCTTCTAAACCTGTTATGGAAGGTAAAGCGCTCCTGTTTAAGCGTTTTGCTGGTTTAGATTCTATCGATATTGAAGTAAAACACCGCACAATCGATGAGTTCGTTGATACGGTTGCGAATATCGCAGATACATTCGGCGGTATTAACCTGGAAGACATCAAAGCACCAGACTGTTTTGAGATTGAACGTCGCCTGATTGAACGTTGTGATGTTCCGGTATTCCACGATGACCAACACGGTACTGCGATTGTGACAGCAGCGGGTATGCTGAACGCGATCGAACTTCAAGGTAAGAAACTTGAAGAGTGTAAGATCGTTTGTTTAGGTGCTGGCGCAGCTGCGGTTGCTTGTATGGAACTACTGATTAAGTGTGGCGCTCAGCGTGAAAAAATCTACATGCTTGACCGTAAAGGTGTGATCCACACTCGTCGTGATGACCTAAACGAATACAAAGAGCTGTTCGCAAACAATACCGACAAGCGTACGCTTGAAGATGTTATCGAAGGCGCTGACCTGTTCTTGGGTGTATCGGGTCCTAACCTGCTTCCAGCAGAAGCTCTAACGCTGATGGCTGATAAGCCAGTTGTGTTTGCATGTTCAAACCCAGATCCAGAGATCAAGCCAGAGCTTGCTCACGAAGTTCGTTCTGACCTTATCATGGGTACAGGCCGCAGTGATTACCCTAACCAAGTAAACAACGTACTTTGTTTCCCATTCATTTTCCGTGGTGCACTAGACGTGCGTGCGAGCGAAATCAATGACGAAATGAAGCTAGCGGCGGTTAAAGCGATTCGTGAACTGGCGAAAGAAGAAGTTCCAGCTGAAGTACTAGCAGCTGCGGGCGAGACTGCACTGGAGTTCGGTAAGGGTTACATCATTCCTAAGCCAATGGACCCACGTCTACTTCCTCGCGTAGCAAAAGCAGTAGCAGAAGCGGCTGTTGAATCTGGCGTAGCTCGTATCGAGATGCCTGCTAACTACATGGCATAGAAGCATATGGCATAGAGACTGGATGACATAATCTTCTGGTATCGTCGTTTCGTTATCGAGACGAAAAGAATAATAAAAAACCGACTCATCTGGAGTCGGTTTTTTTATGTCTATCATTCACAGCGCAGTCATAAAAAACAATGCGCGGTGTGATAAATAGGGTTCAGCTAGAGCGAATCAATAATGAAGGCAGTGACTGAGTTGTTTTTATTCTTCGTCAAACGCTTCGAACTCGATGCCCATTTCTGTCATCAGCTTTTTCACTTCAGCAGGGATATCGTCAGGACGGTCTTTACGAAGGTCTTCATCCGTTGGTAGTGGTTGGCCTGTGTACGCATGTAGAAAGGCTTCGCACAGTAGCTCACTGTTTGTTGCATGGCGTAGGTTGTTAATCTGGCGGCGAGTACGCTCGTCAGTTAGAACCTTTAACACTTTTAGAGGGATAGAAACTGTAATCTTCTTTACTTGTTCGCTTTTCTTTCCATGCTCAGCATATGGGCTTATGTATTCACCATTCCAGTCGGCCATTGCGTACCTTCATCACTTTAGTTGTTAGAATAAATTAATAGTGGTGATTTTAGCGGGATTTACCGCCATAAGCAAAGACATATGGACGTCTAGAAGTGTTGACGTCTCACGTTTATGAAAGTAAAGTGAATAACATATATCTAACACAGCCGCAAAATGCCGACAAGCAGCTGTGATTCTCAGACGCAAAACTTGTAAGGAAGCACCTATGAGCAGCCGGAAGCCAGCAACCATCGCAGTACGTACTGGTATCGAGTCAGACACGCAACACCATGCCGTTGTCCCACCTATTTATCTTTCGACTAACTATGGGTTTCCCGCTTTTGGTGAAGTGCCAAAGTACGATTACACCCGTTCTGGTAACCCAAATCGCGGTTTATTAGAAACGGCACTGTTTGAGCTTGAATCGGGTAAAGGCGCGGTTGTCACTAATTGTGGTACCTCGGCGCTTAACTTATGGGTTTCTGCTTTCCTAGGCGGCGATGATCTTATTATCGCACCACACGACTGCTACGGCGGTACTTACCGTCTGTTTAACACTCGCTCACTCAAAGGTGACTTTAAAGTTCTGTTCGTTGATCAATCGGATCAAGCGGCGCTGGATGCGGCGATCGCGCTTAAGCCAAAGTTGATCTTAATTGAAACACCATCGAATCCTTTGGTTCGTGTGGTTGATATTGCAGAAACTTGCCGTAAAGCGAAAGAGGTTGGTGCTCTGGTTGCTGTCGATAACACGTTTTTGACTCCAGTGTTCCAAAAGCCTTTAGAACTGGGTGCGGATTTTGTTATCCACTCAACCACCAAGTACATCAACGGACACTCGGACGTTATTGGTGGCGTTGTCGTCACGAAAACTGAAGAGCACGCTGAAGAGCTAGCATGGTGGGGCAACTGTATTGGTGCGACCGGCACACCATTTGATAGCTACATGACTCTACGTGGTATTCGTACGCTAGGTGCGCGTATGCGAGTTCACGAAGAAAGCTCACGTGAAATTCTGGCGTCTCTGCAGCAGCAAGAGCTCGTCGGCACGATTTACCACCAAGCCTTCCTGAACATCCGGGTCATGATATCGCGAAGAAGCAGCAGTCTGGCTTTGGTTCAATGCTGAGCTTTGAGTTTGCGGGCTCATTCGAGGCGCTTAAATACTTTGTTGATAAGTTAGAGCTGTTCTCTTTGGCGGAATCGCTGGGTGGTGTGGAAAGCTTGATTTGTCACCCTGCTTCGATGACTCACCGTGCAATGGGCGAAGAAGCGCTGGCAGAAGCGGGTGTTTCTCAACAGTTACTGCGTCTTTCTGTTGGTCTTGAAGATGCAGAAGACTTGATTGATGACCTCAAGCAAGCGTTTGAAAAGACACAAGGCTTTATTGCTGAAGGGGAGGGTTAATAATGGCAACCTTTCGCCAGCTACATAAATTTGGTGGTAGCAGCTTAGCGAATCCTGAGTGTTACCAGCGCGTGGTCAACATTCTTAGAGAATACTCATCAGCCACTGACTTGGTCGTGGTGTCGGCAGCGGGTAAAACAACTAACCGCTTGATTGAGTTTGTTGAAGCGCTCGATAAAGATGGTCGTATCGCTCACGAATGTTTGCAAGCACTTCGTCAGTTCCAACTTGAGCTGATTGAAGCGCTGCTTGAAGGTGAGTCTGCGGCTCAGCTAACGGCCACTATTCAGCAAGAATTTACCGCTTTGGGTGAGTTAACGGCTCCTCTAAGCGAAGCGCAAAAAGCACAAGTGCTAGGACACGGTGAGGTTTGGTCTTCACGTCTGTTAGCCGCTTTGTTGTGCCAACATGATTTACAAGCGGTTGCTCAAGATGCTCGTGCCTTTTTGCGTGCAGAAGTAGGTGCTCAACCTGAAGTTGACCGCGCACGTTCTTATCCTCTGATTAAAGAAGCTTTGGCGCAGCATGCCCATTGCCGTGTCGTTATTACTGGCTTTATGGCTCAAAATACTGAGGGTGAAACGGTTCTACTCGGCCGTAACGGTTCGGATTACTCAGCAACTGTAATTGGTGCTTTGGCTGAGGTTGAACGCGTAACAATTTGGAGTGATGTAGCGGGCGTTTACAGCGCAGACCCTCGTTTGGTATCGGATGCGTGCTTACTACCTCTGCTTCGTCTTGATGAGGCCAGTGAATTAGCTCGTTTAGCGGCTCCAGTGCTTCACAGTCGAACGCTACAGCCTGTGGCTCAAAGTGCTATGGATCTCAGCTTACGCTGCAGCTATCAGCCGGAGGCGGGCTCTACACAGATAGAGCGTGTACTGGCATCGGGGCGTGGCGCCAAAATCATTACTTCTCTGGATGAAGTTCTTATCGTGCAGCTGACCTTTGGTCACGGCCATGATTTCGATCGTCTAGAGAGTGAAGTGCTTGAAGGGCTTAAACGCGCTCAACTGGAGCCGCTGGCTTATGAGCTTGAACCGGATCAACACTGCTTGCGTCTTGCCTATACGGAAGAGATCGCTGGTGGTGCATTAGAATATCTACAAGACCATGCGATTGAAGCTGAGATTAAGCTAAAAGAGGGTTTCTCTTTGATTGCTGCCGTGGGTGCTGGCGTGACTAAGAACCCGAACCATTGTTACGGTTTCTACCAGCAGCTTAAGAGCTCGCCAGTTGAGTTCATCTCGGAAGCGAACTCTGGCTTGAGCTTAGTGGCTGTGATTCGTAAGAGTGAAACATCAAGCCTAGTGAAAGGTATTCACTCTCAACTATTCCAAGCGCAGAAGCGTGTTGCGATTGCTTTATGTGGCAAGGGCAATATTGGTTCAAGCTGGTTAAGCCTGTTTGCAGAGCAAAAAGCGGAACTTGAAAAGCGTCGTGGAATGAACTTTGAGTTGGTTGCGGTAGTTGATAGCCAAACTTATTGGTTCGACGATCAAGGCATTGATGCGACCTCGGTGAGCAAGCGTTTTGATGATGAAGCGATTGCCAACAATGGTAACGACTGGTTAGAGCGTTTGGGGTCTATTCAGGGTTACGATGAAGCTGTGGTACTCGATGTCACCGCAAGCCCTGTGCTTGCAGCAAAGTACCTGCAAATTGCACAACAAGGTATCCACCTGATCTCGGCGAACAAGGTGGCTGGTTCTGCATCGAGTGAGTATTACCATCAAGTACAAGATGCTTTCGCTAAGATCAGCCGTCATTGGTTGTACAACGCGACAGTGGGTGCAGGCTTACCGATTAACCACACGGTACGTGACCTACGTGAAAGTGGCGATGACATCATTGCGCTGTCGGGTATTTTCTCTGGCACGCTGTCTTGGTTGTTCCAGCAGTTTGATGGCACGGTGCCGTTCAGCGAGTTAGTCGACTTAGCATGGCAACAAGGCCTGACTGAACCAGACCCGCGTGCTGACCTAGATGGTTCAGATGTGATGCGTAAGCTGGTGATTCTGGCGCGTGAGTCGGGTTTGGATATCGAACCTGAAAACGTAAAAGTAGAATCTCTCGTACCTGCAGAGCTGCAAGAGCTATCAGTTGATGACTTCTTTGATAAGGCTTCTGTGCTGAGTGAAGAGTTGGCTGAACGTTTAGAAAAAGCACATTCGCAACAGAAAGTTCTGCGTTACGTCGCGCGTTTAGAGAAGAACGGCAAAGCAACTGTAGGCGTTGAAGCTCTGTCTAAAGAACACGCTCTAGCGAACTTGCTGCCTTGCGATAATATCTTTGCGATTGAGAGCAAATGGTACAAAGATAATCCATTGGTTATTCGTGGCCCGGGTGCTGGTCGTGAAGTAACGGCTGGTGCAATTCAATCTGACCTAAACAGAATGTCTAGTCTGTTCTGATGCTCAGATCGGTTGGTTTAATACTTAGATCAATTGTTTTAGTACGTAAATGGCATACTATTCACTAAGATAAATAAGGCTGAAAGCACGATGTGTTTTTCAGCCTTTTTTCTGCATTATTTCTGCTTTGCGATCGATCTAGCGACTTGAGTTTTACTCACGATCTACTTGAGAAAAATTCATAATGGATCTGTTGACATTAAATCGTATTCAATACATTCTACAGACATATAGACGTCTAAACGTCGTTTAAGGATTTGAGTTTTTAGTGGTTGCTTTTGCCACAGGGAGAGTAAGATGGGATACACACACGCTAGTCATATCGACGCTTTAAATCAGAATATCGCTGAGCTTTCTGACAACATCAATGTGTCATTTGAGTTTTTTCCACCAAGCAGTGAGAAGATGGAAGAGACCCTGTGGAACTCTGTTCACCGTCTTAAAACACTTCAACCAAAATTTGTATCGGTAACCTACGGTGCAAACTCGGGTGAGCGTGATCGTACCCACTCAATCATTAAAGAAATTAAGAACCAAACCGGCCTAGTGGCTGCACCGCACCTAACGTGTATTGATGCGAGCCGCGAAGAGCTGATTCAAATCGCTGACGATTACTGGGCGAATGGTATCGAGAGTATTGTTGCGCTACGTGGTGATATTCCAGCAGGTGGTGGTGCGCCAGAGATGTACGCATCTGACCTAGTAGAGTTACTTAAATCTCGCCACGATTTTGATATCTCAGTAGCGGCATTCCCTGAGGTTCACCCTGAAGCAAAAAGCGCTCAATCAGATCTTATTAACCTAAAGCGTAAAGTGGATGCCGGTGCTAACCGTGCAATTACTCAGTTCTTCTTTGATGTAGAAAGCTACCTACGTTTTCGTGACCGTTGTGTAGCGGCTGGTGTGGATGTTGAGATTGTACCGGGCATCTTACCGGTGTCTAACTTTAAGCAAGCGTCGCGCTTTGCTGCGATGAACAACGTAAAAGTACCAGGTTGGATGGCGAAGCAATTTGAAGGTTTGGATGATGATCCAACCACTCGTCAGTTAGTTGGTGCTAGCCAAGCGATCGATATGGTTCGTACGCTGAGCCGTGAAGGTGTGAAAGATTTCCACTTCTACACGCTAAACCGTGCAGAAATGACCTACGCACTTTGCCATACGTTAGGCGTTCGCCCACAGGTTGCTGCGCTGTAATTAAAGCGTTTGTAAACAGCCTCTGGCTGCAAACTTTCAAATCCTATAGATACAAAAAAGGCTTGGACTCATAGAGTTCAAGCCTTTTGCTTTTCTAGCTTCTAGCTTCTAGCTTCTAGCTTCTAGCTTCTAGCTTCTAGCTTCTAGCTTAAGCTAGAGCGCCAAGTTCAAGCAGTACTTCTTCAGCCCATACAATCCATGCTTCACGGATAAGTAGGTTACGACGAAGTGTTAGACGTTCAAGACGTGCTTGCTTATCTAGTGTCGATGGCGTTGCGTAGTAAGCTGCTTCGATTTCTTTGTAGTGAGAAACCAGTTTGCGAGACTCTTCTACTAGTTCAGCAAGTTGTACACGGTAAGCGTCAGAAGGTTGTACAGCACAAGCCATTAGCTTAGCTGAGAACTCGTCACGAACTGTTGGGTGTGCAGTTGGTTGTTCAAACCATTCACCTAGCGCGCCACGGCCAGCATCGGTGATAGAGTAAACTTTACGATCAGGTTTGCCTTCTTGAGGCTCAAGCACGCAAGTTACCTGGTCGTTCTGAGCCATTTTATTTAGCTCGCGGTAAACTTGTTGGTGGCTAGCTTTCCAGAAGTAACCAATGCTTGCGGAGAATTCTTTTGTGATATCGTAACCAGTAGCATCGCGTGTACTTAAAACGGTTAGAATTACGTGTGGTAATGACATGTCTGAAATCCAAATGGTAAACAGTAAACAAATACTTAAACAACAAGTGTGCTTCTAATGGCACGTTATATTGGTTATGTCTAAGTAGCACCAACTCATCGGTTGGTTATGTCACCTTACAAAGCCGTTTATCACCTAGGTTGACCAGTTTATTGGTCAAGTTGCTGCAGATTATTTTTTTGGAGTGTTTCCGCAGCGGAGCAGTAGTATATCTAAATAATAAGCATAAAGTAGAATACATGGACAAAATAACCCAAAAAACTGACAAAAAACTCAGTATTGCTTATTTTGTGAAACAAAAAGGTCGCACTAGGCGACCTTTTGTCTATTGAATAGTAGGAATCACTAATTAACCAGTATTTCGCATGCCTGCTGCAATGCCTGCAATCGTCACCATTAGCGCTTCTTCTAGCTCTGCTGGTGGTGTTTCACACTTACGAGTACGGTAAAGCAGCTCTGCTTGAAGCATGTTTAGTGGCTCAACGTAGATGTTACGTAGGCGAATTGATTCAAGTCCCCAAGGGTCGCTCTGCATCAAGTTCTCGTTATTTTCTACATTCAGCACTGCTTTGATGTCTTTTTGCAGCTGTTCACGCAGCAATTCACCTAACGGTAATAGCTCTTCGTCAACAAGACGTTGGTCGTAGTACTTAGCGATTTCCATGTTGCACTTCGAGTACACCATTTCCAACATACCTAGACGGGTAGAGAAGAACGGCCACTCGCGACACATCTCTTCAAGCAGAGCTTGATGGCCTTGGTCTACAGAGTACTGAATCGCTTCACCCGCGCCTAACCATGCAGGAAGTACCAAACGGTTTTGGCTCCAAGAGAAGATCCATGGAATCGCACGTAGGCTTTCTACGCCGCCGTTCGGGTTACGCTTAGCAGGGCGAGAACCAAGAGGCAGTTTACCTAGCTCCAGTTCAGGCGTCGCTTGTCGGAAGTAAGGTACGAATTTCTCTTCACCACGAACCACGTTACGGTAAGCCTCACAAGAGACTTGAGACAGCACTTCCATTAGGTCGCGCCACTCTTGTTTAGGCTCTGGTGGCGGCAGAAGGTTCGCTTCTAGAATCGCACTTGCGTATAGGTTGAAGCTGTTTACCGCAACATCTGGCAAGCCAAGTTTAAAGCGGATCATTTCACCTTGTTCAGTTACACGTAGACCGCCTTTCAAGCTCTTAGGTGGCTGAGAAAGAAGAGCAGCGTGCGCTGGAGCACCACCACGACCAACCGTACCGCCACGGCCGTGGAATAGAGTCAGTTCAATGCCTTCTTCGTCGCAAACCTTAACCAGCTTGTCCATCGCATCGTATTGAGCCCAGCCTGCAGACATTACGCCAGCATCTTTTGCTGAGTCAGAGTATCCAATCATCACCATTTGGTGGTTCTGGATAAAGCCACGGTACAAGTCGATGCTCATTAGCTGCTTCATTACTGCTTCTGAGTTGTTCAAGTCGTCTAGCGTTTCGAACAGCGGGCATACGTCCATGCGGTATGGGCAACCACATTCTTGCAACAACAAGTGAACAGCCAGTACATCCGATGCAGTACGAGCCATAGAGATAACGTAAGCACCAAACGCTTCACGAGGTTGAGCAGCAATGACCTTACAGGTGTCTAAAACCTCTTTAACCTGTTCAGATGGCTCCCAATCACGAGGAAGTAGTGGGCGTTTTGAGCTTAATTCATTGGTTAAGAAAGCGATCTTGTCTTGCTCGCTCCACTGGTCGTAATCGCCAATGCCTAGGTAGCGAGTCAGTTCAGACAGCACATCTGAGTGACGTGTACTTTCTTGACGAACATCGAGACGCACTAGGTGTACACCGAATGCTTTTAGGCGGCGTAAGGTATCAAGCAGAGAACCGTCCGCGATTACGCCCATGCCACATTCGTGCAGCGATTGGTAACACGCGTACAGCGGTGTCCAAAGTTGGTCGATGTTCTGTAGTGTTTCTTTCTTTGGTACTTCCGCATCATGCAGTTTCGCATCAAGCACTTCTAACGTGTTGTTCAGCAGAGTTCGTAGGCTCTTTAGGATTGCACGGTAAGCTTCTGTGCTCGTCCCCCGCTAGTTCACGAACGGCATCATTACACTTAGTCATCGACAGTTCGGTAATCAGCTCGTTCACGTCGCCTAGGTAAAGGTCTGCGGCTTTCCAGCGAGATAGGCGCAGTACTTCTTTAGTGATGGTGTGTGTTACGAATGGGTTACCATCGCGGTCACCGCCCATCCAAGATGAGAAGTGTACTGGACGAGCATCGATTGGCAGGCCTTCACCAAGGTAACCTTTTAGTCGGCCGTCCATTTCACGTAGGAAATCTGGCACAGCTTCCCAAAGCGAGTTTTCGACAACCGCAAAGCCCCATTTAGCTTCATCAAGTGGAGTCGGGCGTTGCTGACGAATTACATCAGAGTGCCAACCTTGAGCGATAAGTTGCTCTAGGCGACGTTCTGTTTTCACGCGCTCTTTGTGTGATAGGTCGCTTAATTCTAATTTAGATAGACACTCGTTGATCTTAACCAGTTTGTTGATCATGGTACGGCGAGTGATTTCTGTTGGGTGTGCCGTTAGAACGAGTTCAATGTTCAGGTCGCGAACGGCTTGTGCCGCGTCTAGCTTGCTGATGTCATTCTGATTTAATTTGGAAAATAGAGATTGCAGCACGTCTGGTTCACAAACATGCTCCTCACAGTGGCGAGAGATCGTGTGGTACTGCTCTGCCATGTTGGTGAGGTTGAGAAATTGGTTAAATGCACGAGCAACAGGAGTGAGTTGTTCGTTCGGCAGGTTTTTGATTTCTTCAACTAGGCTGTCACGGTCAGCTTTGTTGCCTGCGCGGGCGGATTTGGAAAGTTTACGGATAGTCTCCACTTTCTCTAAGATAACGTCACCATGTGCATCTTGGATTGTGTTACCTAGCAAGCGTCCCAGCATGCTTACGTTACTCTTGAGAGCGGCGTATTTCTCGTTCATTGTCATCCTGCCTCGTAAAAAAATTACATCCATTGTTCCTTGTTAAGTACACAATCTAGCGAAAACTGCTGTATCTAGTCAAATAAAGCATTCTAAGTTTGCAATTATTAGGTTTAGAAATGCGGGAGAAGTAAATTTTTCAATACTTCGGAATAAAGTGAAATTTAATTACAAGATCAGGCTGTGTTCGGGATAACAGAATAAAAGCCACCTTTTCGGGTGACTTTTATACAAAAATATCGGATAGCTAGTAATAACTAGAAACAATATTTACGGATCGATTTACTCAGAACATCAATCGTTGGGTCGATAAAATCGAAGCTTAAGAACTCATCCGGCTGGTGGGCTTGGTCGATTGAGCCTGGACCCAAAACTAAGGTTGGGCAAAGTTCTTGAAGGAAAGGTGCTTCTGTACAGTAGTTCACGGTTTGTGATTCAGTTTCGCAAACTGATTCCATGCCACCGATAAATGGATGGTCGTGTTGGCACTCGTAACCCGGGATAGGTTCGTGTAGTGGCGTAATCTCAATTCTGCCCGGCCATTTTGCTTCCACTTCTTTGAGTGCGCTGCGCAGCATGTTATCCAACCCATCTAAGCTGATGCCTGGTAAAGGACGAACGTCGTAATGTAGTTCACAACAGCCACAGATTCGGTTAGCGCTATCACCGCCGTGAATATGCCCCAGGTTTAGCGTCGGACTTGGAATCGCGAAACCCGGGTGGTGATACTCTTTGACTAACTTGTCACGCAGCTGCATCAAAGCAAACAGCACTTCATGCATGATTTCGATGGCGTTGACACCTAATGCAGGATCTGAAGAGTGACCTGATTTACCGGTTACTCGCACGGCATTGGCGACATGACCTTTATGACCACGAATAGGCACAAGGCTGGTTGGTTCACCAATGATGCAGTAATCCGGCTTAAACGGCGCATTTTCAGTGAAATGACGCGCACCTAACATGGTGGTCTCTTCATCACAGGTTGCCAGTACATAAAGTGGTTTGGTTTGCTTGCTCCAATCCATCTTTTTAGCCGCTTCATACACAAAAGCAAAAAAGCCTTTCATATCGGCGGTACCTAGTCCGTAGAAGCGATTGTTGTGTTCTGTCAATGCGTGAGGGTCGAAATTCCAACGCCCTTCATCGAATGGCACGGTGTCGCTGTGTCCTGCTAGTAGCAAGCCACCTTCGCCTTCCCCCATTTTTGCGACCATATTATGCTTGCCGGGCTCGACTTCCACGACCTCAACGCTAAAGCCTAAGTCTTTGAACCATTGTGCCATCTTTTCGATCACTTTCTCGTTGCCATGATCCCAGCTTGGATCAGTCGAGCTAATAGAGTCTGTGGAAATAAGGCCTTTATAGACCTCAAGGAAACTCGGTAATTGCATAATATCTTCACTTCTACTATTGACAGGAAAACTATAAGTCGGTAAAACACATATTAAATCATATTTAATGCATAAGAAATCAAATAAAGCTAAAAATTAAGTATGAATAGTCAAATTTGAAAAGTAACTTACCTCAAGAATGGATGTGTTGAGATGTTGAAAACCACGATCATTGGCGCAAGCGGCTACACAGGAGCAGAACTGGCTCTAATGATAAACAGACACCCTGAGCTCACGCTATCAGGTTTGTATGTCTCAGCCAATAGTGTAGACGCAGGTAAACCTATTGCGGCGTTGCACGGTAAGTTAGCTGGTTTGATTGATATGCCAGTACAACCGCTAACGAATCCGGAAGAAGTGGCTAAACAGTCCGATGTGATTTTTCTAGCAACGGCACATGAGGTCAGTCATGACCTAGCGCCAATCTTTCTAGAGAACGATTGCCAAGTGTTCGACCTATCGGGTGCATTCAGAGTTAAAGGCGAGAACTTTTACCAAGAGTTCTACGGTTTTGAACATCAACACGAACAATGGTTAGACAAAGCAGCTTACGGTTTAGCTGAATGGAACGAACAAGAAATAAAAGAAGCTCAGCTTGTTGCAGTCGCAGGTTGTTACCCAACGGCATCACAACTGGCGATTAAGCCTTTAGTTGAAGCTAAGTTACTGGACGAGAACCAATGGCCTGTGATTAACGCAACCAGTGGTGTTACAGGAGCAGGTCGTAAGGCGACCATGGTTAACAGCTTCTGCGAAGTGAGCCTGCAAGCTTATGGCGTCTTCAATCACCGTCATCAACCTGAAATGGCCGCACATTTAGGGTGTGATGTGATTTTCACTCCGCACCTCGGCAACTTTAAGCGCGGTATTTTAGCGACCATCACCATGAAACTGGCTGAAGGCGTGACAGAACAACAGATACAAGATGCCTTTGAGCAAGCTTACCAAGATAAACCTGCAGTGAGGTTACTCGAAGAGACACTGCCAAGAATTCAAGATGTAGAACAGACGCCTTTCTGCGACTTAGGTTGGAAGGTCCAAGGTCAGCACATCATCGTTGTTTCAGCGATTGATAATTTATTAAAGGGTGCATCTAGCCAAGCGATGCAGTGTTTAAATTTACGTTATGGTTTTGCGCCATTAACTGCGTTAGTGTAAAGGAATCTAGATATGAGCCTTAATAATCAACCATTAATCATAAAGTTAGGTGGCGCTGCGCTATCTTGTGGTGAAACACTCAGCAAGTTATTTGGTGCTATTTCAGCTTACCAACAGCAGGCACAGCGTCCTATCGTGATCGTTCACGGTGGTGGTTACCTTGTTGATGATTTGATGAGTAAGCTAAACCTAAAAACGGTTAAGAAAGAAGGGCTACGTGTTACTCCTTATGACCAGATCCCTGTGATCGCTGGTGCACTAGCGGGCACGGCCAACAAACTACTTCAAGGTCAGGCAATTAAAGATGGTATCAATGCCGTTGGTTTGAGCCTTGCAGATGGTGGTTTATGCAAAGTGAGCGAATTGAACCCTGAGCTGGGCGCAGTAGGAAAAGCGGAGCCGGGCGACTCAACCGTCCTGCAAGCGATTCTTAATGCTGGCGCACTGCCAATCATCAGTTCAATTGGCCTAACTGAACAAGGCCAACTGATGAACGTCAATGCCGACCAAGCTGCGGTTGCCGTTGCTGGCGCACTTGATGCTGAACTGGTGCTTCTTTCTGATGTAAGTGGTGTGTTGGATGGCAAAGGCCACCTCATTCCAAGCCTTAATCAACAGCAAGCTGATGACCTTATTACAGGCAAAGTGATTACCGATGGCATGATCGTTAAGGTTCAAGCCGCACTAGAAGCCGCTAACGACCTTGGACGACCAATCGAAGTTGCCACTTGGCGATACCCAGAAAAGCTAACACAACTGTTTTCAGGTAAAAGCATAGGAACACAGTTTTTACCTCAGTAGGTCTCACAACGAGTCACTGCTTAAAGAATTTAGACAAATTAAATAAACATATAATTATGAAGTCATTTCCAACGCTGACCGCCATGTGCAGTATGGAAACTAGGAGAAAGAAAATGAGCAAAGTTAACGTAAAGAAAGTTGTAGTAGCCTACTCTGGCGGTCTAGACACATCCGTAATCATTCCATGGTTGAAAGAGAACTATGACTGTGAAGTGGTTGCGTTTGTTGCTGATGTTGGTCAAGGCGACGAAGAGTTGATTGGTATCGAAGAGAAAGCAAAAGCGTCTGGTGCATCTGAGTGTTACATCGCAGACCTTAAAGAAGAGATGGTTGCTGACTACATCTACCCAACGCTGAAAACGGGCGCTTACTACGAAGGTAAATACCTACTAGGTACGTCGATGGCTCGTCCAATCATCGCGAAAGCACAGGTTGAAGTCGCACGTAAAGTAGGTGCAGACGCACTGTGTCACGGCTGTACAGGTAAAGGTAACGACCAAGTTCGTTTTGAAGGCGCATTCGCTGCACTAGCCCCGGACCTACACGTAATTGCACCTTGGCGTGAATGGGATCTAGTGAGTCGTGAAGAGTGTCTAGATTACCTAGCAGAGCGTAACATCCCTTGTACGGCTTCTCTTACTAAGATTTACTCGCGTGATGCAAACGCATGGCACATCTCAACAGAAGGTGGCGTTCTTGAAAACACATGGAATGCACCTAACGAAGATTGCTGGGCTTGGACTGTAGACCCAGAGCAAGCGCCAAACGAATCTGAAACAGTGACGCTTAAAGTTGAAAAAGGCGAAGTGGTTGCGGTTGATGGCGAAACAATGACGCCATACAACGCACTGGTTTACCTAAACGAGAAAGGTGCTAAGCACGGTGTTGGTCGTATCGATATCGTAGAAAACCGTCTTGTTGGCATGAAGTCTCGTGGTTGTTACGAAACTCCAGGTGGCACAATCATGATGGAAGCACTGCGTGCAGTAGAGCAACTGGTTCTTGATAAGGCGGCATTCGAATTCCGTGAAGAGCTAGGTGTTAAGGCTTCTCACCTTGTATACGATGGTCGTTGGTTCACTCCGCTATGTAAGTCAATCCTTGCAGCGACAGAAGAGCTAGCTCAAGACGTGAATGGTGAAGTGGTTATCAAGCTTTACAAAGGCCATGCAACGGTAACTCAGAAGCGTTCTGACAACAGCCTATACTCTGAAGAGTTTGCTACTTTTGGTGAAGATGAAGTTTACGACCAAAGCCACGCTGAAGGCTTCATCCGTCTTTACTCTCTATCAAGCCGTATCCGTGCTCTGAATAGCCAAAAGTAATGCTAACAATGAGTTAGTGAGCTAGCCTTCACTGAAATATTGAAGGCCAGTAAACAGACATGATTATGCAAAGCCCATTCACTATTGATTAGTGAGTGGGCTTTTTACTTTCTAATCGTCTAATAAATCAGCTTCGGTTTTTACTATGTGATGGCATATAATTCGCGCTCCACGCTGAAAATAATCAATGGATTCAATTTGCGGTGAATAAATATGTGAAAATAATGAATTAATACTTTATTTTCATTTTGAATTGCCGTAAGTTTAAACCATCAGAAAAATACTGAATCTTAATCAGAATTATCATTTGCAAAAACAGTGAGCACTGTGCAATTAGGAGATACACAATGGCATTATGGGGCGGTAGATTTACCCAAGCAGCAGACACCCGGTTCAAAGATTTTAACGATTCTCTTCGTTTTGATTACCGATTGGCTGAGCAAGACATTGTGGGCTCAATTGCCTGGTCTAAAGCTCTATTGTCGGTCAACGTATTAACAGAAGAAGAGCAACAGAAGCTTGAGTTAGCGCTGAATGAGCTAAAACTTGAGGTGATGGAAGATCCTGAACAGATTCTACGTTCTGATGCAGAAGATATTCACAGCTGGGTTGAGCAACAACTTATCGGCAAAGTCGGTGACTTGGGCAAAAAGCTTCACACTGGCCGTTCTCGTAATGACCAAGTGGCGACAGACCTGAAACTATGGTGTCGTCAGCAAGGTAACCAACTGCTATTGGCGTTGGATCGCCTGCAAAGCCAGATGGTGAATGTTGCTTCTCAGCATCAAGAAACCGTGCTGCCTGGCTACACTCACTTACAACGTGCCCAGCCGGTAACTTTTGCTCACTGGTGCTTGGCTTACGTTGAAATGCTTGAGCGTGACTATTCACGTTTGAATGATGCGATTAAGCGTCTAGATACATGTCCGCTGGGTTCTGGTGCCCTTGCAGGAACCGCTTACCCGATGGACCGTGAAGAGTTAGCTCACAATTTAGGTTTCCGTCGTGCAACGCGCAACTCTCTAGATTCTGTATCTGACCGTGACCATGTGATGGAGCTGATGTCGATCGCTTCTATCTCTATGCTTCACCTTTCGCGTCTTGCAGAAGATATGATTTTCTACAACTCTGGTGAATCAAACTTCATCGAGTTAGCAGACACCGTGACGTCAGGTTCATCTCTGATGCCACAAAAGAAAAACCCAGATGCGCTAGAGCTTATCCGTGGCAAAACGGGCCGTGTATACGGTTCATTAGCTGCAATGATGATGACAGTAAAAGCTCTGCCTTTGGCGTACAACAAAGACATGCAAGAAGATAAAGAAGGTTTATTCGACGCTTTAGATACTTGGAATGACTGTATGGAAATGGCTGCACTTTGTTTTGACGGCATTAAAGTGAACGGCGAACGTACACTTGAAGCAGCTAAGCAAGGTTATGCGAACTCTACGGAACTGGCTGATTACTTAGTAGCGAAAGGCATTCCTTTCCGTGAAGCTCACCATATTGTTGGTGTGACGGTAGTGGCGGCGATTGCGAAAGGCTGCGCATTAGAAGAATTAACCATCGCAGAGATGAAAGAGTTCTCTGAGGTGATTGAAGAGGATGTATATGACATCCTGACCATTGAATCGTGTCTTGAAAAACGTAGCGCACTAGGTGGTGTATCACCACAGCAAGTGGCTTACGCAGTAGACCAAGCTGAGAAACGTTTGGCGCAGCGTGACACCTCTATCGTTAAGGTTCGTCCTGCTCGTTTGACTGACATTGAAGCATTGGAAGGCATGGTGGCTTACTGGGCGAACATGGGTGAAAACCTGCCTCGCTCTCGTAATGAACTGGTGCGTGATATTGGCTCATTCGCTGTCGCAGAACATCATGGTGAAGTGACAGGTTGTGCATCACTTTATGTGTATGACTCTGGCTTAGCGGAAATTCGTTCGTTGGGTGTTGAAGCTGGCTGGCAAGGTCAAGGGCAGGGGACTGCAATCGTGCAGCACCTTGTTGAGAAGGCTCGCCAAATGGCAATCAAGAAAGTGTTCGTACTGACTCGTACTCCTGAGTTCTTTATGAAGCATGACTTCTTACCGACATCGAAATCTCTGCTACCTGAGAAGGTATTGAAAGATTGTGACCAGTGCCCTCGTCAACATGCGTGTGATGAAGTGGCGTTGGAAGTGAACTTGGTCGAGCAGATAATTGCTAAGGTGAATGTTGCATAAGGCATTGATTTTATAGTCCCTAAAAAAAGATCAAAAATCTGATCTTTTTTGGGAACAAACTAAGAAAAGCCCGGTCTATTAAAGTACCACTGCTTTTTCTTAGAATTTTCTAAGAAAGCCCTAGAATCGATTGGTTCTGGGGCTTTTTTCTATCTGCTGTTTGGGAAATTATACTCGTTCGATTGTTGTGACCAATTATCGGAGTATTGAACCTATCATCTAACCATTATTGCCTATCTAACAAACACTGCTGCTAACGCTTTTTGTTCCTTAAAGGCAGCACCAAAAACTTCATTATCCAATGCAACGACAATAAGCCACTGAATGCGAAAGCTGCCATCATCAAAGCGATGGCGTTGATGGTTTTTGGGTCTTCCCTGAAAAACAGCCACCATACTCCCCAACTTAATATCGACAACACCGTGAGCTGATTCATACAACGTTGGCAACGACCGAGTTTGTTGAAGATTTTTTCATTTTTATTGCAATGAAGACATGTCATCTTGGGCTTGATTCGCGTTATGCTTATTGCCCTGATAATACCACGTCACAAGATATTGGATCACGGTGACATAGAGAGAGAAGATCGATGATTGAGCGCCAAGAAACCAAGCAACGCATGAGCCGTATTGTTAAACACAACGGTACTATCTACCTATGTGGCCAAGTTTGTGCGGATGCAACAAAAGGCATTACAGAGCAAACACAGACGATGCTGGATAAAGTAGAAGCGTTACTTGAGCAAGCAGGCAGCGACAAAGAGCACATGCTGTCAGCAACCATTTACTTGAAAGACATGAAAGACTTCCAAGAAATGAACGCAGTATGGGATGCATGGGTTCCAGAAGGTCACGCTCCAGCTCGCGCATGTGTGACTGGCGACATGGCTCGTGAGGCACTACTGGTTGAGATCTCTGTGATTGCAGCTGAGAAGTAATTCTCTCGCATTTAGCAATAAGTAACGGTTTAAGAGATTCCAGATACTTCGCCTCTCAGTGCTGGAATGACGGATTAAGTTTTGGTTTAGATGCATAAATAAATCAACGTCATTCCCGGTAGTGACGAAGGAGCGTGGTCGGGAATCTATTATTTGCTCGTTACCAAAAACAAAAAGGAAAGCCAATGGCTTTCCTTTTTAGTATCTAGTCTTTGTTTACAGATTAAATTGCTACCTGTCTCAATGACCTGAGATTAACAACCAGGGCCACAATCTAGACAGTGTTTCACCATCTCTGGACCAAGGTGCAGTTTCGCATTCAGGTCACGTAACGCTGTTCGTACACCTTCTTCAATTACTGGGTGGTAAAATGGCATATCCAACATTTCAGAAACCGTCATCTTTTTCTGGTGTGCCCATGCGAGTAAGTGAGCCAAATGTTCTGCGTTTGGTCCCATCATCTCAGCACCAAGGAAACGGCCTGTACCTTGCTCGCCGTAAACGTGCAGAATACCTTTGTTGCGTAGCATCACTCGTGAACGACCTTGGTTCTCGAAAGACACTTCACCCGTTGCGAAACAACCACATGTGCCTAAGCGGGTTATGATCTCTTTGTATGTTTCACCAACCATCGCGATTTGTGGGTCAGAGAATACCGCAGAGATTTTAGAGCGGCGCAGGCCTGCGCGAATCTCAGGGAAGCGACCTGCATTATCACCCGCAATGCGTGCTTGGTCTGCTGCTTCATGTAGCAGAGGCAGTTGGTTGCTTGCATCACCCGCAATGAATACTGATGGCAATGATGTTTGTAGCGTGTAGTGGTCTGCGATTGGAACACCACGTTCATCAAGCTCAAGAGAGGTATTCTCTAGGCCAAGCTTATCAGTGTTAGGACGACGGCCTGTTGCTGCCAGTACGTACTCAACGACGTTAGTTTCTAGCTCACCTTGCTTATTGATGAACTGGATTTCGACACGTGGTTCACCTGACTCAGTGGTAATACGCTTCATGCTTTCGATTTTCACGTCGGCATCTAGGTAGAACTCTTCATTGAAGGCTTTATCTGCATACGCCATGATCTCTGGGTCGGTTATTGGGCCAACTTGACCACCCAAACCGAACAGTTTGGTCTTCACACCTAAGCGGTGTAGTGACTGACCAAGCTCAAGGCCAATAACACCAGGGCCAAATACGGCAACCGATTCTGGTAAGTCATCCCAGCTGAACACATCATCGTTAATGATCAGGCGGTCACCAAGTTCATTCCAAACGGCAGGGTATGCAGGGCGCGAACCTGTCGCGATAACAATACGCTTAGCCGTCACAATCGTGTGGTCATCAATTTGCAGCGTGTTGTCGTCTAAAAATTTTGCGTAACCAGAGATCTTGTCTTGCTCTGGGATTTCATCAACGCCTTCTAAAACAAAACCAACAAAACGGTCACGTTCAAACTTTACTCGGCCCATCACTTCACGGCCGTTAATCACGATATTGCCTTGTGGGTGAACGCCAAAAGCCGGAGCTTTCTCAATTTGGTGTACGCTTTCTGCAGCTGCAATAAGCAGTTTAGATGGCATACAACCAACACGAGCACAGGTTGTACCGTAAGGGCCGCCTTCAATCATCACGACACTGTCAGTGTGTGCTTTTGCAGCGCGGTAAGAACCTAAACCTGCCGTACCGCCCCCGATAACTGCTACATCTACATTGACTTGTTTCATAATAATTTTCTCGCAATGGCTAAATTTTGTTTGAACGAACCTCTCCAACTCTGGTGATTTTTTGAGAGTCAGGATAGTGGGTCAGTTTTGTGATTCTGTTTTATTAGGTTTAGCTTGTGACTCTGCTTTTATTGCTAACTATAGGTTAGTAAAAGACAGGCGAGTCACCAGCTATATTCTTTTTTCCAAAACTCAGATAAGAGCGTTTGGAATGGCTAACCCACAAGAGGGTGGGTTAGCTGATAATTCTAAGTCTATATCGGCGATGAAGCGATTAGCCTAGGAAAGTTTCTAGTTCTTCGCTACCACCGATGTGTTTGCCACCGATGAATACTTGAGGAACGGTAGTGCGACCAGAGATTGCACGTAGGCTTACTGTTGTTGCATCTTTACCTAGAACTACTTCTTCGTAGTTCAGACCTTTGTCGATTAGGTTCTGTTTTGCTTTCATACAGAAAGGACAGCCTGGCTTAGTGAATACTGTGATTGACTCTTGCTCTTTGTGCTCTGGAGCAAGGTAGTTAAGCATAGTATCAGCATCAGAAACCTTGAACGGGTCGCCTGGTACGTCTTCTTCGATGAACATTTTTTCTACCACGCCGTTTTTAACCAGCATGCTGTAGCGCCATGAACGTTTGCCGAAGCCGATGTCGTTTTTCTCAACTAGCATGCCCATGCCGTCTGTGAAATCACCGTTACCATCTGGGATGAATGTGATGTTTTCCGCTTCTTGGTCTGCTTTCCAAGCGTTCATTACGAATGTGTCGTTTACTGAAACACACAGAATGTCATCAACACCGTTCTCTTTGAATACAGAGTGTAGCTCGTTGTAACGAGGAAGGTGGCTTGACGAACATGTTGGTGTAAACGCACCTGGTAGGCTGAACACGATAACTGTCTTGTCTTTGAATAGCTCTTCCGTCGTTACGTTAACCCATGCATCACCTTGGCGAGTTGGGAATGTTACTTGAGGGATTGATTGACCTTCTTTAGATGCAAACATATTGATTTCCTTAAATAGTATTTTTAATTTTGTTCTATCAGAGCTTAACGTTTTTCTTCGCTCTGTTTCGTTTCGTTGAGCCCATTATTAGATAAATCCTTTGATAGCTCTAATCGTTTAATGTTATGGTTTTGATAGGTAAATTCTATCAAGAGCATTTTTCTTTTAAATGTTTCTATTAGAACCCTTGTTCTTATTAAAACCTGAGGTAAGAGACTGATCATGAACATTCGTGACTTTGAATACTTGGTGGCGCTCGCAGAGCATAAACACTTCCGAAAAGCGGCAGAAGCGTGCTTTGTCAGTCAGCCGACACTAAGCGGTCAAATACGCAAACTAGAAGATGAAATTGGACTTCAGTTAACCGAGCGTAGTCCAAGGAAGGTAATATTTACAGAATCAGGGTTACAACTTGTTGAACAAGCCAAGCGTATTCTCAATGAAGTGAAAACTTTTAAGGATATGGCGAGTGGACACGGTGAAGCGATGACCGGACCAATGCACATTGGTTTCATCCCAACCGTGGGTCCTTACATTCTGCCTAAGATTGTCCCTCACCTGAAAGAGAGCTTTCCTGAGTTAGAGCTATACCTGCATGAAGCCCAAACTCATCAATTAGTGAGCCAGCTTGAAGATGGCAAGCTGGACTGCTTGGTACTAGCTGCGGTTGATGAGACTGCAGTGTTCAAAGAGATTGATGTGTATGACGAACCATTAAGTGTCGCGGTTCCATGTGACCATGAGTGGGCTCAGCAGGACACCGTTGATATGCTGCAGCTCAATGGACAAACCGTATTGGCGTTAGGTGACGGTCACTGTTTAAGAGACCAAGCCCTAGGGTTCTGTTTTGCTGCGGGTGCAAAAGATGATGAGCGTTTTAAAGCAACCAGCTTAGAAACGCTACGTAACATGGTCGCGGCGGGGGCGGGCATTACCTTGCTACCTCAGTTATCGGTGCCAAAGGAAAAGCAGAAAGATGGTGTGTGTTACGTACCTGCGGTGAATCCAACACCTTCACGTCGAATTGTCGTGGCTTACCGTCCGGGCTCTCCATTGAAGGGACGTTTCGAGCAATTGGCTGAGACGATTCGAACTCAACTGGAGAAGACGGCTTAGTGCTTGAGTTTAGAGCCTAGTCTGGTCAGATATAGATATAAAAAAAGGGTTGATATGAATGCATATCAACCCTTTTTATTGGTTCATGTTACTAGGTTCAACAAACCCTAGTTAGAACAGCTCTTCTACTGCTTCACCTGATGAGGTTGAGTAGATGTCGTCATTGAAACGTTCAGTGATGTATTCGGTTGGCTCTGTGCCTTTCTCGAAGTACTCGAACATTGATGAGCTATCGAACTTGTTGGTCAGTAAGCCAGTCTCACGGTCGATACGAACACGAACGATGTTTTCTGGAAGCTCTTTACGCTCAGCAGGAACGCCCGCTAACGCCGTACCCATGAAATCAACCCATGCAGGTTCTGCTGTTTTCGCGCCAGCTTCTGCACCAGTAATCTGATTCTTACCAAGGTTCGAGTTCGCTTTGGTTCTGCCTAGGTTGCGGTTGTGGTTATCAAAACCAACCCATACCGTTGCAACCATGCCAGGGCCGTAGCCGCTGTACCAAGTATCTTTTGAATCGTTGGTGGTACCCGTTTTGCCGCCAATGTCACGACGCTTCAACGGCTGCGCACGCCAACCAGTACCGTTCCAACCAGTGCCAGCGCTCCAATCACCGCCACCCCAGATGTTGCTGTACATCATTTCACGAACAAGGAATGCGTTCTGTTCAGAGATAACTTGAGGTGCGTATTGTACTTTGGCATCCACATCTTGCTCTGCAAACTCATCCGCCATTGGATCTGCGGTAATCGTCTGTTTGCAATCTTCTTTACACACCACTTTCGGTGTCGCTTCAAACTCAGTCTCGCCAAATGGAGTCTCAACGCGGCTGATGTAGAAAGGTTCAACGTAGTAACCACCGTTAGCGAATACTGAGTAACCTTGCGCTACTTTCATAGGTGTTAAGCTACCAGCACCTAGCGCGATAGTTTCAGAACGAGGTACTTCATCAATATCAAAGCCGAAACGAGTTAGGTAGTTACGAGTATCATCTAAGCCAACTTCACGCAGCACACGTACCGCCATTACGTTTTTCGATTGAGCTAAGCCAATACGTAAACGAGTCGGGCCAACGTATGTAGGTGGCGAGTTCTTTGGTCGCCATGCTGTACCTTGGCTCTTATCCCATTGGTTAATCGGTGCATCGTTGATTAGTGAGGCTAGCGTTAAGCCTTTCTCAATCGCTGCTGAGTAGATAAATGGTTTGATACCAGAACCCACCTGACGAATAGATTGCGTTGCACGGTTGAACTTGTTGTGAACAAAGTTAAAGCCACCGACCATCGACAATACCGCGCCGTTGTTCGGGTTCATTGCAACAAATGCGGTATTCGCATTAGGTACTTGGCTTAGTCGCCATACAATCGGCGTTTCTGATTCTGCCGTTGTTGACTCAGCTGTCGGCTCTTCAGAGACTTCATTGCCTGTAATGGCTTCATGGCGAACCCAGATTTGTTCACCAACAGCTAGAATCTCTTTTGCTTGAGATGGAGCAGGGCCTTGGCGATTGTCTGTTAGGAACTTACGTGCCCAGTTCATGCCTTGCCATTCAATTGTGCCTTCACCTTGGTTTTTAACCCAAACCTGAGCGCTTTTCGAGTCAACTGAAGTTACAACCGCAGGGACTAGGTCACCATAGGTTGGCTGAGACTTAAGGTGTTTAACGATCTTGTCGTGGTCCCAAGCTGATTGCTCGGTTTGCCATAAGACTTTTTCAGCACCGCGGTAGCCGTGACGCTCATCGTAGCCAAGCAGGTTCTTAATCGCTGCTTGGTTCGCTGCTTTTTGCAGTTTTGAATCAACGGTGGTGTAGACCTTCATACCTGATGTATAAGCGGCTTCGCCATAGCGTTCCACCATCCAAGCACGTGCAACTTCTGCAACATACGGTGCGCTCAGTTCAATTTCTGCACCATGGTACTTCGAGATCAGCTTTTCACTGCGAGCTTCATCAAACTCTGCTTGAGTGATGTATTTCTCGTCTAACATACGACGTAATACAACGTTACGACGGTTAGTCGCGCGCTCGACAGAATAAATAGGGTTCATTGTTGATGGTGCTTTTGGCATACCTGCAAGCGTAGCTAGCTCACTTAGGGTTAGATCTGGAAGATCTTTACCGAAGTAAACACGCGCTGCTGCGCCGAAGCCATATGAGCGGTGGCCAAGGAAGATCTTGTTTACGTACAGCTCCATGATCTCTTCTTTGCTAAGCAGTTGCTCAATGTGGATCGCAATAAAGATCTCTTTAATCTTACGCATGTACGTTTTCTCATTAGATAAGAAGAAGTTACGCGCAAGCTGCTGAGTAATGGTACTCGCACCTTGTTTTGCAGAACCCGACATAGCAACCACGATCGCTGCACGAGTAATACCGATTGGGTCAATACCTGGGTGTTCGTAGAAACGGCTATCTTCGGTGGCAATCAGAGCCTCAACTAAGTGGCGAGGAATCTCGTCATAAGTCACCGGGTTACGACGCTTTTCACCAAATTGAGAGATCAACTTACCGTCTTGACTGAAGACTTGCATCGGCGTTTGGAGTTCTACGTCGCGCAAAGTGGCAACATCAGGCAACTCTGGTTTTACGTAATAATAAAACCCGAAAATTGTACTGACTCCAAGAATCATGCAAATCAATGTAAATATGAATAATCGCTTTATGAACTTCACCGGATAATCCCTGATTAGTTAAGGCTGATAAGCAGCAAACCCTTGTACTCTAGGCTAAAAACTTAGCTTTCGTTTATTAACGCTTATTTAACTAATAATCACAACCCCTAGATAATCAACGAAATGCTTGGCACTTCAGGAGCTAGGTCACATGGGTTCATCATTAATTACAGGTATAGATATAAATCATCACAGCATCAAAGCCGTGGTACTAAAACCCGTGGGGGAGTTGTATGCCCTAGTGGGATACAAAGAGCTGCCGATTTCGGACGACATTTTTACAGCTAACCATACTTTGGAGTATCAGAAAACTGTTAAGAAACTTAAAGAACTTAGGAAAGGACTGCCTTTTGGCTGTCGCAACGTCGCCATTTCGGTACCTGATAACACGGTGATCAGCAAAGTACTGCAAATAGAGAGTGAGTTAGAAGACAGAGAAAAAGAGTTTTCTATCTATCAAACCTTCGCCCATCAATCTCCCTTTCCTATCGAGGAGCTGAGTTTAGATTTTGTAAAGCTGGAAGACAAACGATTTGGTAAAGGTTCGACAAGCAGTTATCAGGTATACGCCACTCGTAAGGAAGTGGTGGATAGCCGAGCTTATGCATTAACTAAGGCTGGTTTTAAACCTGTGGTGGTAGATACACAGGCACATGGGCTGCTCAATATCTGGCAACTAGCCTCGCGTCTGTATCCCGAAAAGAAAAACTGGCTGCTGGTGGATGTTGGCATCGACCAAACGTCGCTAGGAGTTATCCCGCAGAATTCAGTGCCTTTCTATAAAGACATCGCTTTTGGTACTCAAGATCTTCGCAGTTCGGATAACCCAAGTGATACAGAAGGTGTGCTCGGCACGGCTGAAGATACCCATCAATTCATTGTTAATTTGATTGAGAAGCTCAAGCGTCAATTACAGCTTTATTCATCGGGAAATGCGCAGCAACCTATCTCTGGGATCTGGCTGATGGGTGAGGGTGCCAGCATTCCTATGGTAACCGAAGAGCTAGAGCGCCATTTTCAGCTGAGCTGTGAGTCATTGAATCCTTTGTCTCTGTTTGAGAACAAGGTCGCCAAGAGACGTCGACTGCCAATGGACTGGCAACACTTTGGCATTGCCGCGGGTATGGCGATGAGTGGACTCAAGTGGCAGGGAGAAAAGCATGTTGCATCAAATTAACCTGCTGCCTTGGCGTGATGAGATTCGTGCTCAGCATAAGAAGCGTTTTGTTCATCTGGTCATTCTCGGTGTCATCATTGCGCTTGGTGGGCAATGGGCGGTCGGTAACTATTTTCACGACCAACAAGCCAAGCAGCAAGCGCGCCTTAACTATCTCAATCAATACATCGCTGAGCTCGACCGACAGATTCAGTCATTAAAAGTCGCCGAACAAGAGCACAAAGCCATTCTCACTCGACTAGATGTGGTGGAGTCTTTACAGCTTGGCCGCAATAAGACCACCGACTTCATGAACCTAATGCCGGAGCTGATTCCTGAGGGTGTATATGTCGACAAGATAAAGATGAATGGTCAGGAGATTGAAATGTCGGGTATCAGCGACAGTACGGCTCGTCTCGCCACGATGTTGGATAACCTCGAGCGTTCAGATTCTCTGAAAGGGGTTGAGATGCACTCTATCGTTCATAACCGCAAACGCTTCAATAAAGAGTTTCAGACCTTCAAGGTCTCTTTTGTGTTCAGCCCTGTGTCTTTAGAAAACACAACCGCAGAGAGCACTGCCGCGAGCAGAAAAGAGAAGGGGGCACATCATGGCTAACCTTCAAAATAGGATTAGTTGGCAAAATAGGATGAGCTTGCAAGATCTCGATGTTGATGAGATCACCGAATGGCCATTGTTGCCTCAGCTTCTCGTGATTCTGGTGTTGATAGTGTTAATCCAAGGTGTTGGCACTTGGCTTTATGTGCTGCCGCTCGACGATGAACTGCAACAGATGAAGCAACAGGAGCACACCTTAAAAACGACCTTGCGAATAAAGGCGAATAAGGTTGCAGCCTTACCTAAACTCCAGAGCCAATTAGAGGAGTTAACCAGCCGTTACGATTACTTGTTAGAGCAGCTGCCCGTTCAAAAAGAACTGGCCAGTATGTTGGCGTCAGTGAATGAGCTCGGCTTGGATAACTCGCTGACCTTCACGCGAATTGATTGGGGGCAAAAGCAGAACAAGGAGTTCCTCTATCGATTGCCTCTCAATATTGAGCTGACAGGTGACTATCACGAGATTGGTGACTTTTCTGCTGCCATCGCCAAGCTGCCGCGCATTATCAGCTTTGATGATGTGAATTGGCAGCGAGTCAGTCAAGAAAGCAGCACGCTGCACTTTAGGGTTCGAGCTTATACCTACCAGTTTAAATCGGAGGTCAATGATGAAACCCAATAGTGCGTTTTACTCAATCGTGTTGCTGCTTGCGTTATCAGGCTGCAAGGCTAATCAAGACTCACTGCCAGACTTTGTCGCGCAAGTTGAAGCCAAGGCCAGAAAAGACGTTGAGCAACTTGTCCCAGCAACTGAATTCACGGCGGCGACCTATCAGCGCCAAGCTTTTCGTCCTCCCTTTGAACTGCCTAAAGAAGCCATTGTGCAAAATCAACCCTTGGTGAAAAAAGACTGTTGGCAACCCAGCGCTCGTTCTCGTAATGGCAAGTTAGAGAAGTACCCGTTGAGTAAGCTTCGTTTAAGAGGCGTCATGGGAAGCGGAACAAGTGTATTTGGCTTAGTGCAAACACCCAAAGGCAACGTGGTAAACGTCAAGAAAGGCCAGTTTATCGGCTTAAACAATGGCCGAGTTACTAAGGTGACGAGCCAGTACGTTCAGATTAATGAAACTCTTCCAGATGGCTTAGGTTGTTGGCATAAGCGCAACGTTAGGCTGGCTCTGAAGTAAACCAATGTCACATGATGTGGATATGAGATGTAAATATGATTAAAGGAATAAGTAGATTAGTAAGCAAGGCTCTACAAGGTTTTGCTGTGTCTGTGATGTTGGTTGTTAGCGTGCTCAGCTATGCCGAGAGCTTACCTAATAAATTAGAGAATATTGATTTTAGAGTGAACAAGGATAAAGACGCCGTCATCATCATTGAGCTGGCGACCAGTACCGCTGTGGTGGATGTTCAACGTGCTCAGGAAGGGTTAAGTATCGAGTTAATCAATACTCAGGTTGATGATGACAAGCTTTACCTACTGGATGTGAAAGACTTCGCCACCTTGGTTGAAGGTATTGAGGTCTACAAAGAGACACCAAGCACTCGGCTTCTAGCGACGATTAGCAATGACTATCAGTATGAATATAATCTAAAGGGGCGCTTTATTGAGGTGGTGATCAGCAAACCGGTTATTGATGAAGTGACCAAAGAAAAAAGCGTTCTAGAGAAAGAGGGCAAGCTGATATCGATTAACTTCCAAGATATCCCAGTACGAAATGTCCTGCAGTTGATTGCCGACTATAACGATTTCAATCTCGTGGTGTCTGATTCGGTAGCCGGAAACCTGACGTTACGTTTAGATGGCGTACCTTGGCAGCAAGTTCTCGACATTATCTTGCAAGTTAAAGGCTTGGATAAGCGTGTTGATCGCAATGTTATCTTGGTCGCGCCGAAAGCGGAACTCGATCTTCGAGAGCAACAAGCGTTAGAGAAATCTCGCTTGGAAGAGGAGTTAGGGGAGCTTAAGTCGGAAATCATCAAGATTAACTTTGCTAAAGCCACCGACATTGCCGACATGATTGGCGGTGAAGGCGCGGTCAGTATGTTGTCCGATCGTGGCTCAATTACCATTGATGAGCGCACCAACTCACTACTCATTCGTGAGCTGGAAGAAAACATTGCCGTGATCCGAGGCATCATTGAATCGTTAGACATTCCAGTGAAGCAAGTACAGATAGAGGCGCGTATCGTCACTGTTACCGAGGGTAACCTGGATGAGCTTGGTGTGCGCTGGGGTGTTTCATCAACCAACGGAAGCTTCACCGTTGGCGGTTCAATTGAAGGTAACCACCCATCAGCGATTACGCCGTATGACGACGATAGCGGCAGCAGCGTGATTGATGACTATCTCAACGTAAATTTAGGAGCAACATCGCCGAACGCTTCGAGTATTGCGTTTCAGGTAGCCAAGTTGGGTTCGGATACCTTGCTTGATCTTGAATTGTCAGCACTGCAACAAGAGTCGAAAGCTGAAATTATTTCGAGCCCACGCTTAATCACCACCAATAAAAAGCCCGCCTATATTGAGCAAGGTACTGAAATTCCTTATTTAGAGTCCTCTTCAAGTGGCGCTACGTCGGTCGCGTTTAAGAAAGCCGTGTTGAGTCTTAAGGTGACACCGCAGATCACGCCCGACAATCGTTTGGTATTGGATTTGAGCGTGACTCAAGATAGACCAGGGCAAGTGGTAAAAACCGGAACCGGTGAGGCGGTCGCAATTGATACGCAAAGAATAGGTACGCAAGTGCTTGTTAATAATGGTGAAACTATCGTGCTTGGCGGGATATTTCAACACAGCGTGAGCAGTACGGTGGATAAAGTTCCTCTGTTAGGAGACCTGCCAGTTTTGGGTGCATTGTTCCGTCGCAGCTATGAAAATGTGGGTAAAAGTGAACTGCTTATTTTTGTCACACCTAAAGTTGTGATTCAGTAATGAACAATTAGATTAAAAATAAAGTTGCATTAGTGGCACCTAACCTTGATAATTTCGGGTCTTATCACGAATTATCTGTGAGGAATCGGTGCCACGGGCCTTTTAATTTCAGTACTTGTACTGACCTACCTTGTGGCGATGTCATTGAATTAACGTTGTAAATTACTGCTAAAAACATGGCTGAGAAACGCAATATTTTTCTTGTTGGCCCAATGGGCGCCGGCAAAAGTACAATTGGTAGACACCTAGCTTCCCAACTTCATATGGAGTTTCTAGACTCTGACACTGTGATCGAAGAGCGCACTGGCGCAGACATCGCATGGGTTTTTGATGTTGAGGGCGAAGAAGGTTTCCGTAAGCGCGAAGAATCTGTAATCAATGATCTGACAGAAGAACAAGGTATTGTTCTTGCGACAGGTGGTGGTTCAGTGTTGAGCAAAGAAAACCGTAACCGTCTATCTGCACGAGGCATTGTTGTATACCTAGAGACAACAATTGAAAAGCAACTTGCTCGCACTAACCGCGACAAGAAACGCCCTCTACTTCAAACAGACAACCCGCGTGATGTGCTAGAAGATCTAGCTGTATCTCGCAACGCACTATACGAAGAAGTGGCGGACTACACAGTTCGTACTGACGACCAAAGTGCAAAAGTGGTAGCCAACCAGATCGTAAAAATGCTAGAAGAACGTTAAGTTCATTTTTTCGGAGAGCAAACCCATGGAACGGATTACGGTCAATCTAGCTGAGCGTAGCTACCCTATCTCTATTGGCGCCGGGTTATTTGAAGACCCGGCGTACCTTTCTTTTTTATCAGGTAAGCAGAAAGTTGTTGTTATCAGTAATGTGACAGTAGCGCCTCTTTATGCTGATAAAATTTTATCGCTATTGGATCAAGTCGGCTGTCAGACATCTCTTCTTGAGCTGCCAGACGGTGAACAGTACAAAACCCTTGAAACGTTCAATTCAGTGATGAGCTACATGCTTGAAGGAAATTACAGCCGCGATGTGGTGGTGATTGCTTTAGGTGGTGGTGTAATCGGTGACTTGGTCGGTTTTGCTGCCTCTTGTTACCAACGCGGTATTGATTTCATTCAAATCCCGACGACCCTTCTTTCTCAAGTGGACTCTTCTGTTGGTGGTAAAACCGCAGTAAACCATCCTCTTGGTAAGAATATGATCGGTGCTTTTTACCAACCGAAATCTGTGATCATCGATACCAACTGTTTATCAACGCTTCCAGAGCGTGAGTTTGCAGCGGGCATTGCTGAGGTGATCAAATACGGCATCATTTACGATGAAGCCTTCTTTGATTGGTTGGAGCAGAATCTAGAGAAACTTTATCAACTTGATGAAGAAGCACTGATCACCGCGATTGCTCGTTGTTGTGCAATTAAGGCTGAAGTGGTGGCTCTAGATGAAAAAGAGTCAGGAATCAGAGCGTTATTGAACCTAGGTCATACATTTGGTCATGCGATTGAAGCAGAACTAGGCTATGGTAATTGGCTACATGGTGAAGCTGTTTCGTCAGGCACTGTAATGGCAGCTAAAACAGCTCAATTACAGGGGCTGATCTCTCAGCAGCAACTTGAGCGAATTATTTCTATACTCAAGAATGCGAAACTACCAATCCATACGCCAGAAAGCATGTCTTTTGAAGACTTTATGAAGCATATGATGCGCGATAAAAAAGTGCTGTCTGGTCAATTACGTTTGGTATTACCAACAAGTATTGGTACTGCTGAAGTGGTTGCTGATGTGCCTCAAGACATCATTAAACAAGCGATCGATTTCTGCCGTACTCTTTAAATTTGGTTGTGAGGTTGCCTAGCTAAACTCTAGGCAACTGAAGCGTTTTACTGATCGATCTTATCAGTAGGGATCCCCAATGAGTTTGGCTCATGAATTAAGAGTATTGGAGTTAGAGTCTCAAGTTGAGCTGCTAGAGCGCTTACAGCTTTTGACTAACTTTGGTTCAAACCTTGTGACGGTTGCTGGCAAAGTTGGCTCTGGCCGATCTTGGTTGGCTCAGCGTTATCTTGAAGCATGGTCGACAGAAAAAAATCAGTGTTTACTGCTTTGTCATCCAAGCCAGGACGATCAACAACGTCGCGCACTTATTCTTAGCCAAATTGTTTCTGACCCGCTGTTTAATCAACATGATTCTTTATCAGATAGCCTGACAAGGTTACTGGATGGAGAGCCGTGCAGTGTGGTTATCGTCGTTGATGATGCCCAACGACTTTCTGAGCTATTGGTATCCGAATTATGGATGTTGGTACTAGAAGCTCAATCAAACCCTCAATGGACGATCAATATCGTTCTCTTCTCGGAACCTGGCCACTTAGATACGTTGTTAACGCGTTTGAGTTACGGTCAACAACACAAGCCTATCGATCTTGAGATCGATGACCTTTCGCAACCAGAAGCTGAACATTTCTTTGAATCACTGGTGATTAGATATGTTGATGATGAGTCTGAAACTCGCGTGCGACGTGCGTTTAGTAAAGCGCAACCTCTGCCCGGCGAGTTAATGGCTTTAGGAGAATTGAAAGTGGAAAAAAGGATTATTATTCGCTCAATCATTGGCTCACCCATCAATATCGCGATCGTGGTGGCTTTGTTATTGTTGTTAATTGGTGGTGGTTATTGGTGGATGTTCAGTCAACCAACACCAGACGATAAAGCGCAGTCGCTTATCGCACCGATTGAACAGACGGCTATTCCAACCTTTGAAGTGGAAAGTGGCACTGAACAAACTGGCGTCGATGGTTCTGTTGATTCGGAAGCTGAAACCGACATGAGTTACCAAGGTGCCGATGATGATAGTTCGTCTCTGCCACCGACTGTCGTTGAAGATACCGCGAGTGTTGGAGAAGTCGAACAAGATCAGCAGCGTGTTGTGATCACCTCTGACGTGGTTGATGCTCTGCTTGATGATAAACCTGAGAGTGCGGATACCAGTGCGATTGATGCTGAAGTTGAAGAAAACACAGCTGCAGCGGTTAGCGTGCAACCTGATTCTGCACAAGCCGAACCACAACCAACAGTCGATGAAGAATCAGACCTAACTGACTCAACACCGCCGACCAAAAAGATCACCTTCTCATTTGCTCGTGAAGAGTTACAAGCTATCTCGCCGCGCGCGTATACCTTGCAGTTGAGTGCGATGACTTCATTGGAAGACGTACAATCTTTCATTGAAGAGTATGACCTTGAGAACAAGGTTCGTATTTACCCAACACTTCGTAACGACACCAAGTGGTTTATTATCACTTATCAAGATTACCCAACGATTCAAGTGGCGCGAGATGCGGTAAGTGCGTTATCAAAACCACTTCAACAGTTGGAACCTTGGGCAAAATCGATGAATCAAGTACATCGAGAGATAGAACGTGCGAAATAACCCTGAGCTTAGCCTCAAAATATGTTACATTCCGCAGCCTTATTTTTGAGTTGATAGATAGAGCAGTAAATGAAAAAGCAGCGTGCCTTTCTAAAATGGGCTGGTGGTAAATATGGCCTAGTTGAAGACATCCAACGTCACCTGCCACCTGCTCGTAAATTGGTAGAACCGTTTGTCGGTGCCGGCTCAGTATTTTTGAATACTGACTTTGAACAGTACCTGCTTGCAGACATCAATCCCGATCTTATCAACCTGTATAATCTACTTAAAACCGATCCTGAAACCTATATCACGGAAGCGAAGCGCTGGTTCTGTCCTGAAAATAATCGCAAAGAAGCCTTTCTAGATATTCGTGCTCAGTTCAACGATACCGACAACGTCATGTATCGTTCGCTTGCCTTCTTGTATATGAACCGTTTTGGCTTCAATGGCTTGTGTCGTTACAACAAGAAGGGCGGTTTTAACGTTCCGTTTGGTTCTTACAAAAAACCTTACTTCCCAGAAGCAGAGCTGGAGTTTTTTGCTGAGAAAGCGAAAAAGGCCACCTTCGTCTGTGAGGGATACCATGAAACCTTTAGCCGTGCTCGCAAAGGCTGCGTGGTTTACTGTGACCCTCCGTACGCACCGCTATCAAATACCGCTAACTTTACCTCTTACGCAGGTAATGGCTTCAGCTTAGATGATCAGGCAGCCTTGGCTGATGTCGCTGAAAAAGCCGCAATGGAACGTGGTATTCCAGTTTTGATTTCAAACCACGATACGACACTAACGCGTCGCTTATATCATGGTGCGGAACTGAACGTGGTGAAGGTGAAGCGCACCATCAGCCGTAACGGCGCTGGGCGTAATAAAGTTGATGAGTTACTGGCGCTTTTCCATAAAGAGAAAAACCAGCAACACGTATCAGCGGAATAGTACTGGTCAGAATCACCGCTAAACTCATTAAATTGAGTGACCAACGGATACTTTCTTAAACTAATCTTTCGAACTGCTAGGATCTGCTTAGGTGCTTAGGTAGAATTGCACACCAAATAGTCTTGGGCTTGAGTCTTGTATTTGTGTATGAGAGCTCACTAAGGCGGTGACATTCGCAATTTACTCACTCTTAAGAGGTTTGGTATGAAAGATTTTCTAATCGCTCCATCGATTTTGTCTGCAGATTTTGCTCGTCTTGGTGAAGACGTAGAAAAAGTACTCGCAGCTGGTGCTGATGTTGTGCACTTCGATGTGATGGACAACCACTACGTACCTAACCTGACTTTTGGCGCGCCTATCTGTAAAGCGCTGCGCGACTACGGCATTACTGCTCCTATCGACGTTCACCTAATGGTTAAACCAGTCGACAGCATCGTGCCTGAGTTTGCAAAAGCTGGCGCATCAATGATTACTTTCCACGTTGAAGCATCAGAACACATCGATCGTACTCTACAGCTAATCAAAGAACACGGCTGTAAAGCGGGTGTCGTTCTTAACCCAGCAACACCTCTGTCTTGCCTAGATTACATCATGGACAAAGTAGACATGATTCTACTAATGTCTGTGAACCCTGGTTTTGGTGGTCAATCTTTCATTCCTCACACGCTTGATAAGCTACGTGCAGTTCGTAAGCTAATTGACGAATCAGGTCGTGATATTCGCCTTGAGATTGATGGCGGCGTGAAGGTTGATAACATCCGTGAAATCGCAGAAGCGGGAGCAGATATGTTCGTCGCAGGTTCAGCTATCTTCAATCAACCAGATTACAAAGAAGTGATTGATGAGATGCGTGCAGAGCTTGCAAAAGTTAACGCATAAAAGTAGAACTAGGGTCAGTTGACCTAAAATCAAAAATTTAGATAAAGGGGCTCATTGGCCCCTTTTTTACGTCTTATCGCTCAACACATAAGACGAATATAATTAATAGGAAAGTAAGATGTCATTAAGCTCAATAAAACTGATCGCCTTTGATTTGGATGGAACCTTGTTAGACAGCGTGCCTGATTTGGCTGTCGCCGCTGACCAAGCTTGTCAGGAACTGGGTTTCCCTTCAGTGAGTGAAGAACAAGTTCGCGACTACGTGGGTAATGGTGCTGACGTGCTTATCGGGCGTTCACTCAGCCGCAACCTTGCGGTTGACCCAAGCCTAGAGCCTGAGCTGCTGAAGAAAGCACGCATCCTGTTTGATGATTTCTACGAGCAGGGCGGCCATAAGCTGAGCCACCTTTACCCATCAGTAAAAGAGACGCTAGCTGAACTACATAAAGCGGGTTTCACTATGGCGCTTGTGACCAACAAGCCATCGAAGTTTGTACCCGACGTTCTGGCGCAACACGGTATCGATAAGTACTTTGTTGATGTGTTGGGCGGAGACTCTTTCCCAGAGAAAAAACCGAACCCAGTAGCGCTGAACTGGTTGCTAGAAAAGCACAACGTGAAAGCGGAAGAGATGTTGATGGTTGGTGATTCAAGCAACGATATCAAAGCGGCGAAGAATGCGGGTTGCCACTCATTTGGTCTGACTTACGGCTACAACCACGGCGAGCCAATTTCAGCATCAAACCCTGACTATGTGGCGGATAACGTTGCTCAATTACTAGATGTCGTTCTAGTTTCAGCATAAAGCGTACAAAAGTTAGCTAACCCACTAGCAAAATACTTATCAATGAGTACACTGGATGAGCCGCGCAGAAAGAGCTGTGCGGCTTTTCTATATTTAAGTTAAGAAGCTAAGCGTTCAATAAACTTAGCGAATAAGCAAAGGAATTAAAACCATGAGCAAGCCCATCGTATTGAGTGGTGTTCAACCATCTGGTGAACTAAGTATCGGTAACTACTTGGGTGCTCTACGTCAATGGCAACAGATGCAAGATGATTACGATTGCCAATACTGTGTTGTAGACCTTCACGCAATTACGGTTCGCCAAGACCCGAAAGCACTGCATGAAGCGACTCTAGACGCACTAGCAATCTGTCTTGCTGTCGGTGTTGATCCAAAGAAGAGCACGCTATTTGTTCAGTCACACGTACCAGAGCATGCTCAACTTGGTTGGCTTCTTAACTGTTACACGCAAATGGGTGAACTGAGCCGTATGACTCAGTTTAAAGATAAGTCTGCACGTCACTCAAACGACGTAAACGTAGGCTTATACGACTACCCAGTGTTGATGGCTGCAGATATCTTGCTTTACGGCGCTCACCAAGTGCCTGTAGGTAGCGACCAGAAACAACACTTAGAGCTAGCGCGTGATATCGCAACTCGCTTTAACAACATCTACGGCCCTGAAACACCAATCTTCCAAGTGCCTGAACCTTACATTCCAACAGTGAATGCACGTGTAATGAGCCTGCAAGATGCGACGAAGAAGATGTCTAAGTCGGATGACAACCGTAAGAATGTGATTACTCTGCTAGAAGAGCCTAAGTCGATCATCAAGAAGATCAACAAAGCGCAAACGGATGCAGAAACACCACCACGCATTGCCCACGATTGGGAAAACAAAGCGGGTATCTCTAACCTAATGGGTCTTTACTCTGCGGCGACGGGTAAAACGTTTGAAGAGATCGAAGCGCAGTACCAAGGCGTTGAAATGTACGGTCCATTCAAGAAAGATGTAGGCGCAGCATTAGTTGAGATGCTTGAGCCGATTCAAGCTGAATACCATCGTATCCGTGCTGACCGCGCTTACATGGACTCAGTAATGAAAGCGGGTGCTGAAAAAGCCTCTGAGCGTGCTGCTGTGACTCTGAAAAAAGCATACGAAGCAGTAGGTTTTGTTACTCGCCCATAGATTGAACTAAAATAACTCGCTTGAGAATTTGAGCCCAAAGTAACTTTTGTTTACTTTGGGCTTTTTAATGCCCATTCCATTTGCCCTCCCCGAAAACCCTTTGTTTGAATTGATAATTTACGCAGTATTTGGCTAGCACACTCGTGGCTTTAATGTTGTGCAGATGATCTTATTTGGCCCTCTCGGGCTTTATAAAATTATGCTCGTTTCTATATATGTTGGAAATATATAACGTGCCAAACAATTGATGATTCCAAAGTGATAAGTTCCTCATTTTCTTGCCAACTGACTTATTCCTTTCATAAATAAACCTGATAGTTACCACAAAATACATGACTGCCCATAGGTGGCAGTGACTATAACTCAATGAACTCAGGTGAAACGGATGGCTCTTTTGCACAAACCTTCATTGCTAGCAGTGGCAATTGGTAGCTTGTTAACCACAAGCGCACACGCTGATTTGTTTATTTCACAATATGTGGAAGGCGGCAGCTACAACAAAGCGGTTGAGATCGCCAATAACGGCGATAGCAGCATTAATTTAGATGGTTACTCGTTGGCGAAATCTGCGAATGGCAACGGATCATGGGGTGCCACTTTACCTTTGGATGGCCACGTTTTAGCGCCCGGTGAAGTACTTGTGGTCGCACATTCTAGTGCGAGTGATGAGATAAAAGCTCAAGCTGACATCATTAATGCTTCTATCGCTAATCATAACGGTGACGACCCGTTAGCTATCTTGAATTCAGACGGTTCGGTACATGATGTTGTTGGTTTGATGGGCGATGTCGACTGGGGTAAAGATGTTACTTTGGTTCGAGCGACACAAACCCCTTCGGCAACATTCGATGCTTCGCAATGGGTATCGCTACCAAAAGATAGCATTGAAGGTTTAGGTTCACTAGACAGTGTTGAACTGCCAGAAGCGTTTACTTGTACACAAGATGGCTCTGACCCAGTATTCACCACCATTCAAGAAATCCAAGGTGAGGGTGCAACATCACCGTTCATTGATGGCTACCCGTACATCACCGATGATGAATACTTTGTTAAAGGTGTGGTAAGTGCGGTGACAACAGGCCTAACCAAGGGCTTCTACCTGCAAGCACTTGAGGATGATTTCAACTCAAGCACTTCTGAAGGCCTATTTATTCATACCAACCAGTCGAGCTCAGAGCTAGTAGCCGGTGATGTGGTGTGTGTGAAAGGTAAGGTTCAAGAATACTACAGCCACACTCAGCTTAAAGTTGAAAACAATCAATGGCTCAAGCAGGGTGAGCAGCAGGCGCCAGAAGCGACAGCGATTGAAGCCTTAGACAGTGACGAGAACTTCGCAGCAACGCTTGAGCGCTACGAAGGCATGTTGGTGAAAACAACTGAAGCACTTGATATGCGTGTGACACGCACCTTTGGTTATGACTACGCAGGTCGTCGTAACAACATGGTATTGGCACATGAGCGTATTAACATGCAGCCGAACCAGCTTTTTGCAGCAGGTTCTGACGAAGCGAAGCAGCAAACTGAAGACAACGCAGACCGCCGTCTTTTCGTTGAAACCGATCAAAAATCGGGTGATGGACAGGTGCCTTTCTACCCAGATTTTGGTCGTACCGACATCGACCAAGATGGCTCAACGGAAGACTATATCCGTATTGATGACACTATTGTTGGTCTAGAAGGCGTGTTGACCTACAGCTATGGCGAGTACCGCCTCATCACGACTAACCAGATCACCGCTGAAAACTTCGTTCGCAACGACCCGCGTACCGACAAACCAGATATGGATGAAGGCGACTTACGTATTGCGACCTTTAATGTACTGAACTACTTCAACTCTCCATTTGGTGGTGATGCGAACCAGCATGGCAATAACCGTGGTGCAAACACCATCACTGAGTTTGAAGTACAACAAGAGAAGATTGTAAACGCGATTCTTCGCTTGGATGCTGACATCATCGGCTTGATGGAAATTGAGAACAACGGCTTTGGTGAAGGTTCGGCTATTCAACAGCTTGTTAACCAGCTGAATGATCGCATTGAGCGTAAGAAAGACCGATATACCTTTGTGGCTGTTGATTCTAATGAAGATGGCGTAACCGACGAGATGGACTCGATTGGTACTGATGTCATTACAACGGGTGTTATTTACCGTAAGAAGGTGGTTAAGCTTAAAGACAGCCGCGTTATCGCGATGCCAAGCCAACAAGCACCAGAAGTGTTAGACGATTCTGGCAAGGTGATTGAAGACGGTAAGAACTACCAACGTGACTCATTGGCACCAACCTTTAAGGTGAAGGGCACCAAAGAGAAACTGACTGTAGCGATTAACCACTTTAAATCGAAAGGTTCTAAGTGTTGGGAAGATGCTGCCCCTGTTGAGCAAGGCGGTCAAGGTGGTGTAGATGCCGATAAGCAAGGTTCATGTGAGAACTTCCGTGTTGCTGCGGCTGTTGCACTGGGTGAAGCGCTAGACGGCATTGAAGGCCATAAAGTGATTCTGGGTGATATGAACTCGTATGGCATGGAAGATCCAATGCTGGTACTGACGGATTACTCTGAAGAGAAATACGGTAAGCAAATCAAAGCGGCGCGTAACACTTACATTGACGGCGTTGAGCAGTTTGGTGACAGCGGTGCGGTAATTACTAAGAACTACGGCTACATTAATGCAGTGGCTCAAAAGCACCCAGACAGCTGGAGCTACTCATACAATGACGAAGTGGGCGCACTGGATCACCTGTTGATCAGCGATAGCCTGAAAGACATGGTGGTGGATGCAACTGACTGGCACATTAACGGTGGTGAATCGACGTTGTTTGACTACAACGAAGAGTACAAAGGCGACCTGCCTAAGTACCAGGATCACTTCCGTTCATCGGATCATGATCCTGCGGTTCTTGAGCTCAGAGTCGGCGGTTCATTCGGCTTAGGTGCGTTGATGTCATTGTTTGGCCTAGCAATGTGGCGTCGTCGCAAGTAGCTAAATCGTCAGTAGCTTGGCAAGCCATACAAGCAAGCCAATTCAGATAACTTAAGGCTATCTGTAAACAATTAAGGTCAACCTAGGTTGGCCTTAATTATTGGCGAAATGCAGTTTCCACTTGCCTTTCGCTATGGGTATTGCACAATACCGCCCCTATATCTCCCAATCCTTTAGTATTTAGCAAACGATTTCGACCCATGTTACTTATCATCGATAACTACGACTCCTTTACCTATAACTTGTATCAGTATTTCTGTGAGTTAGGGGTAACTGTAAAAGTTGTACGCAACGATGAGATTGATATCGCAGGTATCGAAGCGCTGAATCCTAGTCACCTTGTTATCTCGCCGGGTCCTTGTACACCGGATGATGCGGGAATCTCTCTGCAAGTCATTGAACACTTCGTGGGTAAGTTGCCGATCTTAGGTGTGTGTCTTGGTCATCAAGCCATCGCTCAAGTGTTTGGTGGTGAAGTGGTGAGAGCCAGACAAGTGATGCACGGTAAAACCTCTCCGATACGCCACAATGGTAAGAGTGTTTTTCAAGGATTGAACAACCCATTGACCGTGACACGTTACCACTCACTCGTGGTGAAAAATGGCACGCTACCAGATTGCTTTGAACTGACGTCTTGGACGGAATTTGAAGATGGCAGCATGGATGAGATCATGGGTTATCAACACAAAACCTTGCCGATTGATGCGGTACAATTTCACCCTGAATCGATTAAAACAGAGCAAGGACACCAGCTTCTCGCTAACTTCCTAGCACGCTAAGTGTTTAAATTTGACTCTTTCTCCGTCTAAATAAGCCAGTTAAACCTATCAGCCTATTCGTTAAGCGTTTAAATTCGGGCTTTACGCGCCTCTCTCCCTCTGACGCCGATCACTTTTTATAACATTTCTCTCTCGCTTCGCTAAGTTTTTAGCCTATGCAAAATTATTCGCCTTATTTCCTCTCGAACCCTATATACCGCTGTGCCAGTAAGGCTTTGCTATTGCTGGTTATACGTTTAGGTAAAAAAAGCTTCATAAAACAGATTAATTGATGCATAAATAGTCATAGGTAGTGACGTTTAGCTGGTTGTTAGGGATGGCTAAAGAATAATCTACTATTGAAAAGGTTAATTAAATGTAAATATAATGCTGCAGCGGGATTATGGCGAGACAAAATATCTTTGTCTCACTTATGAACCATTACGCTTATTTGCGAAGCTTGCGGTATCGAGAAGGAATGTACGATGACAGTGGAAAATAAAGTAGAACGTAGTCTGTTTAATGAGGTGATGGTGCCTTGTTATAACCCAATGGAAATGATCCCGGTAAAAGGGGAAGGCGCACGCGTTTGGGACCAACAAGGCCGAGAGTATATCGACTTTGCTGGTGGTATCGCTGTGAGCTGTTTGGGTCACTGTCACCCGGCAATGGTTAACGCAGTTACTGAGCAAGCAAACAAGATTTGGCACCTAAGTAACGTGATGACCAACGAACCTGCACTGCGTCTAGCGAAAAAGCTAACAGACGTATGTTTTGCAGAAAAAGTATTCTTTGCAAACTCTGGCGCGGAAGCGAACGAAGCAGCTCTAAAGCTAGCTCGTCGTTGGGCGGCGGATGTTCACGGTCCTGAGAAATCTGAAATCATTGCATTCAAACAAGGTTTCCACGGTCGTACTTTCTTTACCGTAACGGTTGGTGGTCAAGAAGCTTACTCTGATGGCTTCGGTCCTAAACCGGGCGATGTAACTCACCTTCCTTACAATGATATTGCAGCACTAGAAGCGCACATCTCTGATCGCACTTGTGCAATCATGATGGAACCTCTGCAAGGCGAGGGCGGTATCATCTCACCAACCTCTGAATTCGTGAACACAGTTCGTGAACTGTGTGACAAACACAATGCACTACTTATCTTTGATGAAGTACAAACCGGTAACGGCCGTACTGGTAACTTTTATGCTTACCAAGGTCTAGGTGTAACACCAGACATCTTGAGCACTGCTAAATCACTGGGTGGTGGTTTTCCTATTGGTGCAATGCTCACGACGACTGAATTAGCGACACATCTAAAAGTCGGTACGCATGGCTCTACTTACGGTGGTAACCCACTGGCGTGTGCTGTTGCAGAAGCGGTTGTTGATGTGGTTAGCCAACCTGAAACATTAGCTGGCGTGAAAGAGCGCGAAGCATTGTTCCGTGATGGTCTTGCTAAGATTAACGACAAGTACCAAATCTTCAGTGAAGTTCGTGGCAAAGGCCTACTACTAGGTGCTGCGCTTAACGAAGAGTGGCAAGGCCGTGCACGTGACGTATTAGTAGCAGCAGGCGAACAAGGCTTGATGGTACTGGTTGCTGGTGCAAACGTGGTTCGTTTCACGCCATCACTGGTCATTACTACACAAGAAATTGAAGAAGGCCTATCAAAACTAGACAAAGCAATCGCTACGCTAGTTTAGCCTGAGCGGCGTCATAGGAATGATCGCCAATAGAGCGATCCCATGACGTTCTGCTAAAGGCCCAAGCTTCTGGTTTTGGGCCTATTTTGCATCTGGAGGGAATATTGATGCTAGTTGTTCGCCCAATAAAATTATCTGATTACGATGCGCTGCATACTTGCGCGGTTGAATCTGGTCACGGATTCACATCTCTTCCTGTTAACGAAGAACTGTTAACTAACCGTATTACTCACTCTGAATACAGCTTTGCTAAACCAGACGTGACTGAACCCGGTGATGAAGGCTACCTAATGGTTGGCTTTGATACCGAAACGGGTGAAGTTGCAGGTACCACGGGTATCGAAGCCTCGATTGGCTGGGATGTACCGTTTTACTCTTATCACATCAGCAAGGTGGTTCATTCATCGCAAAAGCTTGGCGTTAATAACGTGGTTAAGCTACTGACTTTTGGTAATAACTACACCGGATGCAGTGAAATTTGCACGTTATTCTTGCGCCCTGACTTCCGTGGTGGTTTGAACGGTCGTTTGATGTCGAAGTGCCGATTCCTACTGATGGCTGAACACCCAGAGCGTTTCTCGAAAACAATTTTTGCTGAGATGCGGGGGGTATCGGATGCCGAAGGTAATTCTCCTTTCTGGCAATGGCTGCAAGAACACTTCTTCTCGATTGATTTCACACTTGCTGATTATCTAACCGGTATTGGTAAGAAAGGCTTCATTGCTGATCTTATGCCGAAGCTACCTATCTATGTGAACCTACTGAGCAAAGAAGCTCAGGCGGTGATCGGAGAGGTTCATGACAATACGCGCCCTGCACTTAAGTTGTTGGAACGTGAAGGTTTCACCAACCGTGGCTATGTCGATATCTTTGATGCAGGCCCAACGGTTGAGTGTGATTTAAGAAACATCGAATCTGTGCGTCATGCGATTAGAGCTCAGGTGAAAATTGCAGAGCACTCAAGCTCTAAAGACTTCCTAATTGGGAATACATCATTTGAGAACTTCCGCGCAGTAGCCGCGAAAGGCGCGTATGACCAAGCAAGCGACACAGTGATTTTATCATCTGAAGTAGCAAGCGCTCTTGAAGTAAAAGAAGGCGAATTCGTTCGCATGTTGGCTCAGTAAGAGCAGCGATTATCTGTCGAAGATTTTAAGGATAGAAGTATGACTCAGTGGATAGCAGGACAGTGGGTGGCAGGTCAAGGTGACGCCATGACATCAGTAAGCCCATACAATAATGAAGTAGTGTGGCAGGGTGATAGCGCAACGCCAGCACAGGTTGAATCTGCAGTGGCAGCAGCTCGTGAAGCCTTCTTGGTTTGGAAAAAACTGAGCTTTGCAGAGCGTGAAGCGATCGTGTTGAACTTTGCTGAGAAGGTAAAAGAGAACAGCGAAGAAATTGCGCAAATCATCGCAAAAGAGACGGGTAAACCGATCTGGGAAACTCGTACTGAAGCGGGAGCGATGGCGGGTAAGATTGCTATTTCCATTCGTGCTTACCATGAGCGTACCGGTGAAGCTTCACGTGAAGCAGCTGGCAACCAGATTGTACTTCGTCATCGTCCACTAGGCGTGATGGCGGTATTTGGTCCTTACAACTTCCCAGGTCACCTACCTAACGGTCATATTGTTCCAGCTCTGCTATCGGGTAATACCGTGGTATTTAAGCCTTCAGAGCAGACACCTTGGACGGGTGAGTTTGCAATGAAGCTATGGCAAGAAGCGGGTCTTCCTGCTGGCGTAATCAATCTAGTACAAGGCGCTAAAGAGACAGGTATCGCACTAGCAGATGCTAAAGGTCTTGATGGCGTGCTGTTCACAGGTAGTGCAAATACCGGTCATATCCTACATCGTCAATTCGCGGGCCAACCGGGCAAGATGCTGGCGCTAGAGATGGGCGGTAACAACCCTATGGTAATCAGTGACCAGTTTGGTGATGCTGACGCGACGGTTTATACCATTATTCAATCGGCTTTCATCAGTGCGGGTCAACGTTGTACATGTGCACGTCGCTTGTATGTTCCTGTTGGAGAGAAGGGCGATCAACTGCTGGATAAGCTCGTTGCTGCGACCTTGAAGGTTCGTGTTGATCAGCCATTCGCTGAGCCTGCACCCTTCATGGGGCCACAAATATCTGAAGCTGCCGCTAAGTTCATTCTGGACGCGCAAGCGAATCTGCAATCGTTAGGCGGTGTGAGTCTGGTTGAAGCAAAAGCGGGTGAAGCGGCATTTGTTACTCCGGGTATTATCGATGTAACCAACATTGCTGAACTGCCTGATGAAGAGTACTTCGGCCCATTACTACAAGTGGTTCGTTACCAATCGCTAGAGCAAGCGGTTGAGTTAGCTAACGACACACGCTTTGGTTTGTCTGCTGGCTTAGTATCTACAGACGATTCTGAATGGGAATACTTCGTAGACCATATCCGCGCGGGTATTGTTAACCGTAATCGCCAACTCACAGGCGCAAGTGGTGATGCACCATTTGGTGGCCCGGGTGCTTCTGGCAACCTACGTCCAAGTGCTTACTATGCGGCGGACTATTGTGCTTACCCAATGGCTTCAATGGAAGGTGGTGAAACTCAACTGCCAGCTACGTTTAGCCCGGGCATTGAGCTTTAGTTTCTAAACAATAGATTGATGAGTCATAGGTTTATAAGCTAAAGACTTTTTGACTTAGGCTTATGAGTACTAGGCTCATTCGTTAAGTTTGAAATAAGGAAGTGGTGTTATCGCTTCCTTTTCCATCACGTCCGACACCTAGATTGGGCGGTAGATAATAATAGAACAAATATGTCACAGGCTGATGGCTGCTGACTCTGTGTCCAGCCTCTCCCTTTCTAATCCAAATTACTAGCTTGCTAGAACCTCTGACAAGGAGTCACCATGACGCCCGATCTACTCTTTAAATCACTATGGGACGATTACATTCACAGGCTGTGTCCATCGGCTGAGAAAGTGCATCACTTGCTGAAAGAAGATGAAGCGCTGATCAACGACCATATTGCACTGCGTACTTTTAATGTTGCCCCTCTCGGTATTGAAACACTAGCTAAACCTTTCCTTGAACTGGGTTACAAGGCGTGTGGAGACTACCTGTTTGAGAGCAAGAAGCTAGTCGCGAAGCATTACGAACACCCAGACCCAAAACAACCAAAAGTGTTCATCAGTGAGTTGAAGGTAGAAGAGTGCTCAAGTGAGCTACAACAGATCGTTGCTAAGTTAGTTGAGCAAGTCGATGCTAGCAAGCTGCAAGGTCATGAATTCTTGTTTGGCGGTCGCCAATGGGATTTGAGCTTCGCTGATTTCCAAGTACTAGCAAAAGAGAGCGAATACGCCTCTTGGTTAGCGGCTCACGGTTACGGTGCTAACCACTTCACGGTAAGTGTCAATCAACTGAACAAGTTCGATGAAGTACAAGCAGTGAATGATTACCTGAATGATGCTGGCTTTACGATTAACGCATCAGGCGGTGAGGTGAAAGGCTCTCCAGAGGTATTATTAGAGCAATCATCCACCATGGCAGACAAAGTCCCAGTGGCATTTATTGAAGGCAATGAGATGATTCCTGGTGGCTTCTATGAGTTTGCTAAGCGTTATGCAATGGCGAATGGTGAGCTTTATACCGGTTTTGTCGCTGCATCGGCGGATAAGATCTTCGAAAGCACCAACGGTTAAAGAAAGATACGAGCACGGGCTTTGCCCTAGAGATGCGGGTACGCTTCGCTTCGAGAGTGTTTGTGTTTGGAAGTTGTAAGTGTCCCATTCGCATCTGCTCTCTAGATCTTTAGAAAACAAAAAAGCCACCAAATTCGCATTTGGTGGCTTTCAAATTTTTGGCTCAGTTAATCGAGATTAACGAGTACCGTATACCACGATAGTTTTACCGTGTGCAGAAATTAGGTTCTGCTCTTCAAGCATCTTCAAGATACGACCAACTGTCTCACGAGAACAACCAACGATCTGGCCAATCTCTTGACGAGTGATCTTGATTTGCATGCCGTCAGGGTGAGTCATTGCATCTGGCTGTTTCGCTAGGTTTAGTAGCGTTTGAGCGATACGACCTGTTACGTCAAGGAACGCTAAGTCACCAACCTTTTGGCTAGTTACTTGTAGACGGTTTGCCATTTGCGCTGAAAGGCGCATTAGGATATCTGGGTTCACTTGGATAAGTTGACGGAATTTCTTGAAAGAAATCTCAGCTACTTCACAAGGAGATTTAGCACGAACCCAAGCAGTACGCTCTTGGTCTTCTTCGAACAAGCCAAGCTCACCGATGAAGTCGCCTTGGTTTAGGTAAGAAAGAATCATTTCCTTACCTTCTTCGTCTTTGATAAGAACTGCCACAGAACCTTTAACGATGTAGTACAAGGTTTCTGCCTTTTCACCAGCATGAATCAAAGTACTTTTTGAAGGGTACTTATGAATATGACAGTGTGAAAGGAACCACTCTAATGTTGGATCGGTTTGAGGTTTACCTAGAACCATAATATCTCACTTCCTCTGCAGGGTATGCTTGCTGCTTTCCGTATTTTAGCTAAGCCTGGATTGACTTGTAGGATAAGAGCACTCGTTGAGTGCTGCAAGCTATCTTGTGTTTCGTTTAAGAATAGTATCCTTTTTCAGGTACTATTTCTTGATTTTAATCGTGACCAAGCTACGATTTTTTACGCAAAATTGTGCACATGATCACGGTATGAAAAGTAATCAACCAGAACGCCGTTTTGTTAACCTATTTTTCCAGTTTCGATGAGCTGTTGTAGGATTGGCCTCACAATGAGTTCCATAGCAAAACTCATCTTGCCTCCTGGCACCACTAGCGTGTTATGACGAGACATAAACGAACCATCAATCATAGCCAGAAGGTAGGGGAAATCGACGTTTTTGATGCCACGCAAACGTATAACAACGAAGCTTTCGTCTAAACTTGGAATCCCTTTGGCGTTAAGTGGGTTCGATGTATCTACGGTTGGAACACGCTGAAAGTTGATGTGAGTACGCGAAAATTGCGGGGTAATGTAGTTAAGGTAATCATCCATTGAACGAACAATGGAGTCCATTACTGCTTCGCGTGAGTGGCCACGATCGCGGGTATCACGAACGAATTTTTGGATCCATTCTAGGTTTACAATTGGCACCATGCCGATCAGCAAATCGACGTGTTGAGAAACGTTAATGTCACCATCAACCACACCGCCGTGCAGGCCTTCGTAAAACATCACGTCGGAATTTTCAGGGATCTCTTGCCATGGTGTAAAGGTGCCCGGCATTTGATTGTAAGGCACGGCTTCATCGAAGGTGTGTAGGTAGCTACGTACCTTACCTGTACCTTCGTTACCGTATTTACGGAAGAATTCTTCTAGCGCACCAAAGTCGTTGGCTTGTGGACCAAAGTAGCTGATGTGCTTACCTTGTTCGCGCGCTTTTCGGATCTCGACATCCATTTCTGGTCGAGTGAAGCGATGGAAACTATCCCCTTCAACCCAAGCAGCCTTCACGTCCATCATATTGAACATTTTGCGGAAGGCTTCTGAGGTAGTGGTGGTGCCGGCTCCAGATGAACCCGTCACCGCAATAATTGGATGTTTAGCGGACATGACAACCCTTGTCGTTTGAGTAACTTACTTGTTAGCAATCGTTTTCCACTATAACACGGCTCCTTTCTAAGCGCAGCCTAGAAGCGTTTTGTCACCTGGATATCAACGGTCTCGTGCAGTTCGGAAAACACGATGCTCACGTCACCAGAAGCTAATTGATGTTTCACCTGATCAATCTTGTTTTGCAGTGAGATCTCAACGTCGCCATAGTCTGTGCCTTCACGCAGCACGAATTCTCTAATGAGGTTTTCTAGTGTCTCTGGCGCGATGTCTTGCCATGGGATGATCATAAATACTTCTCTCTTTTATGTTCATTGATATGTTGATGAGTGTGTTTAGTGGTGTTTTTAGTACAACCCCAGTTTGGGGCTGCGCTATCTTATCAAGGTTTCGCGTTTATATTTAGCAAGGCTTCGTCGTTATACTGAACCTTGGATACTTTCATAATACGCAGGTAAGGCTTCTTCTAACCAGAATCGTGGTTTGAGTGTGCTACCTGTGATGAACCCAACATGGCCGCCTTTCTGAAACAAGCGATAATCGATGTTATCCGGCAGAACGAACTTAGGAATCACATCATCGGTCATGAAAGGATCGTCTTTAGCATGGATGATCTGAGTCGGTAGCTTTATCTTATTGAGCTTAGGAAGAGCTGAGCACTGTGCGTAGTAGTCTTGCGCGTTTTTGAATCCGTGCAGGGGCGCAGTAACCCGTTCATCAAACTCATACAGCTTGTCGATCTTCTTGATGGATTCAGCCGTGATGCCGAGTTTCTCTTGTAACAGCTTCACCTTTTTCAAGGCATTCGATTTGAGTGAGTTAAGCAGGTACTTCTTATAGAACTTCGAGAAGCCGCGCTCTATGCGACTTGAACAACAGGCCAAATCAAAAGGTGCAGAGACTATCGTTGCTGCGGACAACAGTGGGTCATCTGCGTATTCCGCCAAATAGTTCGCCAACATGTTTCCGCCCAAGGAGATGCCAACCGCCACCTTTGGGTTATTCGGAAACTGAGCGTGCAGGTGTCTTAGGAAAAAGCGCGCATCTTCGACCTCACCTGAATGGTAAGCGCGAGCCAGGCGATTGGGTTTTCCGCTGCAGCCTCTGAAGTGCATCATTACCGATAACCAACCATCTTTAGCAAATGCATTCATCAGTCCATTGGCGTATGGGCTCTCAAAGCTTCCCTCTAAGCCATGGAATAGAACGAATATCGGCTTGTTACTTCGAGCATCATTGCTTGGGTTGTCACCGTCTGGTGATTCGCTCCAAGCAAGATCAAGAAAGTCACCATCGGGAGTTTCTAAGGTTTGCCAGTGAGGATGAAACAGCGCCTGTTTTCTAATAAACCGTGGCACTAAGGTTTGTAAGTGCGGATTAGAGAGACCAGCGGCTGCGGTAAATATTGTCATAAAAACGATCCATGCTTCTTTTATGGGCTTTGATAACGTGTTGAGCTTGTAACGAAACGCCCACGTTTTTATTTGAGCTTGGTTGATTCTCGGCATAAGCGCAAGGCTTTCTCTTATATGAGATACAAAAACAGGCCATGAGTAACCGGTTGAATAATATCAATGTTAGGTGCGTTAAACACTTCATTGTGCGTATTAGTCAGCGCATGCACATGAAGAGAGACAGGGCGCAGTTAAGCTTGGATCTTGATTGAATAAAAAGGAAAGAGAATGAGCTAGGGTTGAGGTGCTGGTTCAGAAAAAGCGTCGTAGAGGTTTTCTGCTCCTAATAAACGACAGTACTGAAAAGCGAGCGGTGATTGCTGGTTAGCGTAAAGCTGTAGGGAGTTTATACAGTCGACGAGATCGGACTGTTGTTGCTTTTCAAGCTGTAACTCAAACTGCAAGGCTTCACGGTATAGTGAGTCGACAACGTGTGCTTTGAGGTGTTTACGCAACTCTCGATAACTATGAAGCAGGGTTTCAGATCGGCTCAAGCATTGTTGTACCTTGTGCCATTCTTCTTCAGCAAAAGACAATTGCTGCTCATCAAGCCATTTGAGAAGCAGCAGTAGATTGACGTTGCCGTGGAACTGGTTTTGCAAAGCTAGGCACGCATCCTTTACACCGCGCACACTGTAATACTGAAGGCTAAATTGCCATAGTCGTTCCAGTGTTAGTGATATTGGGGCGTGCTCTGGGCTCATAAGCTATCCATATCCTGTTCCATCTGCTCAAGCTCTTCTTGAGTGGACATCCAATCCATTTCAACTTCTTCTAGCTGTGACTTACTGCTCGCTTGGAGAGCGAGTACTTTATTCAGTTTAGCCTTATTTTCAGCTTCATACAGTGAAGTGTCGGATAATTCTTGCTCAGCTTCTTCGAGAGATAGCGTTAACTTATCCATCTGCTTTTCAAATTGAGTGAGCTTTTTACGTAGTGGTGCCGTCAGTTTACGGAACTCGGCTTCTTTACGTTTTTGCTCTTTTTTCGCTGCTGCACTGTTGGCACCGTCTTTTGCTGGTGCCAATGCTTGTGCTTCTTTGCGCTCAACTTTCTGCTGTTCGGTCAGCCACTTGTAGTAATCGCTAAGGTCGCCATCAAACGGTGCCACTTGACGGTCGTGTACCAAATACAAGTCATCGGTAGTTGCACGCAGTAGGTAACGGTCGTGCGATACGATAACCATTGCGCCTTCAAACGTCTGCAGGGCAAAAGTCAGCGCTTGACGCATGTCGAGATCCAAGTGGTTGGTTGGTTCATCGAGTAGCAACAGGTTAGGTTTTTGCCATACCAGCAGTGCCAATACCAAACGTGCTTTTTCACCACCTGAGAATGGTGCCACTTTATCCAGTGCTTTTTCACCTTGGAAGCCAAAGCTACCTAAGTAATCACGCAGTTGCTGCTCGGTGTGTTTTGGGGCAATCTGCATCATGTGTTGTAGCGGTGTTTCTTCAGGGTGCAGGGTTTCTAATTGGTGCTGTGCAAAGTAACCAATCTTAACGCCTTGAGAATAGCTCAGTTCACCGCCTTGCTGTTTCAGTTCGCCAGAAAGCAGTTTAATCAATGTTGATTTACCTGCACCATTTCGACCAAGTAGACCAATACGGCTGCCTGGTACTAGATTCAAGCGAATCTTTTCTAGAATCAGATTGTCATCGTAGCCTGCAGATACTTCGTCCATCATCATGATTGGGTTTGGTAGTGCGTCTGGTTCTCTGAACTCAAAGCTGAATGGGTTATCAAACTGAGCAGGTAGCACTTGTTCCATTTTCTCTAGTGCTTTAATACGGCTTTGCGCTTGGCGAGCCTTTGATGCTTTGTAACGGAAACGGTCAATGTAGCTCTGCATGTGAGACATCTGCTTCTGCTGCTTTTGGTACATTGCTTGTTGCAGAATCAGCTTTTGCGCTCGCTGGTTTTCGAACGATGAGTAGTTACCCGTGTATTCATTGAGCTGTTGATTTTCAACATGCACGATGCGGTTGACGATAGGGTCTAAGAAGTCTCTATCGTGCGAGATAAGTACTAGCGTGCCAGGGTAGCTTTGTAACCAACGCTCTAGCCACATTACTGCGTCTAAGTCCAAGTGGTTGGTTGGTTCATCGAGTAGCAGTAGGTCACTGCGACACAGTAGAGCTTGCGCTAGGTTCAAACGCATGCGCCAACCACCTGAGAATTGAGTCAGGTTCCATGCCATTTGTTCTTGGCTAAAGCCTAAGCCGTCCAGTAACTCCGCAGCTCGCGCTTTGATGCTGTAACCACCTATGGTCTCAATCTTGCCGTGAATTTCTGCTACCAAGGTGCCGTTGTCGGCTTGTTCAGCTTTCTCTAGTTGATCTTCAAGGCCACGATATTCGCGGTCGCCATCAATCACGTATTCAATTGCTGTTCTTTCTAATGCTGGTGTTTCTTGGGCAACCCAAGCCATTTCCCAATGGGCAGGTTTGCTGAATGAGCCTGCATCAATAGACAGTTCGTCCTTAATTAAGGCGAATAGCGTAGATTTACCACAGCCGTTTTTACCAACCAAACCGATCTTGTCGCCGGGGTGAAAAGTCGCAGATGCTTGGTCGAGGAGTGGCTTACCGCCGCGTAGCAATTGAATATCAGAGAAAGTAATCATAATTGAAGTAGCATAGAAATTAGAGGTGAACAGACGCCTGCATAGTAGGCTGAAACCAGATAAAAGTCGATCACAATGCAATTTGCGTTATGATGCCAATAACATATTAATAACTTTTGCTTAAATTCTTGTGGCCTTGCCACCGTTTAGCTTTCAAAGGAATGTTTCAAAGGAATGAGTAATACTCCCTCGACAGACAAACCCGTGCCAAAGGTGCTGGTCATCTATGCGCACCCAGAGCCGCAAACCTCTATCGCTAACCAGATCATGGTTAAAAAGATAGAGTCACTTGGGAATGTCAAAATTCACGATCTCTACGCCATCTATCCGGACTTCTTTATTGATGTGCCTTCCGAGCATGAATTGCTGCTTGAATATGATGTGATTGTGTTCCAACACCCTTTGTTTATGTATTCATGTCCTTCATTGTTGAAAGAGTGGTTTGATCGCGTGTTAGGTAAGGGTTTTGCATTTGGTGAGCAAAGCGCACTTAAGGGCAAATACTGGCGCAGTGTGATTACTACTGGTGGTAAAGAAGAGGCGTTTGGTGCCGCAGGCTATAATAAATATCCATTACAAGAGATTTTGCAACCATTCGAGCTAACCGCGGCTTTGTGTCAGATGAATTGGATATCCCCTTTGGTTTTACACTGGGCACGTAATGTCACCGATATGACGCGTTACCAACACGCAGAAGCGTATCGAAATTGGTTGCGAGACCCGCTACAAGATATAGGAGCAGATGATGGCTCTGACTAATGATTTTCTACAAAGTAGCGTTATATTTTTAGCGGCTGCTGTGGTTGCGGTTCCTATTGCGCAGCGAGCTGGCTTGGGGTCAGTACTCGGTTACTTATTAGCTGGTGTAGCGATTGGCCCGTGGGGACTTGGCTTAATCAGTGACGTAGAGGCGATTCTGCACTTCTCCGAATTCGGGGTGGTACTGCTGCTCTTTCTGATTGGCTTAGAACTTAACCCCAAAAAACTGTGGCAGATGCGAGCCCCCATCCTCGGGTTAGGTGGCGCGCAAGTGCTGATTACCACTCTGATCATCACCGCTATCGCCTGTATGTTCGGTTTAACTTGGCAAACGAGTCTAGTAATAGGTATGGGCTTAGCACTGTCTTCGACCGCGATTGCCTTGCGTGTTATTGAAGAGCGAGAACTTGGTGGCAAAGAAGCAGGTCAGTCAGGCTTTGCAGTACTACTTTTTCAAGATATCGCTGTTATACCAATGCTAGCTATGCTGCCTCTGCTTGCGGGGAATACCGGCGGCAGCTGGGCTGACATGCTTTGGATGCTGGGTGGCGTGATTGGTTTACTGGTCGGTGGCCATTTCTTGTTGAGACCGCTATTCCGATACGTAGTAATGAGTGGCGTACGTGAATTGTTCACCGTCGCAGCGCTGTTATTGGTAATTGGTATTGCCGTAATCATGCAACAGATAGGCTTGTCGATGGCATTGGGTACTTTCCTAGCAGGCGTACTTCTGGCTGAAAGTGAATATCGACATGAGCTTGAAATCGCCATCGACCCATTCAAAGGGTTATTGCTTGGTTTGTTCTTTATTTCTGTGGGGATGGCGGTGAACTTAGGTTTACTCGCTGAAAGCCCATTCGCGATACTGATTGCCGTTTCTGCATTGGTCGTATTGAAAGGCTTAGTGCTGTATGCGCTGGCTCGAATCTTTGGTACTCAGCCCAAAGCCCGTAGCCGAATGGCGATGATTCTCAGCCAAGGTGGTGAGTTCGCTTTCGTTATTTTTACCGCGGCGAGTGCGCAGGGCATATTAAGTGGCGAACAAGTGTCGTTCTTATTGGTGGTTGTGAGCCTTTCAATGGTAACCACGCCATTGATGCTCAAGCTGCAAGACCGATTCTTTGCTCGTCAACTTAATCAAATCAGTGAGAACGCAATGTCTTCGGATGTTGTCGATCGCAGCCCTCGAGTGATCATTGCAGGCTTTGGTCGTTTTGGTCAGATCATTGGCCGCTTGATGTACGCCAACAAGATTCGCATCACCGTTCTTGAAAGTGATGCCAGCCAAATACACATCCTTAGAAAGTTCGGCTACAAGGTATTCTACGGTGACTCGACTCACCTTGAACTATTACGAGCTGCGGGAGCTGATAAGGCAGAGGCCATTGTGTTGTGTACTGACTCTCCCGATGAAATAATGAAAACCGTTGATCTATGTAAGCAGCACTTCCCACGTTTAAAGATCTTAGCGCGTGCCCGAAGTCGTGTTGAAGCGTATCAATTACTTAACCACGGTGTGAGTAACTACTCTCGTGAAACCTTCCTTGGGGCACTGGATTTAGGCCGTCAAACATTGACTGAACTTGGCATGCATCCATATAAAGCGAAGCGAGCAGAAGCACACTTTAGAAAGTTGGATAATGGTATGCTGAAAGAGTTACTGCCTCAGCATAACGAAGATGCTGAGTTAGCCCAAAGAGCGAAAGAGGCTCGTAAAGAACTTGAAGAGATCTTTGGACATGAGATGGAAAACGATCACCAATCTCGAAACTATTGGCAGTAGCTCGAATTGAGAGCTAATAGCTTGAGTTTAGAGATAGAGCTTGAGCTTAGAAATAATAGTCTAGAGAACCAATCTAATAATAAACGTGGTCTCTGCTTTTTCTTAAATAGATCTAGAGTAGAAGAACTGCGGATCCAGAGTAGTAAAGGATATCAACGTGAAACAGAAAAAACGCTTTATCGCAGGGGCAAGCTGCCCAAGTTGTAGTACTCAAGACACACTCCGTTGGTGGATTGAAAATAATATAGAGCTGGTGGAATGTGTCGATTGTGACTTCACAGAACAGCGTAAACCGAAAACTGTAGAGAAATCTGAACACGCGAATCAAGAAATGATCGGTATTTTTAAGCCAGAATGATTGAGTTTCGTCAATTGATCCCCATAATATCCGGGTACAGAATTTTTCCTAAGCTCAACTGTTCGAGCTTAGTCCAAACCTCCTTGGAGCTCTCATGAAAATTGAAAAGAACGTAGTAGTTAGTGTTGCATATCAAGTGAAACTTGAAGATGGCGTAGTAGTTGACCAATCAACTGCAGAAGCTCCACTAGATTACCTTCACGGTCACAACAACCTAATTACAGGTCTTGAAAAAGAGCTTGAAGGCAAAGTAGCTGGCGACAAGTTCTCTGCAACTGTTACTCCAGAAGACGCTTACGGCGAGCACAACGACGCACTAGTTCAACGTGTTCCTGCTGACGTATTCCAAGGTGTGGAGCAAATCGAAGTTGGCATGCGTTTCCTTGCGGATACTGATCAAGGTCCAATCCCAGTTGAAGTTACTGAAGTAGATGGCGACGAAGTTGTTGTTGATGGTAACCACATGCTAGCTGGCCAAACTCTAACGTTTGACGTTGAAGTTGTAGCGGTCCGTGAAGCGACTGAAGAAGAAGTTCAACACGGTCACGTACACCAAGAAGGCGGCTGTGGCGGTCACGACCACGATCATGACCACGAAGGCGGTTGCTGTGGTGGCGAAGGCCATGACCACGGTGAAGAGAAGAAAGACGGCTGCTGCGGCGGTGGTAGCTGTGGTTCTCACTAATACCGAATTAACGGTTTAGTCTAAGAATCTTGAAAGCCTCCCTTGTGGAGGCTTTTTGCGTTTAGGAGTCTAGCTTTTTGGCCTCGCTTTTATCTACCCGGCAAGCATTCGCAAAAGTTTGGTTTTCGCTATCAGACATAGAATCATGGATGTGGTATTGATAGCACAATATTATAAGACGACGTCAATGGAGAGTTTGTATGTCACAGCCTTTTTCAATTGCCATTCATGGTGGTGCAGGAACCATCTTGCGAGAGCAAATGAGCGATGAATTAAAAGCGGGTATTACCGAGGCTTTGGAAAAATCGGTTTTGGCTGGTTATCAAATATTGCAAGCGGGTGGTGATGCTCTGGATGCGGTGGTTGCGTCAGTCAAGGTGATGGAAGACAGCTCGCATTTTAATGCAGGCAAAGGCTCGGTTTTAACTCACGATGAATTTGTTGAGATGGATGCCTCTGTGATGCATGGCAGCGAAATGGATGCGGGTGCCATTGCGGGAGTTCGCCATATCAAAAACCCGATTGAGCTTGCGCGTGATGTGATGCTGAAAAGCGACCATGTGTTGCTGATTGGTGAAGGTGCCGAGAAGTTTGCGTTTGAGCATGACTACACCTTTACTGAGCAAGATTACTTCTTTACTGAGCGCCGCTATGACCAACTTCAGTCGATGAAAGAGAAAGGCATCTTTGCTCTGTCTGAAGCGAAATACGACGAACAACAAGTTCAGAAATATCCAGATGATAAAAAGTACGGCACGGTGGGAGCTGTTGCATTAGACCAAGCGGGCAATTTAGCGGCGGCCACTAGTACCGGTGGCGTGACCAATAAGAAATACGGTCGTGTGGGTGACTCTCCGATTATTGGTGCAGGAACCATCGCTGAAAATGGCAACGTTGCCGTTTCAACAACCGGGATGGGCGAGTTCTTCCTACGTAAGATGGTCGCCAGTGATGTGGCAGCACGAATGCGTTATCTAAAAGAAGATGTGCATACGGCTTGTGAAACCATCATTCAAGGTGAATTAAAAACCATGGGCGGTGAAGGCGGTTTGATTGCGGTTGATGGGCAAGGTGATATTCATTTTGGTATGAACAGCTCTGGGATGTATCGTGCAAGTGTTGATACCGAAGGCAGAGTGGAAGTTAAAATCTATGCTGATGATTAAGTGTGTATCGGCTTAATTTAACGTTAGCTTATACTTCACACATACTTAATACACAAAAGGGCGACAGATGATATCTGTCGCCCTTTTATTTTAAGATTTCTAACGATATGCGTAGTTAGAACCAGCTCGTTATTTTGAACTGCACTTAATAATGTGGAGGTGGCGTCTCTTCTGATGCGTCAGCTAGATTAGAGCCATCCATATTCTTCACTTTGCCGACCACGAACTTCATCTGGTCTTGCATTCTCGTGATCAACATCTGTTGTTGGCTAAGTGCTTCATTGAGTTCTTCAATGGTCTGTTCTTGGAAAGCTAATTGACACTCTAGGTCATTTACGCGGCTTTCTAGTTGTTCAACTCGCTTTTCTGTCATCGTTCTTAATCCACATTCCAAGCTTGGGCAATGCCCGCAGAGGTGCCCGATATCACACGGTTCTTATCATCAAAGGCTGCATCATACACTACCGCACGAGGAGGGCGAGCATCTTTTAGTGGCTCAGCATCGTGGCGAGAAATTCGTTTGCCATTCTGAGTATTCCACACACTCACTTGGCTGGATGGCGTGCCCGTAACCAACATGCTGCCGTCATCAGAAAAACGCGCACTCGAGAAAATCAACTGTCGAGACCAGCTGTTCAATTGCGCTTGAGGTTCGCCCGTTTCAAGATCCCAAATCATCGCTTGATTGCCGCCGTCAGAAGTAAAAGCCAGCTCGCCATCGCGTTGTAGCGCGACTCGTACTACTCTTTGTTCATGCTCAAAGGTGCGCAATACCAAGCCCGACTGGGTATCCCAAAGATAGGCTTTGTAGTCGTTACCCCCCGATAAGGCGTAACGTCCATTGGATGAAAGGGACACGGAATTCACTTTTTCTCGGTGAGCGAGGAACTCCAGACGGCGTCCGGTGACTAAGTCCACATAGATGGCTTTGCCATTAGAAAGGCCAAGCAGTACTTTTTCACCATTGCTAGAGATATCGACATCGCGAATTAAGCCATCGGAGATAGACCATAGCCCTTCAGCTTGTGTCCAAGATAAGTCCCAAACGGCGAAGTTCATCTGGCTAGCGGTAATGGCAAAACGGCCATTGTCCGAGATACGGATACGCGATACTTGGTTTTCTAACTGGTCTTGTGGACCAAGTTGAGCCAACTCTTGATCTTCGGCGAGGTCCCAAAGGAGCAGTTGCTTTTGCTGAGAGTAGAGCAGGGCGAAGCGTCCATCTCTGCTGAGTGCAAAGCTGGTGGCACCATTGGGCTCAATTTCCCAACGCTGCTCATCATCTTGGAAGAAAAAGCAACCATTTAACAAGGTGATGACAATTGTACATAGCAATGAGTGGAAAAATATTCGCATCACATCTAATAATCCGGTTTGTGTCGAAAGACATATGACTAGTATATTGTTATAACTAACGTATTCACACCAATCTAATCATTAGATTTGTGCACAATAACCAATGGCTTGGCCATTAATTGGAGAATTCAATGAAATCAGTTTTAAAAGTATCACTGCTTGCCGCAACGGTTATGCTAGCAGTTGGTTGTCAGAAAGAAGAACCAAAGGCAGAAGCTCCACAGGTAGAAGAAGTTAAAGTTGAAGCAGTAAACTTTAAAACAGAAGATGACAAAGCGGCTTACGCAATCGGTGTATCTTTCGCTAACTACCTAAGCACAAGCATTGATAAGCCAAGCGAGTTAGGTATCAACCTAGACAAAGATATGGTTCTTCAAGGTATCGAAGACGTATTCGCAGAGAAAACAGCACTTAACGAAGAAGAAACTCGCGCAGCTCTTGAAGCTCTAGACAAGCGTGTTGCTGAAACGATGCAAGCACAAGCGGCAGAAAAGTCTGCAGAAGTGAAGAAAGCCGGTGATGACTTCCGTGCTGAGTTCGCTAAAACTGAAGGCGTTAAGCAAACTGAATCTGGTCTACTTTACCAAGTAATGACTGCTGGTGAAGGCGCTTCTCCAAAAGACACTGATACCGTTCAAGTACACTACAAAGGTACGCTAACAGACGGTACTCAGTTCGACAGCTCTTACGATCGTGGCGAACCAGCAACATTCCCACTAAACCGCGTAATCCCAGGCTGGACTGAAGGCGTACAACTAATGCAAGTTGGTTCTAAGTACAAGTTCGTTATCCCGCCAGAGCTAGCATACGGTGAGCAAGACACACCGACTATCCCTGCTAACTCAACGCTAGTATTCGAAGTTGAACTACTAAACATCGATAACGCTGAAGCAGCTCCTGCACAGTAATATCGGTTAAAAGCCTCGTACTAAAATACGTTGATTGAATAAAAAGCCTAACTTTGAGTTAGGCTTTTTTTATGATTTGAAGATGAGTATTTGATTTTTAAACTTGTTCTAAATCACTAGTTGCAATGTTAGCTAGGTGTGCAATTAAAATTTTCTGATAAACTTACATAAATTTGTTGATTTTTCACACGAAGGTAAGGAATAAGTGACTACTACAGAAACAGTCAATGCAGATGTGTTACTTGAAATGGAATCAGTCCACGTTATGCCATTCAGTGAACACGATAAAATCATTCTAAGATCTTATGAGGCCGTTGTTGACGGTATTGCGAGCCTTATTGGTCCGTTTTGTGAAATCGTTTTGCACTCTTTAGAAGACCTCAATACTTCTGCGATTAAAATTGCCAACGGCGAAAATACAGGTCGTCAGGTTGGCTCGCCGATCACCGATCTTGCATTGAAGATGCTAAAAGATATTGAAGGTTCTAAGCGTAACTTCTCACGTTCATACTTCACTCGCGCTAAAGGCGGAGTGTTGATGAAGTCGATCACGGTTGCTATCCGCAACGGTGAAGACCGAGTGATTGGTCTACTGTGTATTAACGTCAACCTAGACGCGCCATTCTCACAAGTACTGCAATCTTTCATGCCTACGCAAGACGCAGACGAAGCCGCATCATCGGTTAACTTTGCTAGTGACGTTGAAGAACTTGTTGACCAAACGGTTGAACGCACCATTGAAGAAATTAACGCTGACAAATCGGTATCGAACAATACTAAGAATCGTCAGATCGTGATGGAGCTGTACGACAAAGGTATTTTCGATATTAAAGACGCGATTAACCGCGTTGCTGAGCGACTGAACATCTCTAAGCACACCGTGTACCTATACATCCGCCAACGTAAAACAGAGGATGAAGAGGGTTGCTAAGCTATACACTCCTAGTTAATGGGCCGGTCTATGGCTCACAATCAGCAAGACGTGCCTACCAGTTTGCCGTGGCTCTGATTCAACAGGGTCACAAACTTCACAGCGTATTCTTCTATCAAGATGGCGTCAGTAACGGCTCGGACCTTACTGTACCGGCTAACGATGAATTTGATTTAGCTTCTGCTTGGCAAAAGCTGGCTGATGAACACGATGTTAGCCTTGAAACCTGTGTGGCAGCTGCGCTAAGACGCGGAGTGATTAGCTCTGAAGAAGCAAAGCAACATCAACTAAGTGCCTCTAACCTAGCCACGGGATTTACTCAGGCCGGATTAGGGAGCTTATCGGAAGCGCTACTAACGCAAGATAGGGTTGTGCAGTTTTGAGAAAGTTAGCCTTTATATTTAACAGTTTCCCTCATACGACCGCTGCGGGTAGAGAAGGGTTAGACGCATTACTTGCTGCGTCCGCTTACAGTGACGATATCGCCGTGTTCTTTGTTGGCGATGGCGTGACACAGCTTCTCAAGGCGCAGCAGCCCGACGAAACACTATCGCGTGACTATATCTCTGCATTCAAACTTATGGACCTGTACGACATCGAACAGGTGTATGTGTGTCAGCGTAGTCTGAGTCAGTTTGGTCTTTCAGCAGACAACCTGCTAATCGATGTGACCACCGTTGAAGCCGACGAGTTAACGCAGAAGTTAGCTCAGTGCCAACAGATCCTGACTTTCTAGGGGACGCTATGCTTCATATCGTAAAATCAGTCGACAAACTTAAACTTGCATTGACCTATTCTCAGCCACAGGACCAGTTCCTTTTGGTGGAAGATGCAGTGTATGTTTGCCTTCCTAATCATGAGTTATTCACTCAAATCTGCGTAGTAGAGCAGGTGTCGGTGTTAAAACCAGATCTCGATAGCCGAGGTTTACAACGACTTGTCTCAAGTACCATTGATCAAGTTGATTTCGATGGCTTCGTTAAACTGACGGTTTTGAACGACAAATCAGTGACTTGGTAAGCGTCTTTTATCAGTTTGGTTAAAATTAGACCATCCTGAGCTCTAGACGGCTAAAAAAGATCTGTATATTTCTTGACACACCTCCCACTGCTGAATAGAATTTTGCGTCCCTAATTACGACTTGTGATTAGGGATAGATTTTTCACAAAGCTTACTTTCAAGTAAATTTCAGGAGCTAGTTAATGGCAACTATTAACCAGTTGGTTCGCAAGCCTCGTGTAAAGCAAGTTGTTAAAAGCAACGTGCCTGCACTAGAAGCGTGCCCACAAAAACGTGGTGTATGTACTCGTGTTTACACTACTACACCTAAAAAACCTAACTCGGCACTACGTAAAGTATGTCGTGTACGTCTAACCAACGGTTTCGAAGTAACTTCGTACATCGGTGGTGAAGGTCACAACCTTCAAGAGCACAGTGTTGTACTAATCCGTGGCGGTCGTGTAAAAGACCTTCCGGGTGTTCGTTACCACACTGTTCGCGGCGCGCTAGACTGTGCTGGCGTTAACGACCGTAAACAAGGTCGTTCTAAGTACGGTGTGAAACGTCCTAAGTCTTAATGCATTTTCTTTTTTTAAAGAAAGCGTTAAGTAAGGCCAAACACTATTTTATTTATTATTCTGAAAAGTTTTGGAAAAAACCTGAAGAAGACAACGGAGAATATCCATGCCACGTCGTCGCGTAATAGGTCAGCGTAAGATCCTTCCAGATCCTAAGTTCAAATCTGAATTGCTGGCAAAATTCGTTAACATCCTTATGGTTGACGGAAAGAAATCTACTGCAGAAAAAATCGTTTACACTGCACTAGATTCAATGGCTGAGAAGTCTGGTAAAGACCACTTAGCTGTATTTGAAGAAGCTCTTGAAAATGTTCGCCCAGCGGTAGAAGTTAAATCTCGCCGTGTAGGTGGTTCAACTTACCAAGTACCTGTAGAAGTTCGTCCGGTTCGCCGTAACGCTCTTGCTATGCGTTGGGTAGTTGAAGCTGCGCGTAAGCGTGGTGAAAAATCTATGGCTCAACGCCTAGCTGCTGAAATGCTAGACGCGTCTGAGAACAAAGGTACTGCGGTTAAGAAACGTGAAGACGTTCACCGCATGGCTGACGCAAACAAAGCGTTCGCACATTACCGTTGGTAATACCTTTTTAGTGCTGCAAGGTTCCTTGCAGCACTTCTTTAGTTCCTATGCTTATGCTAGGAACTATTGCTATTTCTAGGGCAAGCAATTTTTAGCGAAGCATCGCTTTAACGCATAATCTAGGCATAGCAATAGTCCCTAAGTCTCTAATAAGAGGATTCAACCGTGGCTCGTAAAACTCCTATAGAGCAATACCGTAATATCGGTATCGTTGCTCACGTAGATGCAGGTAAAACAACCACAAGTGAACGTATTCTGTTCTATACCGGTCTTTCTCACAAAATCGGCGAAGTTCACGATGGTGCAGCAACCATGGACTGGATGGAGCAAGAGCAAGAGCGCGGTATTACGATCACTTCAGCAGCAACCACTACGTTTTGGCGTGGTATGGAAGCTCAGTTCTCGGACCACCGTATCAACATCATCGACACTCCTGGACACGTTGACTTCACAATCGAAGTTGAACGTTCTCTGCGTGTACTTGATGGTGCAGTTGTTGTGTTCTGTGGCTCATCTGGTGTTGAACCTCAGTCAGAGACAGTGTGGCGTCAAGCTGATAAGTACCAAGTTCCACGTATGGTTTTCGTTAATAAAATGGACCGTACCGGCGCAGACTTCTTGCGCGTAGTTGAACAGATCAAGGACCGTCTAGGCGCAACTCCTGTTCCAATTCAACTGAACATTGGTGCTGAAGAAAATTTCCAAGGCGTTGTCGATCTTATCAAGATGAAGGCAATTAACTGGAACGAAGCTGACCAAGGCATGACTTTCACGTACGAAGATATTCCTGCAGACATGCAAGAAATGGCTGAAGAATATCGTACAGAACTTGTTGAAGCTGCTGCAGAAGCAAATGAAGAGCTGATGGATAAGTACCTTGAAGAAGGTGAACTAACAGAAGCTGAAATCAAACAAGGTCTTCGTACTCGTACCCTTAATAATGAAATCGTACTCGCTACTTGTGGTAGTGCATTCAAAAACAAAGGTGTACAAGCTGTTCTAGATGCAGTTGTTGATTTCCTTCCTTCTCCAGTCGATGTCCCTGCAATTAAAGGTATCGATGAAGATGAGAATGAAGCAGAGCGTCACGCAGACGACAAAGAACCGTTCTCAGCGCTAGCATTTAAGATTGCAACAGACCCATTCGTTGGTACTTTAACTTTCATCCGTGTTTACTCTGGTGTTGTTGAAAGCGGTAAAACAGCTTACAACTCTGTGAAGAAACAACGTGAACGCTTAGGTCGCATTGTTCAAATGCACTCAAACAAGCGTGAAGAAGTAAAAGAAGTACGAGCAGGTGACATCGCAGCCATTATTGGTCTGAAAGATGTGACTACTGGTGAAACCCTTTGTGACCAGAACCATAAGATTGTTCTTGAGCGCATGGAGTTCCCAGACCCAGTTATTCAGATCGTTGTAGAGCCAAGCTCTCAAGCTGATCAAGATAAAATGACTATCGCTCTAGGTAAACTAGCAGCGGAAGACCCATCGTTCCGCGTTGATATGGATGCGGAAACTGGCCAGACTCTGATTTCTGGCATGGGTGAACTACACTTAGATATCATCGTTGACCGTATGAAGCGTGAATTTAGCGTCAACTGCAACGTTGGTAACCCGCAAGTGGCTTACCGTGAGACTATTCGTGGTACTGCGAAAGCGGAAGGTAAATTTATCCGTGAACATGGTGGTAAAGGTCAGTACGGTCACGTATGGCTGAAACTGGAACCATCAGAAGCTGGCGAAGGCTTTGTCTTTGTGGATGAAATTGCCAATGGTATCGTACCGAAAGAGTTTATCGCTTCAGTTGCTAAAGGCGTTGAAGAGCAGATGAACAATGGTGTGCTTGCTGGCTATCCAGTTTTGGATATCAAAGCTACACTATATGATGGTTCTTACCATGAAACAGATTCAAGTGAGATGGCGTTTACAATCGCTGCCTCTATGGCTTTCAGAACGGGTGCACTTGAAGCGCAACCAGTTTTGCTTGAGCCTATGATGAAAGTTGAAGTAACTACTCCAGAAGACTGGATGGGTGACGTTGTTGGCGATATTAACCGTCGTCGCGGCATCATCGAAGGTATGGACGAGGGGACAGCTGGCCTGAAGATAATTCGTGCACAAGTTCCGTTGTCTGTCATGTTCGGTTACGCAACTGATTTACGTTCTGCGACACAAGGTCGTGCTTCTTACTCTATGGAGTTTAGTGAGTACGCTGAAGTGCCTAACAATGTTGCAAAAGCAATCATTGCAGAGCGTGGTTAAACAAAAGGAAGGCATTTTTTTTCATTTTTTGAAAGAACAATGCGTCCAAATATTGCGCTAACGAGAGTTGGCGCATAAAATAGCAATTTCTGGCGCGTCTCGCTCAATAATGAACGTGGCGAATCATAACTAGGAAGGAACACGATTGTGTCTAAAGAAAAATTTGAACGTACGAAACCGCACGTAAACGTTGGTACTATCGGCCACGTTGACCACGGTAAAACAACTCTAACTGCTGCTATCTGTACTACTCTTGCAAAAGTATACGGCGGTGTTGCTAAAGATTTCGCATCTATCGATAACGCTCCAGAAGAGCGTGAGCGCGGTATCACAATCGCAACTTCTCACGTTGAGTACGACACTCCAGCACGTCACTACGCACACGTAGACTGTCCAGGACACGCGGATTATGTTAAAAACATGATCACTGGTGCTGCACAAATGGACGGCGGTATCCTAGTTGTTGCTGCGACTGACGGCCCTATGCCTCAAACTCGTGAGCACATCCTACTTGGTCGTCAAGTTGGTATCCCTTACATCATCGTATTCATGAACAAATGTGACATGGTTGATGACGAAGAGCTACTTGAGCTAGTTGAGATGGAAGTTCGTGAACTTCTTTCTGAATACGACTTCCCAGGTGATGACCTACCAGTTATCCAAGGTTCTGCACTTGGCGCACTAAACGGCGAGAAGCAGTGGGAAGACAAGATCGTTGAGCTTGCAGAAGCACTAGATTCTTACATCCCTGAGCCAGAGCGTGCAGTTGACCAACCGTTCCTACTACCAATTGAAGATGTATTCTCAATTCAAGGTCGTGGTACTGTTGTAACTGGTCGTATCGAGCGCGGTATCCTACGTGTAGGTGACGAAGTAGAAATCGTTGGTATCAAAGAGACTACTCTTACTACTTGTACTGGTGTTGAAATGTTCCGTAAACTGCTTGACGAAGGTCGTGCAGGTGAGAACGTTGGTGCACTTCTACGTGGTACTAAGCGTGATGACGTTGAACGTGGTCAAGTACTTTCTGCGAAAGGTTCTATCAACCCACACACTAAGTTTGAGTCTGAAGTATACGTACTTTCTAAAGACGAAGGCGGCCGTCACACTCCTTTCTTCAAAGGTTACCGTCCACAGTTCTACTTCCGTACAACTGACGTAACAGGCGACATCACTCTACCAGAAGGCGTAGAAATGGTAATGCCAGGTGACAACGTTCAAATGACTGTTGAGCTAATCGCTCCAATCGCAATGGACGAAGGTCTACGTTTCGCAATCCGCGAAGGTGGCCGTACAGTTGGTGCTGGTGTTGTAGCTAAAATCTTCGCTTAATAGCATTTAGATTTTTGCACACTCTTCATTAGAAGAGCACGCATCTGAAAAGGGGAGCTTCGGCTTCCCTTTTGTTTTCTCGAAAGAAATATTACCTTCCATCTATCTTCTTCCCTCTCGATACAAAACCAACTTCCAATAAATTCCGATTATTTTTCCAACACTACTTGCATACTAAAGTGTGATCTGTATAATGCATCGCACTGGCTAACGCTGGTTGTGAACCAATGAGCACTGAGGAGTAGGTCTTACCTAGTAATGTATACTCAGCTTATGTTCGCGGTTAATAAAAATAGTAAACTTTTTGTTTGCTTCAAAAGTTAACTGACAATGCGTCCTAATTTTGGATGCTACGGTTTCACATAAATCAATCGGCATTCTCTCGTTTTATCGGGCTTGAGTGGCGATATTGTTTGTGTAATTTTTAATAATTGGAGCTCTGTCTCATGCAGAACCAACGTATTCGTATCCGCCTTAAAGCGTTTGATTACAAGCTAATCGATGCTTCAACTGCGGAAATCGTTGAAACAGCAAAACGTACTGGCGCACAGGTTCGTGGTCCTATTCCACTTCCTACTCGTAAAGAGCGTTTCACTGTTCTTACCTCTCCACACGTCAACAAAGATGCACGTGATCAGTACGAAATCCGTACTCACAAGCGTTTGATCGACATCGTTGAGCCAACAGATAAAACTGTTGATGCTCTAATGCGTCTTGATCTTGCAGCTGGCGTTGATGTTCAAATCAGCCTAGGTTAAGGGAGATAAGAATAATGATTGGTCTAGTCGGACGTAAAGTGGGTATGACCCGCGTATTTACTGAAGAAGGCGTTTCTATCCCAGTAACTGTTGTTGAGGTTGAAGCGAACCGTATTTCTCAAGTTAAAACTCTTGAGACAGACGGCTACGCAGCAATCCAAGTAACTACTGGTGCTAAGAAAGCTAACCGTGTAACTAAACCTGAAGCTGGTCACTTCGCGAAAGCGGGTGTAGAAGCAGGTCGCGGTCTTTGGGAATTCCGTTTAGAAAACGGCGAAGAGTTTGAAGTTGGCGCTGAGCTAAACGTAGAACTTTTCAACGAAATTAAAAAAGTAGACGTTACTGGTACATCTAAAGGTAAAGGCTTCCAAGGCGCTATCAAGCGTTGGAACTTCTCTACTCAAGATATGACTCACGGTAACTCTTTGTCTCACCGCGCACCGGGTTCAATTGGCCAATGTCAAACTCCAGGCCGCGTGTTTAAAGGCAAGAAAATGGCAGGTCACATGGGTGCTGAGCGTGTAACGACTCAAAACCTAGAGATCGTACGTGTTGACGCTGAGCGCAATCTACTCCTTATTAAAGGTGCAGTACCGGGCTCAACAGGCGGAAACGTGATCGTAAAACCTGCTGTTAAAGCATAACGTCTAGGAGTAAGTAATGGAATTGATGGTTAAAGGTGCTGATGCACTAACTGTTTCCGAGACTACTTTCGGACGTGACTTCAACGAAGCTCTTGTACACCAAGTAGTTGTTGCATATGCAGCAGGTGCTCGTCAAGGTACTCGTGCTCAAAAGACTCGTTCTGAAGTATCTGGCGGTGGCGCTAAGCCATGGCGTCAAAAAGGTACTGGCCGCGCACGTGCTGGTACAATTCGTAGCCCAATCTGGCGTACAGGTGGTGTTACTTTTGCTGCGAAACCACAAGATCACAGCCAAAAAGTAAACAAAAAAATGTACCGCGGTGCTATGAAGAGCATTCTTTCTGAGCTAGTTCGTCAAGAGCGTTTAATCGTTGTTGATAACTTCTCTGTAGAAGCACCAAAAACAAAAGAACTTGTAGCTAAGCTTAAAGAGCTTGAGCTAAGCGACGTTCTGATTGTGACTGGCGAAGTAGATGAAAATCTATTCTTAGCTGCTCGTAACCTATACAAAGTAGATGCACGTGATGTTGCTGGTGTTGATCCAGTATCACTAATCGCTTTCGACAAGGTTCTAATGACTGCTGACGCAGTTAAGCAAGTTGAGGAGATGCTAGCATGATCACTGAAGAGCGTATCTTAAAAGTTCTACGTGCTCCGCACATCTCTGAAAAAGCAACTATGGCAGCTGAGAAAGCGAACACTATCGTTTTCAAAGTAGCTAAAGATGCAACTAAGAAAGAGATCAAAGCAGCTGTAGAAAAGCTATTTGAAGTTGAAGTTAAGTCTGTAAATACTCTTGTATTAAAGGGTAAGACCAAACGTCAAGGTATGCGTGAAGGCCGTCGTTCAGACGTGAAAAAAGCCTACGTTACTTTGAAAGAAGGTCAAGATCTTGACTTCGTTGGCGGCGCGGAATAACAGGAGTAGTAAAAATGGCTATTGTTAAATGTAAGCCGACTTCCCCTGGTCGTCGTCACGTCGTTAAAGTTGTTAACGCTGACCTACACAAGGGTAAGCCATACGCACCACTTCTAGAGAAAAACTCTAAGAACGGTGGTCGTAACAACAACGGTCGTATTACAGTACGTCACATCGGTGGTGGTCATAAGCACCATTACCGTGTAATTGACTTCAAACGTACTAAAGATGGCATCCCAGCGAAAGTTGAGCGTCTAGAATACGATCCAAACCGTAGTGCTAACATCGCTCTAGTTCTGTACGCAGACGGTGAGCGTCGTTACATCATTGCACCTAAAGGTGTTAACGCAGGCGACCAGATTCAATCTGGCGTAGATGCTGCAATCAAAGCAGGTAACACTCTGCCGATGCGCAACATCCCAGTAGGTTCTACTGTACACTGTGTTGAACTTAAGCCTGGTAAAGGTGCTCAACTAGCTCGTTCGGCTGGTGCTTATGCTCAAATCATCGCTCGCGATGGTGCATACGTAACTATCCGTCTACGTTCTGGTGAGATGCGCAAAGTACTTTCTGAAGGTCGTGCAACGATCGGTGAAGTTGGTAACTCTGAGCATATGCTACGTGAACTTGGTAAAGCTGGTGCTTCACGCTGGCGCGGCGTACGTCCAACCGTACGTGGTGTAGTAATGAACCCGGTGGATCACCCACATGGTGGTGGTGAAGGCCGCACATCTGGTGGTCGTCACCCAGTTTCTCCTTGGGGCGTTCCTACTAAGGGCTTCAAGACTCGTAAGAACAAGCGCACTGACAAGTACATCGTACGTCGTCGCACTAAATAATTTATAAAGAGGAATCGCCATGCCACGTTCTCTCAAGAAAGGTCCTTTTATTGACCTACACTTGCTGAAGAAGGTAGAGAAAGCGGTGGAAAGCGGAGACAAAAAGCCTATTAAGACTTGGTCCCGTCGCTCAATGATCATCCCAACAATGATTGGTTTGACCATCGCTGTCCATAATGGTCGTCAGCACGTTCCAGTTTTCGTTACCGAAGAAATGATCGGTCACAAACTGGGCGAATTTGCACCAACTCGTACTTATCGCGGTCATGCTGCAGATAAGAAAGCTAAGAAGAAATAAGGAGTAGATGATGGAAGCTTTAGCTAAACATAACTTTGCTCGTATTTCTCCACAGAAAGCTCGCTTAGTTGCAGACCAAATTCGCGGTAAGTCGGTAGACCAAGCTCTAGAAATTCTAACTTTCAGCAACAAAAAAGCTGCTGTATTAGTTAAGAAGGTTCTTGAGTCAGCTATCGCTAACGCGGAACATAACGAAGGTGCAGATATCGACGATCTAAATGTCGCTAAAATCTTCGTAGATGAGGGCCCTATCATGAAGCGTATTATGCCTCGTGCTAAAGGTCGTGCGGATCGTATCTTGAAGCGTTCAAGCCACATCACTATTGTTGTAGCAGATCGCTAAAGACTAGGAGAGTAAGCAATGGGTCAGAAAGTACATCCTAATGGTATTCGTCTTGGCATCGTTAAGCCTTGGAATGCTACATGGTTTGCTAATACCAACGAATTCGCTGACAACCTAGACGGCGACTTCAAGGTACGTCAGTTCCTTACAAAGGAACTACAAAAAGCATCATTATCTCGTATCGTTATCGAGCGTCCAGCTAAGAGCATCCGTGTGACTATTCACACTGCTCGTCCTGGCGTTGTTATCGGTAAGAAAGGTGAAGACGTAGAGAAGCTACGCGCAGCTGTAGCTAAAATCGCAGGTGTACCAGCGCAAATTAACATCGCTGAAGTACGTAAGCCTGAGCTAGATGGTCAGCTTGTAGCTGATAGCATCGCGTCTCAACTAGAGCGTCGTGTTATGTTCCGTCGTGCAATGAAGCGTGCGGTACAAAATGCTATGCGTCTAGGCGCTAAAGGCATCAAAGTACAAGTAGGCGGCCGTCTTGGCGGTGCTGAAATCGCACGTTCTGAGTGGTACCGTGAAGGCCGTGTGCCTCTACACACTCTACGTGCAGACATTGATTACGCAACTTCTTCGGCTCACACTCAATACGGTGTGATCGGCATTAAAGTTTGGATCTTCAAAGGTGAGATTCTAGGCGGTATGCCAGCTGCTAACGCAGTAGAGCCAAAAGGCGATAAGCCTAAGAAGCAGCGTAAAGGCCGTAAGTAAGGAGTCGAACGATGCTACAACCAAAACGTACTAAGTTCCGCAAGGTTATGACTGGTCGTAACCGTGGTCTAGCTAAAGGTACTGAAGTAAGCTTCGGCGAATTCGGTCTTAAAGCTGTTGGCCGTGGTCGTCTGACTGCACGTCAAATCGAAGCGGCACGTCGTGCTATGACACGTCACATTAAGCGTCAAGGTCAAATCTGGATCCGTGTATTCCCAGACAAGCCGATTACTGAAAAGCCTCTTGAAGTTCGTCAAGGTAAAGGTAAAGGTTCAGTTGCGTACTGGGTTGCTCAAATCCAACCAGGCAAAGTTATGTACGAGATGAATGGCGTACCTGAAGAGTTGGCACGTGAAGCGTTCCGCCTAGCGGCACGTAAACTGCCTGTTAAAACTACTTTTGTAACTAAGCAGGTGATGTGATGAAAGCACAAGATCTACGCGAAAAGAACGTTGAAGAGCTTAACGCTGAGCTATTGAATTTGCTACGTGAACAGTTCAACTTGCGCATGCAAGCTGCAACTGGTCAACTACAGCAAACTCATACTCTAAAAGCTGTACGCCGTGACATCGCACGTGTGAAAACTGTTTTGACTGAAAAGGCAGGCGCATAATGAGCGAAACTAACCGCATCCAGCAAGGCCGTGTAGTAAGCGACAAGATGGACAAGTCTATCGTTGTTGCTATTGAACGCACTGTAAAACACCCAATTTACGGTAAGTTCATCAAACGCACGACTAAAGTACACGCACACGACGAAGACAACACTTGTGGCCTAGGCGACAAAGTTGAAATCGCTGAGTGTCGTCCTCTGTCTAAGACTAAGTCTTGGACATTGGTTAAAGTTCTAGAAAAAGCGAAGATTTAATCTTTGTAATTCTATAACTTATAAGCGGCTCCAAATAATTTTTTGGAGCCGCTTGTTTTTTGTCTACCCAATTTAAAAAAAGGGTGGTACAATTCGCGTCCCTTTTAAAGAGGCAGCCCGACCCGAGAGGGTCTAGTTTTAATATTTAGCGGAGCACTAACAATGATCCAGATGCAAAGTACACTTGACGCAGCAGATAACTCTGGCGCGCGCAAGGTAATGTGTATTAAGGTTCTGGGTGGCTCTCACCGCCGTTATGCACATATCGGTGACGTCATCAAGGTTACAGTGAAGGAAGCGATTCCTCGCGGTAAAGTAAAGAAAGGTGATGTTCTGAAGGCGGTAGTAGTGCGCACCCGTAAAGGCGTTCGTCGCCCAGACGGTTCTGTCATTCGCTTCGACAGTAATGCTTGTGTATTGTTAAATGACACTACTGAGCAACCAGTCGGCACACGTATCTTTGGTCCTGTGACTCGTGAACTTCGTAACGCGAAATTCATGAAGATTGTATCACTAGCACCTGAAGTTCTGTAAGGAGCGGCAATATGGCAGCTAAAATCCGTCGTAATGACGAAGTAATCATTCTTGCTGGTAAAGATAAAGGCAAGAAAGGTAAAGTAACTAAGGTTCTGACAACTGGTAAAGTTATCGTTGAAGGCATCAACCTTGTTAAGAAACACCAAAAGCCGGTTCCGGCTCTAGGTCAACAAGGTGGCATCGTTGAACAAGAAGCAGCTATTGATGCTTCTAACGTTGCTGTTTTTAACGCGGCTACTGGTAAAGCAGACCGTATCGGTTTCCGTATCGAAGATGGCAAGAAAGTTCGTTTCTTCAAATCTAACGGCGAAACTGTTTCTAACTAATTAGAAGTAATTTGGAGTTCTACTATGGCGAAACTGCATGATTACTACAAGTCGTCTGTAGTCGCTGAGCTTACCAAAGAGTTCAGCTACACAAGCGTCATGCAAGTCCCTAGGATTGAGAAAATCACCCTAAACATGGGCGTTGGTGAAGCAATCAACGATAAGAAACTGCTAGAAAACGCAGCAGCTGATATGGCAACGATCTCTGGTCAAAAGCCACTTATCACTAAAGCGCGTAAATCTGTAGCTGGTTTCAAAATTCGTGAAGGCTACCCAATTGGTTGTAAAGTAACCTTGCGTGGTGAGCGCATGTGGGAATTTTTAGAGCGTTTAATCTCTATCGCACTTCCACGTGTACGTGATTTCCGTGGTGTTAGCGCTAAGTCTTTTGACGGTCGCGGTAACTACAGCATGGGCGTTCGCGAGCAAATCATCTTTCCGGAAATCGACTACGATAAAGTCGATCGTGTCCGCGGTCTTGATATCACTATCACGACTTCTGCGGGTTCCGATGAGGAAGGCCGAGCTCTGCTGGCTGCCTTTAACTTCCCATTCCGTAAGTAAGGGTAGGGTTACTGTTATGGCTAAACAATCAATGAAAGCACGTGAAGCTAAACGTGCAAAACTAGTAGCTAAGTTCGCTGAAAAGCGTTCTGCGCTAAAAGTTATCATTAGCGATGTAAACGCATCTGAAGAAGATCGTTGGAATGCGGTTCTTAAACTGCAATCTCTTCCACGTGATTCAAGTGCATCACGTCAGCGCAACCGTTGCAACCAAACTGGTCGTCCACACGGTTACCTACGTAAATTCGGTCTAAGCCGCATTAAGGTTCGTGAAGCTTGCATGAAAGGCGAGATTCCGGGTCTTCGTAAGGCTAGCTGGTAATTGCCACTTAATCATTTGGAGTAAATCTTATGAGCATGCAAGATCCGATTTCGGATATGCTGACCCGAGTTCGTAACGGTCAGGCAGCAAACAAAGTTGCTGTAAAAATGCCTTCTTCAAAGCTTAAAGTTGCAATTGCTGCATTACTTAAAGCTGAAGGTTACATCGTAGACTTCGCTGTTAACAGCGAAGCAAAACCTGAGCTAGAAGTTACTCTTAAGTACTTCCAAGCTAAACCTGTAATCGAGCAAATCAAGCGTGTATCACGTCCTGGTCTAAGAGTTTATAAAAATAAAGACTCTTTACCTACAGTGATGGGTGGTCTTGGTATTGCAGTTGTTTCTACTTCCAAGGGTCTGATGTCTGACCGTGCTGCTCGTAAAGCAGGTCTTGGCGGTGAAATCATCTGTTACGTAGCTTAAGGAGTAGATTATGTCTCGTGTTGCTAAAGCACCTGTCGCTATTCCAGCTGGCGTAGAGGTGAAACTAAACGGCCAAGAAGTTACTGTAAAAGGTAGCAAAGGTGAGCTTACTCGCGTTCTTAACAGCGCCGTAGTTATTGCACAGGAAGAAACCAACCTAACTTTCGGTCCGAAAGAAGGTGTTACTAACGCATGGGCACAAGCTGGTACAGCTCGCGCTCTAGTTAATAACATGGTTATGGGTGTTACTGAGGGCTTCACTAAGAAGCTAACTCTTAAGGGTGTTGGTTACCGTGCTGCTATGAAAGGCAACTCTGTAGCTCTAACTCTTGGTTTTTCTCACCCAGTAGAGCACGCTCTACCTGAAGGTATTAAAGCTGAGTGCCCTAGCCAAACTGAGATCATCATTACTGGTTGCGATAAGCAAGTAGTAGGTCAAGTTGCGGCTGACATTCGTTCTTACCGTGCTCCTGAGCCTTACAAAGGCAAAGGTGTTCGTTACGCAGATGAAAATGTGCGTACTAAAGAAGCTAAGAAGAAGTAAGGTATCACTATGGATAAGAAAGCATCTCGCATCCGTCGTGCTACACGTGCACGTCGTAAGATTGCAGAACTTGGTGCAACTCGCCTGGTAGTACACCGTACTCCTCGCCATGTTTACGCACAAGTTATCGCGGCAAACGGCTCTGAGGTTATCGCAGCTGCTTCTACTGTAGAAAAAGCGATCCGTGAGCAAGTTAAGAACACTGGTAACGTTGATGCAGCTAAAGCAGTTGGTAAAGCTGTTGCTGAGCGCGCTCTTGAAAAAGGCGTAGCTTCAGTTGCATTTGATCGTTCTGGTTTCCAATACCACGGTCGAGTAGCGGCGCTAGCAGAATCTGCTCGCGAAGCTGGTCTGAAATTCTAAGGTAGGGTTGGAAGATGGCTAAAGAACAACAACAAGCTAATGATTTGCAAGAAAAGCTGATCGCAGTTAACCGTGTATCTAAGACGGTTAAAGGTGGTCGAATCATGAGCTTTACTGCACTAACAGTAGTTGGTGACGGTAACGGTCGCGTAGGTTTCGGTTACGGCAAAGCTCGTGAAGTACCTGCTGCGATTCAAAAAGCAATGGAAAAAGCGCGCCGTAACATGGTTACAGTATCGCTTAACGAAGGCACTCTTCACCACCCGGTGAAAGGTCGTCATTCGGGCTCTAAAGTTTACATGCAGCCAGCTGCAGAAGGTACAGGTGTTATTGCCGGTGGTGCAATGCGTGCTGTACTTGAAGTTGCGGGCGTACATAACGTACTTTCTAAAGCATACGGTTCAACGAACCCGATCAACATCGTTCGTGCAACGATTGGTGCTCTAGTAGACGTTAAGTCACCAGAAATGGTTGCTGCTAAACGTGGTCTAACTGTTGAATCTATTTCGGAGTAAGCACACGATGGCAACTATTAAAGTAACTCAAACTAAAAGCTCAATTGGTCGCCTACCTAAGCACAAAGCGTGTCTTAAAGGTCTAGGTCTTCGTCGCATCAACCATACAGTAGAACTTGAAGATACTCCGTGCGTACGCGGTATGATCAACAAGGTTTACTACATGGTTAAGATTGAGGAGTAATCAGAATGCGTTTGAATACTCTATCACCGGCTGCTGGCTCTAAACCTTCTAAGAAGCGTGTAGGTCGTGGTATCGGTTCTGGCCTTGGTAAAACAGGTGGCCGCGGTCACAAAGGTCAAAAGTCACGTTCTGGCGGCTCTGTTCGTCCAGGTTTTGAAGGCGGTCAAATGCCTCTAAAACAACGTCTACCTAAATTCGGTTTCACTTCTCGTAAGAGCCTAGTGTCTGCTGAAG